>JBJLFF010000017.1:0-47132 GCA_045565515.1 Puniceispirillales bacterium (SeqCode)
TTTGTCATGAGAGATAGATCAGGTGGATAAGCTCCACCATTAGCGGCCCTTGCAGCATTCATATTAGGGTATGGAGATACAAAATGGTCTGCTGGCATTCCGGGACGTTCGAACATCTCACCATCATCATCAGGTCCATCAATAACTGAAAATGATGATGCAAAAGCCTTTATTTCAGCTTTATTATAGCCAAGATCAGAAAGGTTTCTATAAGCGATATATTTTAGAGAGTGACAACTAGAACATACCTCAGTGTAAACTTGTAGTCCTCTTTGCAAAGAGGACTTGTCAAACTTTCCAAAAGGACCATTAAAGCTCCAATCTACGGTTTCACCCTTAATGGTGGGACCAGCTGAAAAGGACGAAAAAGAGAAAAAACAAAATATAATTGTTATAATATATTTTTTCATTATTTTTTGGACCGCGATGTGGCGGGTGACATCCCTGCAGCCCCACTAGAAAAAATTGGATCACTTATAGACTTAGGCAAAGCTTTCGGTGTTTCAATTACATTAAGTAAAGGCATAATAATTAAAAAGTGTATAAAATACCATGCTGTGCATGTTCTTCCAAGAATAATATAAATACCCTCGGCATTTTGAACTCCAAGATAACCAAGAGCAAGCATATTAATTATAAATACAATATAAAAAATTCTATACATTGGCCTGTAGTGAGCACTTCTTACAGGTGATCTATCAAGCCATGGAAGTATAAATAGAATACCAATAGCTCCAAACATAGCGAGGACACCTAGAAGCTTGTCTGGCACTGCTCTAAGTATTGCATAAAAAGGTGACAGGTACCATTCAGGTACAATATGTGCAGGAGTAGACATAGAGTCTGCTGGAACGTAATTATCAGGATGGCCTAAAATATTAGGGACAAAAAACACAAATACACAAAATATAGCAAGGAACACCGAGAGACCAAAAAAGTCTTTAATAGTGTAATATGGATGAAATGGGATCATATCCTTATCGTTTTTAATATCTATACCTAAAGGATTGTTAGAACCAAATCTGTGCAAAGCTACAATGTGTAAAAGAATAACACCAGCTATAACAAATGGGAGTAAGTAGTGAAGTGCATAAAATCTGTTCAAAGTTGGATTATCAACTGTATACCCACCCAATAACCAGTTAACAATAGGTTCACCAACGAAAGGTATAACACTGAAAAAGTTTGTAATAACTGTTGCACCCCAAAAGCTCATTTGTCCCCAAGGAAGAGTGTAACCTAGAAAAGCTGTAGCCATCATTAATAAATAAATAACTACACCTAAAATCCATAATAGTTCTCTTGGGGCTTTATATGAACCATAATATAAGCTTCTGGCCATATGAATGTATACGACAATAAAGAAAAAACTAGCTCCATTCATATGGATGTATCGAATTAACCATCCACCATTAACATCTCTCATTATTCTCTCTACTGAATCGAAAGCATGATCAACGTGAGCCGTATAATTCATAGCTAAAGCTATTCCAGTTATAATCATAATAACTAATGTAACTCCTGCAAGAGATCCAAAGTTCCACCAGTAATTCAAATTTTTGGGTGTTGGATGCTCAGTTCCCACAGCTTCATTAGCAACAGAAAAAATTGGAAGTCTTGTATCTATCCAATTAATAACAGGATTTTTAAATTGTGATTGAGGAATTGAATTTTTCATTTTTAACCTTGTTTAACCTATTTTTAATACATTATCTGAAATAAAGCTATATGGAGGGATTTCAAGGTTTTGAGGTGCAGGACCCTTTCTAATTCTTCCTGAAGCATCATAATGGGATCCATGACATGGACAAAACCATCCACCATAATCACCTTTTCCATCTCCAATCTTCTGTCCCAAAGGAACACACCCTAAATGAGTGCAAACGCCCATCACTACTAACCATTCATCTTTTTGAACTCTATCTTCATCTGATTGGGGGTCTCTTAATGTATCTATAGCTACAGTTCTAGTATCGTTAATTTCGTCTTCAGTTCTTCTTCTTATAAAAACTGGTTTTCCTCTCCATTTAACTGTCAGCGCTTGTCCAATTTCTAAAGCACCTATATTAACTTCTGTAGATGCCATTGCAAGTGTATCAGCAGCTGGGTTCATTTGATTAATTATTGGCCAAATTGCAGCTCCAGCGCCAACTGCACCCATGGAATAAGAAGCTATAACAATAAAATCTCTTCTTGTTTTCTTTTTACTCACTTTAATGATCCTTTAAAAAAACTCAGTACTAATATTATTTATTTCTTTTTGCGATAATTTCAATAAAGGTGCAAGGAATTATTATGATAAATGAATTTTTTTTGATGTTGTTATTCAATTAAAATATATTTTCAGGGCCATTTTACCTCAGGTGGTAAACTCATAAGGATAGCATCAATATTTCCACCCGTTTTCAAACCAAAAAGTGTCCCCCTATCATATATTAAATTAAATTCCGCATATCTTCCTCTTTTTATTAATTGATCTTCACGATCCTTTTCATTCCAAGGCAAATTTTTAGTTTTTTTAATAATTGAAGAATAAGAATTTAGAAAGGTTTCACCAATATCTCTAACAAAACTAAAATCTTTCTCCCAATTACCAGTGTTAATATAATCAAAAAAGATACCTCCATCACCTCGAGTTTCATTTCTATGTTTAATTAAGAAATATTCATCAGCCCATTTTTTGAATTCGTCATAATAATTTTCATTATGCCTGTTACATGAGTTTTTTAAATCATTGTGGAATTCTCTGGACATAACCTTTGAAGGTTTCATTGGAGTAATATCACCTCCACCTCCAAACCAAGTTTTAGAAGTTACAATTAACCTTGTATTCATATGTGCTGCTGGAACAAATGGATTTTTTGGGTGCGAAACAACTGAAATTCCACTTGCCCAAAATTTTCCATCATCTTCTGCACCAGGAATATTTGACCTAAAATTTTCAGAAAATTTACCGTAAACTGTTGATATATTAACACCTACTTTTTCAAATATATTTCCTTTCATAATACTCATCTTACCACCGCCACCACCATCTCTTTTCCAATTTTTGATTTTAAATGAATTTTTATTTGATAAAGAATTCTCTATATCTTCAAACTCTTTACAGATTTTATCCCTTAATTTAGAGAACCATTTTTCTGCAGTGGTTTTTTGATTTTCAGTAGCTTGATATTTAGTTTTTGACATTTTTTTGTGTTTAGTATTTTTTGTTGTTTAGTAAATCTGATTATAAATAATTAATTATAATTACCTATTTCATCTAATAATTCATTTTTAGTAAGTATAAAGTTTGATTTAACCCATTTTTTTTCTATTCGAACTAGAGCTTCACCAATTTTTTGACCCTGTTTAAGGCCACAATTTAGAAGATCTCTACCATCAACAGGTAACTTAGGCTTTTTATATTTAATAATATCTTCAAATCTTTTCTTAATAATTGATGAAAATGGAGCAGAGAGCAATAATTTTAAACCTACATCTTCTCCAAGATAGTATGCATGTTGCTGCCATTTTTGAGATAAAAGAGCATCTATTTCTTTTTCAGTAAAATGATTTTGTAGATTATAAAAAATCTCTCTTTCCTTTAAAGATACAGGTAATTTTTTTAATAGATTTCTATTATTGCTCTTTTGGAATAGTATAGAGATTTTTTTTATCCAGCTAACTTTAGTTAATATTTTTTTTAATTCACGAATTTTTGAAAACTCAAATTTTTCACCATAACATTCTATATCTAAATTTGTTTCTCTCATTATTTCAGCAGACCTGAGAGATATTTCCAAGTCCTCTGAAAAAATTTTTCTTTGCTCATCAATTATTCTTTCTTTAGACAGAATTTTAATTTTTTTTGCGTATTTTTTAATTATAGTTATTTTTTTTTCATTTATTTCAAATTTAGAGTATTTAGAATAAAATCTAATATATCTTAATAACCTTAAATAATCCTCTTTTAGTCTATCAGCCATTTTCCCAATAAATTCAACTCTTCCTGTCATTAGATCTTTAATACCCTCAAATGGATCAAAAATATTTCCACCAAGATCTAAATAGATTGCATTAATTGTTAAATCCCTCCTGGAAGCATCCATCTTCCAACTATTATGAAATATTACTGATGAATATCTCCCTGAGGGTAAACTGTCTTTTCTAAGCGATGTAACTTCAAAGATATGACTATTATTATTAATAATAACTGTTCCGTGCTTTAACCCCTCATCAAGGTATTTAATATTTTTACCAAAAATATTTATTAACTTTTCAGGCTTTAAGTTTGTTGCTAAATCAAAAGAAAAGTTGTCACTTAAAAACTTTTCATTAAGCAGAATATTTCGGACTACTCCTCCTACTAGAGCCACTTCACCACCAGCCTGCTGGATTTTATGAAAAACCTCAATGAAACTTTTATCCTTGAAAACCATTGGAAGGTTTAGAATTTTTATTGGATTATTTATTGTCAACGATAAACCTAATTAGTTGTTTTGAAACCTCCAGAAATGACTTTTCCATTTTCTACTTTCGCAGGAAAATATTCTGCACCGCTTGGTGCATTTGTTGATTGAGATAAAAGCAATCCAACAATTAAGATAAATATACTAAGAGCTATTCCCGACAACATTAATACAGATGGGCCTTGAAATGTTTCCCCTTTTCTTTTTGCAATTTTACTCTCAACCCACCATATTAAAACTGGAATGATTAAAGCTAACGCTATAAAAATTAATCTTTTCATCTTAAATAAAACCTATAAAAATCAAAATAGTTATAATTTTGATGCAAGACCAACTAAAATTGATGCAGTTGCACCCCATATGTTATAATCTAAATAATTAATTTTCCAAAATTTGTACAATTTATTTCCAAACTTTTTTTCCATCCAGATATGATTACTATTATCTTTAAGTTCATCTACAGGAAGATAAATTAATTCAGATACTTCATCTTTGTTTATATTAAACTTAAGTTTGGAATTTAAAATTCCAACAAATGGGCTTATGTGAAAGCCAGTTCCAGTAATGTAGTCATCGAGTTGTCCTATTACTTTTATTTCGTCTTTTGGCACCCCAACCTCTTCGTAGGTTTCTCTCAAAGCAGTATCAAGAAGGTCTTTATCCCCTTTTTCAGGACCCCCTCCAGGAAAGCATATTTCTCCTGCATGGTTTGATAAATTATTGGAACGCTTAGTCAGAAGAATATAAACTTTATTGTTATTTTCTAAAAATAAACACATGACTGATGATTTTTTGGCATCAGAATTAATTTTTTTAATTGAGGAAATTGAAAAATTAAAAAATTGATTAGTAATATAATTTAAATTTATTAATTCCATTTAAAAACCTAAGCATTACTTATCGTCAATATAAAAAAAAGTGTTATCACTCCATATTCCATAATGACCCGTATTATCTTTAACAGCATACTTAACTATTTCGTAATAAACTTGTCTTAGTATTAAAGCTTCCATACCTCTAAAAAGATAAACATATGGTCGTGGGTTTTTTTTATTATCAAACTCTAACCTTAAAGGATTATTTTTATTTAATAAAACTTTATCACCTAGGTTTGTAGTAAACCAACATTTTGCTGATTTATTTTGACCAGAATAATCTATTTTTGTGATTACGAATGGAGCATCATCAACTTTAATAATTCCTTCTTCCTTAGGTGTTGTTAGCCAATAATTGTTATCATCTCTTTTGTTAAGAACTGAAGCAAATAATTTAACTAACTCTATTCTTTGAATTTTTGTACCTTCATGATACCAATCACCATTTGCAGCAATTCTAATATCATAATTATGTAGTTCTTTATTAGGCATTTATACTTTAAAGAAGTTAATTAATTTCAGCTTAATTATTATTATAAAATTTAACTTAAATTAATAAATAAACTAATTGCAATTATTATCACCTAAGGTGTAATCATATCTAATAATCAACAAAATTATTAAATATGTACATATACCTACCTATTGCTGAAGTTTCAATGAATGTTTTTGCTATAACAGGATTGGGAGGAATGGTGGGTTTTTTATCAGGTTTATTTGGTGTTGGTGGTGGTTTTCTAATGACACCTCTCTTGATATTTTTAGGGATACCAGCTGCTGTAGCTGTTTCAACAGAAGCTAACCAAATAGTTGCTTCATCTGTCTCAGGAGTATTAGCGCATTGGAGAAAAAGAAATGTTGACTTTACTATGGGTTTTATTTTGTTGGTTGGAGGCTTGATTGGCTCTTCTTTCGGAGTTTGGCTTTTTGCATTTCTTAAAACAATTGGACAGATAGAGCTTGTCATAAGATTGGCATATGTTGTTTTTCTAGGTCTTATAGGGTTTTTAATGGCATGGGAGTCTACAAAAGCCATATTAAAATCAAGAACTCCAGGAGCTACTAGAGGAAAATTGCACCAGCATAATTGGCTACATGGATTACCTTTTAAAATGAGATTTAGAAGATCAAAGCTATACATTAGTGCTTTACTACCATTATTTATTGGTGCCTTTGTGGGAATGTTATCTGCCATAATGGGAGTTGGTGGGGGTTTTATTCTTGTCCCAGCAATGATATATGTTTTAGGAATGCCTACAGCTGTAGTTGTAGGAACTTCTCTTTTTCAAATTATTTTTGTTACTGCAAATGTAACTTTTTTACAATCAATAACAACTCAAACTGTAGATATTGTGTTAGCTGGATTACTTATGTTAGGTGGAGTTATTGGTGCACAAATCGGGAGTAATGCTAGTTCATTGCTTAGAGGTGAACAGTTAAGAGGTCTATTAGCTCTTCTGGTATTAGCAGTTTGTTTTAAGTTATTTATGGATTTAACGCTTACACCTGAGGATATTTTTTCAATTGAGATCAAAAGATGATAAGATTTACAGTAATTATTTTTTTTATAATTTTTTCAAATATTGCATTTGCAAAGTCAATAATTGCTGATCTATCAAATGACTCAATAAATATAAATACAGGATTCAATGGAGCTGAAATTTTTTTATTTGGAACCTACGATGGTAAAGAAGGCGACGATCTATTTATTTTTATTGAAGGCCCAAGAACTGAAGCAACAATATATAAAAAAGATTATGTTTCTGGCATATGGATAAACAAAGAAAGTGTTACTTTTAAAGATGTTCCATCATTCTATTATTCGATATTTAGCAATTCAAAAACAAGTGATGCAAATTTAAATTATTTAACAATTAATAATTTGGGGAGCTCAAACCTCAAATTAATACCTCAAAGCCCACAACAATTAATGGGTTTAGAAGAATGGATAAAAAGTTTTGATTTAAGAATGAAAAAAAATAAAATGTGGATTACAAAAAAAGGTACAGGTAAAGAAAATATTGAAATAAAAAATAATAAATTATTCAGAGCACCAGTTATTTTACCAGCGACAGTTCTCCCAGGTGACTATAAAGTAAAAATTTTGCATTTGAGAAATGGTGTAAGAGTATCTGAGGAAAATACCCAAATATTTATAAAGAAATCAGGCATGGGTTCAAAAATTTATAATTTTGCGCATGATTATTCTGCATTATATGGTATATTTGCAATTGTTTTAGCAGTATCTGCAGGATATTTAGCTGCAGTAGGTTTTAGGAAAGTTTAATAATTAATTTGCGAGGATCACATGGCTAAAAAAAAGGTGGATACATCTAAAGGAAGAGTTTTCCTAGTCGTTATAGACGCTTCTCAAGAACAACATCATGCAATTAGATATGCTTGTAAACGAGCAGCTTCAACAGGTGGCAGGGTAGCCTTATTCAAGTGTCTCAGTCCAGCTGAATTCCAACATTTTGCTGGCGTAGCCGAAATAATGAGAACTGAGGCAAGAGAAAATGCTGAAAAATTACTACGTAAAATTGGAGAAACAGTAATAGATATCACAGGTCAAATGCCTGTTCTTTATGTTAGAGAAGGTGATGCAAAAGAGGAACTTGTTAATTTAATCAATGAGGAGGAAATTATTTCTATCCTTGTTTTGGCTGTTTCAACATCTAGTTCTGGACCAGGTCCTTTAGTAACTCACGTAACTTCAAGAGGAGCATCTAACTTTAGAGTACCAGTAACCTTAGTTCCTGATACAATGACTGATGAAGCAATAGATGCTCTTACTTAAAACTAATTAATAATTTTAGCACTTAAAATCTTGTCAGGATCTGCGGGAGGCTCCCCAACATTCAGGGCTTCGACAACTTCCATTCCTGTTTCTACTTGACCCCAAACTGTGTATTGACCTGTAAGATGGCCACATCCGTCAAAGCAAATAAAAAATTGACTGTCTGCACTATTTGGATCCATAGTTCTAGCCATACCAACAGTTCCATTAATATATTTATAATCAGAAAATTCAGCTTTTAAATTAGTTCCACTTCCTCCAGTACCATTACCTTTTGGATCGCCAGTTTGAGCCATAAACCCAGGAATAATTCTATGAAAAATAACCCCATCGTAAAAACCAGACTTTACAAGTTCAACAATTCTAGCCACATGCACTGGTGCAATTTCTGGCATTAAGTTAATAATTATTTCACCTTTAGAGGTGTTAAGCAATATTTTATCACTATTAGCTTCATTAGCTGATGCTACTTGTTCAACAATAAAAAATGATGTTATTAACGCTATTAATTTCTTAAACAACTGATTTCTCCTAGGATTGATTTTGATTAGGTATTTAATATTTAATTTATTTAATTTTTACAATTAAAATTTCAATGAGGTCTTATTATGATGTCAAAAATTTGTGGCCACAGAGGTGCTGTTAATTATAAACCTGAAAATACTATGTCAGGTTTTGAATGGTGCGTTAATAATGATATCAAATGGGCTGAATGCGATGTTCAACTGACAGATGAAGATATTCTAATAATTATACACGATGATACTCTAGATAGAACATCTGATACTAAGGGTCTTGTTAAAAAAATAACCAAAAAACAATTGGAAACAATTAATGTAGGCATTTCTAATTCTAAGGAAAAAAATTTCCAAAAAATTCCAACATTGGAAGAGTTATTGAAGTTTTGTAAATCTAGTGGATTAAAATTAAATATTGAGATGAAATTTTATGATCTTATAAAATTATCCTACAGAAAAAGATTGGTGAATGAATTATTAAAAACTATTGAAAAAACTAAATCTAATAATCAAGTTTTAATAACATCATTTGATATAAATGCTTTAGAGATATTAAGAAAAAAATCAAATGATATACCTATAGGAATATTATATGAAAACCTCCCAAAAAATTGGGCTAAGTCTGCTACTGACTTAAAAGTAACTTCTATTCATTTAGATTATAATTTTTTAACTTTTGAAAAGTTAAATCAAATTCATAAGCTAAATATTAAATCATTTGTTTATACTTGTAATAATCCTTCTGAAATTAAATTATTTTGGGATGCTGGATTATCAGGTGTGATAACTGATGATCCTTTAAGATTTAAATAGATAATTATTTTTATTTTAAGTTATTATTAGTATGATTGATAAAATTAGAATAAAACGAGAAAATTATGGATGCTTATATTTCTATTGATCAAGGTACAACAAGTAGTAGAGCAATCTTATTTGGAGAAGATGGAACTATTTTAAATTCTTTTCAAGAAGAATTTAAGCAGATTTACCCTAAACCTGGTTGGGTCGAACACGATCCTGAAGAAATTTGGGAAACAACAAAATCAGTACTTAGTGATCTTTATAATTCTGAAATTGCAAAAAAAAATAATATTAGAGGTATAGGAATTACCAATCAAAGAGAAACAACCATAGTTTGGGATAAAAAAACTGGAAAGCCTCTTTATAATGCGATTGTTTGGCAAGATAGAAGAACATCAGATTTTTGCAAAAAATTAGTTGAAAATGGGTTAGAAAAAAAGGTTATTAACAAATCAGGATTAGTTATTGATCCTTATTTTAGCGCTTCAAAAATTAAATGGATATTAGATAATATTCCAGATGCTAGGCAAAAAGCTAATAAGAATGAAATTTTCTTTGGAACTGTAGATAGTTTCTTGCTTTGGAGATTAACGGATAAAAAAGTTCATGCAACTGATGCAACAAATGCATCAAGAACAAGTCTTTACAATATTGAAAAACTGGAGTGGGACGACGAGTTACTCTCTATTTTCGATGTACCTAAGTCTATGATGCCTAAGGTTATGGATTCAAACAGTGACTTTGGTAAAGTTTCAAAAAATGTGATGAATTTTGAGATGCCAATCTTATCAATTCTAGGTGATCAGCAAGCTGCCGCTGTTGGACAAGCGTGTTTCACCCCAGGAAGCATAAAGTCCACATATGGGACTGGGTGTTTTGTAATAATCAACTCTGGAGACAAGATTATTAAATCGAAATCAAGATTATTAGGAACAATATGTTACAAGGTAGACGGAAAACCTACTTATGCTTTAGAAGGTTCTATTTTTGTCGCTGGCGCAGTAGTTCAATGGCTTAGAGATAATCTTAAATTAATTCAAAATGCAGAAGAAACCCAAAAAATAGTTACCTCTATGCAAAATAATTCTGATGTATTTTTAGTACCTGCATTTACTGGGTTAGGTTGCCCATACTGGGATGCAGACGCAAGAGGAGCACTATATGGAATAACCAGAGATACTGGCAAAAACGAAATTACAAGAGCTGCAATTGAATCAGTTGCTTATCAAACCAGAGACTTATTTAAAGCAATGTCCGAGGATGGAATTTTACCAGAAAATCTGAAGGTTGATGGAGGTATGACAAACAATGATTGGTTAATGCAGTTTTTAGCAAATATTTTAAATATTAATGTAGAAAAACCTAAAATTACTGAAACAACAGCATTTGGAGCAGCGATGATGGCTGCTTATACTGATGGAAAATATTCTTCACTTGAAGAATTATCAAAGCTTTGGATACCTGATAAAACTTATAATCCCAAAATGGATAAAAATAGTAGAGATGGCCTTCTAAAAAAATGGGATTATTTTGTTTCAAAAACTTTAAGCTAGTTTATTAGGATCCTTCAGCCAACAATCTTGGAGAAGAAACACCAGAAGTCATCCAGTTGCCATTCAATGGCCCTTCTTCAATGATTTTCTCTAATGTCCACATGTATGTATAAGCTTTGTTGTCTTTAGCTTCTATACGGACAGCAATCCCAGCTGTTTTACCATCATTAAATATTTCTTTTGTTTCAAATTTTAAATTATTTAATAAAATTGAGTATGCAGGGGTTTTAATCATACTTGTAAATCTTGGAAGTGGGCCAGTTGCCATTTTATTTCTAGGATGTGCAAATTCCCATGTTTGTCTTATGCCAAAATCAGTCTCATCATTTGATTGAAGTGCGAAGAGCTGAACCTCAACAACATCAATTGGATTTATATCTGGACTTGGTTTAACCAAGTTGTCTGCAAAAGAAATTTTAGAAAAAAAAAGCAAAATTGATAAAACGATGATATTTTTCATTATATGTCTCCAAACGAATTACATTTAAATGATGGTAAGAACTTATATTTATATTTTATATTATTTATTGTAGAACAATAAATATAATAAACTAATTATAAAATTCCACTGGGTTATAAAATGTTCTGTAAAATTATAGACAGAGGCAAAAGCAGGAAACTTTATCTATATAGCCTGAAAAAAAAAGAATATACTAAAGTAAAAGGTCTAACCTCAGTGGATCAAAAGGGTCAACATATGAGGTGGAATAGTTTAAGGGATGAATGGGTTTTCTATTCGCCTCTCAGACAATCAAGAACTTTTCTTCCTAAAGAAAATAATTGCCCTCTTTGCGTAAGTACTAAGGATGGGATTATAACAGATATTCCTGTTACTGAATATGAAATTGCTGTTTTTGACAATAGATTCTCTGCATTAAGCATTGTTCCACAAGATATTATTAATATTAGAAATATATCAACTGAGCAATCATATGGTAAATGCGAAGTTATTTCTTATACTTCAGATCATAAAGCTAGTTTTAAAACATTAGAAATTAAGCAAATTTCTCTTTTAATGAAAGTCTGGAGTGACCGTTATAGCAATCTAATGAAGGATCAAAAAATAAACTATGTTTTGCCTTTTGAAAACAAAGGAGAAGAGATAGGTGTAACATTAGAACATCCGCATGGACAAATTTATGCTATGCCTACAATACCCGAAATTATTAAAAGACAGGCAATAAACCAAAAAGAAAAAAATATTATAAATAATTTAGTCAAATCAATTTCTGATGATCTTAAAATCTCTAATGACAATAATGCTATTTCTTTTGTTCCACCATATGCTAGATATCCTTATGAAATTTGGGTTGCACCTTTCAAAAAGGTTGATTGTATAAAACAACTTTCGGATGAAGAAATAAATTCTATTTCTAACCAATTGGTATCTTCAATAAAACGATTGGACTTACTTTTTAATGAACCTATGCCTTATACAATGGCAGTATATTTTCCACCTAGAGGCTTTGAAGGGAATTTTCATCATTATATTGCCCTTCAGCCCATGAGAAGAGATAAAAATAAACTAAAGTTTTTAGCTGGTATAGAACAAATTTCAGGCCTAATGCTTTCAGATATAATTCCTGAGGATGCAGCTTCAAAATTAAAGAGTATTACAATTGATTGATTCATCTATAGATTTATTTAAAGATTTTTTTAAAGATCAACCTGACAGTACTTCTTTTGCTTCCGGAAGGGTCAATTTAATAGGTGATCATACTGACTACAATTCAGGTTTTGTAATGCCAACTCCGTTATCATTAGGAATTGAAGTTAGCTTGAAGCCAACTCAAACTAGACTGATTCAGGGCAGAACAAATCTTTTTAGTGAGACTGAAAGACAAATAAATGCTAAGACAGATGGTACTTGGTTGGACTTTGTTACGGGAGCAATCAAAGTATTCTATGAAGAGTTTCCAAATTGTTCCAAATCACTTGAAAAAGGCATTCAATTGGTAGTTTCTTCGAATTTACCTTCAAGCTCAGGGGTTTCATCTTCAGCTGCATTAGAAATAGCATTATTAAGAGCGATAAATAAAATTGAAAATCAAAATTTGAGTCAAATAAAATTAGCAAAACTAGCCCAAAAAATTGAGCATAATTTTATAGGAACTAAGTGCGGTCTGATGGATCAAATGGTTGTGTCTTGTGGAAATATGAATAAGGCTATGTATTTTGATGTTCTAAATGAGAAGATAATAAATTTACCTCTTTTTAATGATTATGAATTTTTAGTTGTTCATTCAGGAAGCCAAAGAACTTTGTCAAATAGTTTATATAATCAAAGAAGAAAAGAATGTGAGAAGGCTTCAAAGCTTTTAAAAATTCAAAATTTAAGAGAAGCAAATCATCAAATGCTAGATAAATTAAATGGAAAATTATTTAATAGAACAAAGCATGTAATTTCCGAGAATGAAAGGGTTATTTCTTGTCTTGAGTTACTTAAAAAAAATGACGCAAAAACATTTGGTGAAAAAATGTATGAGAGCCACGCAAGCTTATCGAAAGATTACGAAGTTTCATCTGAACTTTTAGATAATATAATAAGTAAATCAAAATCTATAAATATTTTAGGTGGGAGATTAACTGGTGCTGGATTTGGTGGATGTTGTGTTTTTTTAGCTGAAAGAGGAAGCTCAAAAGATATTTTAAAGTTTTTGAATTTACATTTTGAAAATTTATCTCTAGTAGATATTATTTGAATTGAATGCTAATTTCTTTCTAATGTATTCAAAATCTAAAAATTCAACAGTTCCTGATATTTATTTAAATATTGGTCATTTGCTTGATCATTTCATGATGTTAATATTTGCTAAAGCTGCTTACGATAGTGGCCGGTCTTTTGGTCTGCAATACGATGAGATGATTCTTTTGGGAACTCTTGGAATGATTTTATTTGGAGCTACAGCTCCTTTAGCAGGGCTTCTTTCTGATAAATATGGACGAATACCTCTTATGATAATTTACCATTTTGGAATTGGATTTTCTGCAATTATAGCATCAATGTCATCTTCTCCTATCCAGTTGGCTATTAGTTTGGGTTTAATAGGATTATTTGCTTCAATTTATCATCCAGTTGGAATTGCTATGCTTTTACAAAGATCAGGATTAGTAGGTTTAAGATTAGGGATTAATGGTGTATGGGGTAATATGGGAATTGCAATAGCGCCTGTTGTAACTGGGGTAATTCTTTATTACGGTGACTGGAGATTAACTTTTTTAATTCCAGGAATAGTTTGCGTTTTGTTTGGTATTTTATTTTTTTTAAATATCACTCAACATGAAAATAATGATCAAAATAAATCAGATAAAGGCAACAAACAGATAGGCTTTACACCAAGATGGCAACAAGCACTTTTTGCATTAGCTCTTTCTACTGCATCTGGTGGATTTTTATTTGGTGCAATGAGTTTTTTACTACCAAGATATTTTGAAATTAATATGCTTTCTCTTTCAACTAATGTTGCTATAACAGGAATTCTTGCTGGTGTTGTATTCGCGTGCGCATCCTTTGCACAAATGGCTGTTGGTTGGTTGATTGACAGAATTTCTCCTCGATTAGTATTATTTTGGATAGCATTAGGACAGGTAATATTTATTTATCTTGCATCTCAATTCGAAAACTTATCACTTTTCTTTCTCTCAATAGCTGCAATGTGTTTTGTTTTTGGTCAAATTCCAATTACTGATACAATTTTGGTTAGGTATGTTCCCGATAATTGGCGGTCTAGAGTTTTAAGTGCAAAGTTTCTTTTAAACTTATGTATAGGGGCATCAGTTTTACCTATAACAAGCCAGCTTCTAAAAATTGGCTATGATTTAAAATCAGTTTTTATATTTGCAAGTATAATAGCCTTAGGAGTAGTTTTTTCTTCTATACTTCTTCCAAAACAGACTAAAGAATTAAACCCCAATATCTAATTTAAAATAGGAATATAATCTCCATGAGCTTCAATCAGCTCATCAACTAAAGACCAAATTTCATCTGTAGAAAGTTGAGAAGACGTAATAGGATCAAGCATGGCAGCATGATATACACTTTCTCTCTTTTTATCCAAAATAGCTTCAACTGTAAGTTTTTGAACACTAATATTAGTTTGGATTAATGATACTAAATGAAGAGGTAATGCTTTAACTTTTTGAGGGGATATTCCTTTTTTGTCAATAATACATGGAACTTCCACACAGCAGTCATTTGGGAGATTAGGTATTAAATTATTTTTATTGGAAATGTTTCCGTAGATGGTTATTGGTTGGTCAGAAATTTTTGCTTGCATGATCTCAGATGCATATTCATTTGACTTATATGTTTCTAATTTTGATTCCTTTTTGATAGCATTTTCAAAATCTTTCCATTGCTTTATTGATGCCTCACAACGATCAATATATTCATCAAGAGGGATTTCAAACTTTTCTATTAAGTCTGGTCTGTTTTGTTTTATGAACCACGGAACATACTCTGAAAAATGCTCAGAGCTTTCTGTAACAAAGTAACCTAACCTCTTCAACATTTCGTACCTAACTTTTTCTGATAAAGCACGACCATGAATTTCAGCATTTTGAGATCTTGAAGACGTTAAAGAACCCTCTATCACCTTTTTAGAAATCTTTTTAAGTCTTGGATATAGGTCAATATTTTCTCCATTAAGTATTTTTTTTTCAAACTTTGTATAAAATGCCATATGGTTAATACCCGAACAAGAATACTCAATGTCATCAATATTTTCTCCCAAATCATTTGCAAGCATTTCTGCAGTTCCTTGAACAGAATGACATAATCCAACAGCCTGTATCTGGGGTGCAATTCTATCGATTGCAATCATGTTCATAGCCATTGGATTAACATACTGAAGCCAAATAGCATCGGGGCAAATATTTTCTATAGAATGGCAAATATCCTCTAAAACTGGAATGGTCCTTAATCCTCGCATAATTCCACCTATGCCAAGTGTATCTGCAATTGTTTGCCTCAACCCATATCTTTTTGGTATTTCAAAATCTATTACTGTAGATGGTTTATAGCCACCCACTTGAATAGAAGTTTGAACAAAATCAGCTCCTTTTAAGGCTTCATTTCTATCTAAATGTGTAGTAATTATCGGTTTTGCTTCTAATTGTTTTGCAACTGCATTTATTACAATTTCCGAAACCTTCAGCCTTTCAGGGTCTATATCCATTAAAGATAATTCCAAGGATTTAAACTCATCCATCAAAAGTAAATCGGTAACTATTCTTTTTGTAAACTCAGTACTTCCAGCTCCAATAATACACAGCTTTGTCATTCTATAATCTTGAAAAATTAATTAAATATAAGTTCTGATAATATTTCAGATCAAATAAATTTTTACAATTTAAATTATATAAAATTTAATCTATGATTATCTTATTATGATAAATCTTTCGGCTAATATTTCATTATTGTTTAAAGAATATAATTTTATAGAGCGATTTGAACAAGCATACAAAAATGACTTCAAAGTTGTAGAATTTCAATTCCCGTATGATTTTAAACCTAAAATAATACAAGAAGAATTAAAAAAATATAAATTACATTTAAGTATTTTTAATTCATCACCTGGTGATTTTGAGAGTGGTGATAGAGGTTTAGCGTGCTTGCCAAATAGAATTGATGAATTTAAAAAATCAATTTTTCAATGTATTGAATACGCAAAAATTTTTAAATGCCAAAACATTCATATTATGTCTGGTACTTCAAACAATAAAAACGGTATAAATTTTAGAGAAGCATATATTGAAAATTTAAGATGGGCTTGCGATCAATTTGCTAAAGATAATTTGTTTGTATTAATAGAACCAATTAATCAAAGAAATATCCCTGAATATTTTTTATCATCAACCGACATGGCGGTGGAAATTATAAATGCAGTTAAAAGAGAGAATATAAAGTTGCTATTTGATATTTATCACCACCAAATTATTAGGGGTGATGTTACCAAATATTTAGAGAGTATTTTCTCTTACATTGGACATATACAAATAGCAGGTATTCCAAATAGAAATGAACCAAATATAAGTGAATTAGATTATAACTATATTTTTAAAGTGATAAATGAACTAGATTATAAAGGTTATATAGGATGTGAGTATAATCCAGTTAAAGATACTGTTTCAGGATTAAATTGGATTGAAAAAATAAATTTAACCAAGCAACTCACTTAAATTTACTAATCTTTTTTCCTTTATGGAAATTTCAGCTGCCTGACCTATTGCTACAGCTTTCAGTCCATCATCAAGAGAAACTTCAGCTTCAGTATTATTTTGAATTGCATTAATGAAACTTTGATGCTCATAAAAAGTAGAGCCGTGATGGCTTCCTGCTTTCAAAATCTTATGATCTACTTCAACAGTCTCAGAAAAAGTTTCATTTTTTTCTCTTAGCCTTATTGATAATTCTGAAGAATGTTGACCTGAAGCATCAGAAGGAACGCCAGTTTCAATTTTTCCTTTATGCCCAACAGCACAAATTTCTTCTTGAACTTTTGAATTTTCTGCAAACATACATAAATCAAGCGACCCCCTTACACCATTATCAAAATCCAAAACAACAAATGCGTTATCAATTATATCAGGTGTTTTACCATCATAACTTTCATCAAGATGATTGTTATCTTGATTACCAGTTGCAAAAACACTTGTAACTTCACTCTTTGTTATAAACCTCATTAAATCAAAAAAATGACAGCATTTTTCAACAAGCGTTCCACCACTATTCTTTGAAAATCTATTCCAATCATTTACTTTAACAAGAAAAGGAAATCTATGCTCTCTAATCGAAAGCATTTTTAAATCGCCAATTGAACCATTATGGATCTCTTCTATAAGTCGCGCAACAGGTGGCATATACCTGTATTCCATAGCTGTCCAAATTACTCCAGGATATCCATTAGCTAACTTTTTAAATTCCATACAGTCGTCAATTGTTGTACATAGGGGCTTTTCAACTAGCAAGTGTGCTTTTGTTTGAACTATATCTTTTAAAATATCTATATGTGTGAAATTAGGTGTAGCAATTATGTACGCATCTACAATATTTGCGTTAATCAATTCTAAATGATTTTGGAAGACTTGAACATTATTATTAATAATCTCCAAGCTACTATTTATTGAAGGTTCATGGCTATCACAAAGTGCAACAACTTCAGCATTTTCAATTAATTCTATATTCCTAATATGCTCTCTTCCCATTACTCCAGTTCCAATAATACCATATTTTATTTTTTTCATTTCAATTTCCTTAATCAATAATTTACTCAGTACAGCCATTTATATTATTTGGATCTTCTTCATCAGGGTCAGTCAACATTATCCCCGGCGGCCAACTAAAATTATCGTCTAGAACTGGGTCTTTTGTTTTTATCCTCCAATCATTTAGGATGGATTTATGTTCATTATATTCTTTTTGAAAATTACTTTTATAGATATTTTTTCTTTCTAGAGGGTCATTATAAATATCATAAAATTCTTCATAGTCATATTTTTTATTTTTGAGACCATTTTGTAAAAGAAAAGATTTAGCATCACTTTTATCTATATTTGATAAATTAATTTTTGATCTTTTTGAAACTCTTTCAACTAAACGAAATCTCCTGCTTCTAACACTTCTACTTATTTCTATAGAAGCATGTATATTAATTTCTGAAAATACAAAACTTCTCTTTTCAAAATTAAAGCTATTGTTTGGTAATATAAAATTTTCTATGTAATCAGGTTTTTTCAAATTACAAAATTTACATATGGTTCCGAAAATATCTGTGTTACAAACTAAATCATCATTTACTACACCACCATCTAAGTGATTTTTCATGTAAGCAATTAGAAATATTCCTGTACCATGATCATTTAAGTTACATTTCATCCCAGGCCACGCAATTCCATGATCCGTTGTTACTAAAAGCAAAGTTTCATTTAATTTTGAGATCTCTTCGAGACTTTTCAAAATTAAACCAATACCTTTATCAACTTTTTCTAGGGAAGTATAAAACCTAGCCATGTCTAATCTTAATTCTTGATTGTCAAAAAATATCTCTGGTGGTCTTTGCCAACGAGGGTCAAATTTAGCACTTATCTCTTCTGGGTACTCCCTATGAGTATCAAAAAAACCAATTGACATAAAAAAGGGTTTTTTGGAATTATACTTCTCTAACCATTTAGAGGCAGATTTTGCAATAAGTGTAGTTTCTCTGTTATGATCTAGTTCTATATGATTATATCCTAAGGTAGAAATATTATTCTGGTGTATTTCGTGCTGTATCCCAAATAAAGCAGTTTCATAATTATTGTTTCTAAGGAAGTTTGATAGATGCAATGTATAATCTTTAAGTTTGCTCCCTCTATGCGCTAATCCAAACATACCGTTTTGGTGAGGATATAAGCCTGTTAAAAGTGCCGCTCTACTTGGTGAGCATGTAGGAGCAGCTGAAAATGCATTTCTATAAGTGTAGCCAATATTCGAAAGTTTTTGTAAAGCTTTAGTTTTGGCAGGATAACCATATGGGGAAATATATCGCCCAGTATCATGAGTATGTATAATTACAATATTCATTATAGAATTAAACCTTTCATTAGTCACCTGAAGGCATTTCATTCAATATTTTTATAATTTATTTACATTAATTTATAATGTTTTTTGTTTATTTCGTCTTGTCAAAAAAATAATTGTATTTGCTTAAACGTTTGCTCATTGATTTGACAAAGATAGAAAATTAATAGACTTATAAAATCATAATCTTTAGATTTTAGCTAATCAATTTATAGAATTATAATTTAGTACTAAATAGAAGAAAACTATAAATTAATTATAATTATTAAAATTTGATATTGGAGATAAAAATTTCTTTATTAATATACATACATAATTTTCTTAAGGATTTTAATTCAACTATTCTCCGAATAGGTAGACAACTTGCTTGGATAGCAATATTCTTAATGGTTGTAGTTATACTTATCCAGGTTTTTTTTAGGTATATTTTAAATAATGCTCTTCCCTGGCCAGATGAATTAGCTAGATTTTTAATGCTTTGGATGACTGGCTTTATAGCACCCTCTGCCTATAGATGGGGTGGTTTTGTTTCTATTGAGATGCTGCCCAAACTATTACCAAAGTTAATTGAAAATATTTTATTATTAATCCTTCTTTCACTATCTTTATTTATTCTAATAATAGGATTCCAGCTTGGTCTCCAACATATAAAAATTGGTTGGATTTTTGAGTCATCATCAATAAAAATTCCTTTTCACTTAATAGGAGGTGAACAAAAGGCGCTAAAACTGGCCTGGATGTATATGTCATTACCTGTTGGCATATTTTTACTAATTTTAGTGAACATTGAACTTATTTTGAGAAAATTATTTCTAATTTTAAAAGTTAATTTTGACTCACCTGATGATAAAGATAAAGAAAGTCTAGGAGTGTAAAAAATGTTAGTTTGGTTTTTACCCTTATTCCTAATTTTTCTTTTGATTGGTATGCCTGTTTTCTTTAGTTTGCTTGCTGCACCGGGAATATTACTATGGTTGAATGGTCAAGCAAGAGACGGCGCAATGCTTTACCGTAATATTTATAATGGAATTGATAGTTTCCCTTTGATGGCAATACCTTTTTTTATGTTAGCTGGTGAATTAATGAATAGAGGTGGCATTACTCTAAGGTTAGTTGAATTTAGCCAAGCAATGATGGGGCATTTAAGAGGTGGATTAGCTCACGTTAATATTTTATCATCAATGCTATTTGCTGGTTTATCAGGTTCTGCAGTAGCAGATACATCTGCTATTGGTTCTATGCTAATTCCTGCAATGGAAAAACAAGGCTACTCTAGAAAATTTGCAGCTGCTATAACAGCTGCAAGTTCTGTAATTGGCCCTATAATTCCACCTTCAGGAATAATGATAATTTATGCATATGTAATGGGTGAAAGTGTTGCTGCATTATTTTTAGCTGGAATAGTGCCGGGCATTCTTGTTGGTATTAGTTTAATGGTAGTTGTTAGACTAATGGCAGATAGATACAACTTCCCGCCAGCCACTCTAAAATCAAATTGGAAAGAAAAAGGAAGGGCATCCTTAAAAGCATTTTTTCCTTTAATGACCCCGGTAATCATATTAGGTGGTATTTTGGGAGGAATTTTTACACCCACAGAAGCTTCTGCTGTTGCTGCAGCATATGCGTTATTTATAGGTTTATTTGTTTTAAAAGATTTAGAGTTCAGAGATATACCAAAAGTTTTTCAAAAAGCCGCATTGGTTTCATCCGTTGTTTTACTTTTAGTAGGAGCTGCAATGGCTTTTAAAACAGTTGTAAGTCTTTCACATGCACCTGAGCATTTAGCAAATTTTGTTCTGTCATTAAGCGAAAATCCATATATTCTACTTTTTTTGATAAATATTCTTTTATTTGTTGTTGGAATGTTTCTAGATGCCGGTCCAGCAATAATTATTTTGGGACCTATTCTTGGCCCTGTATTTACTGACTTAGGCGTTCATCCAGTTCATTTTGCAATTATTATGTCAGTTAATTTGACAGTCGGCCTTGCGACTCCCCCTATGGGTTTAGTTTTATTTGTTGCTTCTTCCGTTTCTGGAGAGAGAGTAGAAACAATCGCAAGAGCGATTTTACCTTTTTTAGCAGTAGAAATTATAGTGATATTCTTGATAACTTATTTTCCGGCTTTATCTATGACTATTCCACTGTTGACAGGATTTGCTAAATGAGTTGTATTTATTAGAACTATAACAAAACAAAAGTAAAGGGAGGAAATTTTGTATTTACAAAAAATTTCAAAACTAATTTTTTCTTTAATACTAGTTCTAGGGTTTTCATTTTCTGCAGTAGCTGCTGATTACAACCTCAGAATGACTATGAATTCAAATGACCAAGATGAGGATTATGATGGATCAGTGGTTTTCAAAAACTATGTAGAGGCTGCGTCTAACGGAGCGATTTCTGTAGAACTTTTTGTTGGAACACAATTGTGCTCAAAAGGTGCAGAATGCCTTCAAGGTGTATCCGATGGTAGTATAGATATTTATATTTCTACTTCTGGTGGTGCTGCTGGTGTATTTCCATATGTTCAAGTTCTGGATTTACCTTACTTAATGGCTGATGACAGAATTGCTGAAGATGTTATGCAAAGTGATTTTGTTAGAACTGTAAGAAGTATGGCTTTAAAAGATTCTAATGATACAATTAGATTAATGACGATTGGTAATACTGGTGGATGGAGAAACTTTGCTAATACAAAAAGACAAATTGCTGAACCATCCGATATGAATGGTCTAAAAATTAGAACTGTTGTAGCTGACTTACCTCAAGTTTTAGTGAGAGCTTTAGGCGCTTCACCAACACCAATTCCATGGCCTGAGCTATTTACTTCTTTCCAAACAGGAGTAGTTGAAGGTTCAAAAAATGGTATCACCGATATCATGAACATGAAATTTCCAGATGCGGGTCTTCAGTATGTAACACTTGATGGTCATGCATACATGGGTGCATTGTGGTGGATGAATAATGCAAAGTATCAGTCTATGCCAAAAGACCTAAAAAAAGTTATCACTGATGGTTTTTATGCATTACAGCAGGCAACATTTGCTTCACCTAAAAGAAAATCAATCAAAGCTTATGAAGACTTTGTTGCAGGAGGAGGTAATCTTTACGTTCCTTCACCAGCACAAAAGGCTATGTTCAAAGATGCTGCTTCTCCAGTTTATGATTGGTTTAAAACAAATGTAAAAGGTGGACCTGAAGTTTTTGATGCTCTTACATCCGCAGTTGCAGATGCAGAAGCAAGTATGTCAAAAGCATATGGCAAAGATTTAAATTAAACATTTAAAAAAGAGGCAAAGTTTATTCTTTGCCTCTTTTTTATTGAAACGGATAAATCCAAGCTTTATAATCATCAATCAAAATATGAGCTTTTTCAATTTCTTCGGGAGTCATTTTTTTAATAACTTCCTCTTGGGATATTGCAGCATCAGGATCCCCACCTATAGCAGAAAGAACATACCAAGTATATGCTCTTACCAGATCTGGGGAAGGCAATCCACGACCAATTTCATAGTACCAACCAATCCCAGATTGTGCACCAGGATGCCCTTTCAAAGAAGCACGCAAATACCACTCGAACGCGCGAACATCATCTCTTTCAACACCAAGCCCCATTGCATACATAATTCCGATAAGCTCTTCAGCTTCAGCATTTCCAGATCTTGCTGCTGGAAGCAATTCCTGCATAGCTTCTTTAAATTTGCCCTCTTCCATCAAATCTCTAGCGTTTTCAAGTTCAGCAAAAGCAAAAACTGGAATAAAAAACAAAATAGTAAATATGATTTTAACAAATTTTTTAGACATTTCTCTCCTGTAATAAGTATATTTATAATATTTTTAATCGTAAACCAATCTCATTCAATAGAATTACCAAATCCTTTAAATAAGAATGACTTTCATTTTGCTGATAATGAAAAAGCAAAATTGGGAAGTTTATTATTTTATGATAAAATACTTTCTGGCAATCAAAATATCTCATGCGGTACTTGCCACCACCATGATTTTGGAGGATCTGATGGCCTATCATTAGGCGTTGGTGAAGGCGGAGAAGGATTAGGTCCAAAAAGAAATGCTGGAATAGGATTAAACAGAATTAAAAAAAGGGTACCAAGAAATGCATCTGGACTTTGGAACCTTGGTGCAAAAGAGATTAACACCTTACTTCATGATGGAAGTATAAGCATATCAAATATTTATGGGAATAAATTTAATACTCCAGCGGAAGAATGGCTGCCTCAAGATCTAGATAATATTCTTGCTGTTCAAGCTCTTTTCCCAATGACAAAACAATTTGAAATGGCTGGCAACTTTGGCGAGAATGAAATAATTGGGCTTTCTCACAGAAAAATTGATACCGCATGGCCAGCTATAACTAACAGAATAAGATCTAACCCTAAGTATGTAGAGTTGTTCAAACATGCTTTTGATGATGTTAATGACTTTAGAGATATTAATATTTCACATATAGTAAATGCTATAGCGGCTTTTGTAATTTTTGAGTGGTCCTCATATAATAGCCCCTTTGATGATTATCTTAATGGTAATGAAAAAGCTTTAACTACTAATCAAATTAAGGGAATGGAACTATTTTATGGGAAAGCAAACTGTTCTTCTTGTCATTCAGGATCTTTATTCACTGACCAAAAATTTTATTCAATAGCTTTACCACAATTTGGTCCAGGAAGAACAAGAAGGTTTGACCCCTACACCAGAGATGTTGGAAGAATGGGTGAGAGTGATAACATAAATGATATGTATAAGTTTAGAACTCCATCTTTACGAAATATTACTCTAACAGCTCCATATGGACATAATGGAGCTTATCCAACTCTAAAAGGAATTATTAAGCATCATTTAAATCCAAAAGAGATGCTTAATAATTGGTCGCCTGAGAAGGCAAAATTAACACCCGCAAAATGGTTAGAAGCTATAGATTTTGTAGTTTTTAAAGATAAAAGGGAAAGAAAAAGATTACTGTCAAGAATTGATATTAATGAAGTTGAATTAGAAGAGAAAGAAATAGACAATATAATAGAATTTTTAGTTTCTCTTACTGATAAAAGTGGTAACAAAAGGCCAATTGGAAGACCAGATAATGTACCTAGTGGTATTGCTGTAGATTAAAATGAAAAAAATATTAGTCACAGGTGTATCTGTTATTGATTTTATTTTTCAAATAGATGAAATACCAAAGCACTTTGAAAAATACAGAGCTAAAGACGCTTCTATTTCAGGCGGTGGAGTAGCAGCTAATGCTGCTGTTGCAATTTCAAGATTAGGTGGTTCCTCTACACTTATTTCAAGACTTGGTAATGATGATATTGGGAAAATTATTAAAAGTGGACTTTCAGAAGAAGGAGTAAATGTTAAAAATGTAAAATTTTTTAATGGTCATAAATCTTCTTTTTCTTCTGTTTTTATAAATAATGACGGTGAAAGACAGGTTATGAATTACAGAGACACAACCCTTCCAAAAGATGCCATATGGATAAATGATATAGAGATACACGATGCCTATTTGGCAGATACAAGATGGAATGAAGGAGCTTTAGAAACCTTAAAAATTGCTAAAAGATTTAATTGTCCAGGAGTTTTAGATGCGGAAGAAACAGTTAGTCTAGATATGATTAAAATTGCTTCACATGTTGCATTCTCACTTCGTGGGCTAAAAACTTTTACTAAAAAAAATAGAGTTATTGATGCACTAAAAGAAGTTAAGAAAATAACATCTAGTTGGATTTGTGTCACTGATGGAGAAAATGGAGTATTTTTTTTAGATAATTATAAATTAGTTAATATACCTGTTCAAAAAGTTGATGTAAAAGATACTCTTGGAGCTGGTGATGTTTGGCACGGTGCATTTACTTTAGGACTCGCCGAGGGTAAAAATGAAATTGAAGCTGTTAAATTAGCTAATTCTGCCGCAACACTGAAATGTAAAAGTTTTGGAGGCAGAACAGGGTTTCCAAGAAGAAATGATGTAGATAAATTTTTAAAGGAGAAATAAAGCTAATGCAACTTAGTCCGGGAAAACTTTTAGGGATGAAAAGATTGGCTGATCAAAATGGTATTTTTAAAATGACAGCTACAGATCAGAGGCCTCCAATTAAAAATCCAATTGCTAAACATCTAAATGTTAGTGAGGCGCCTTGGGGTGAAGTTGCTAGATTTAAAAAAATGCTTATTGAAAACCTTCAAGAACATAGCACTGCTCTGCTTCTAGATCCTCATTTTGCCATCCCTTATTCAATGAATATATTTAACCCTAAAAAAGGTTTAGTGGTTACACTGGAAGATTCTATTTTTCTAGATACAGATGGAGGTAGAATATCTCAAAATATAGATAATTGGTCTGTATCGAAAATTAAAAGAATGGGTGCGGACGCTGTAAAGGTTTTAGCCTGGTACAGACCAGACGCTGACAAAAAAGTTTTAGAAGCTCAACAACAATATGTTCAAAAAATCGGTGATGAATGCGCAAAGCACGATATTTTGTTCCTTTTCGAATTATTAGTTTATCCTCTTTCTAAAGATCTTTATCAGACTAAAGAATATGTTGAAATGCAAAATAAAAAAACTGACCATGTATTAGAATCAGTAAGAGAATTCTCAAATGAAAAATATGGTGTTGATGTATTCAAATTAGAAAGTCCAGTCAATGTAAATAAGATAGCTGACAGTGATCTAAATGCATTTAAAGAAATGGGTAATATTGCTGGAAGACCCTGGGTCATGCTTTCTGCGGGAGCAGGAAAAGAAGAATTTAAAAACGTTTTAAAATTAGCATTTAAAGCTGGATGTTCTGGTTTCCTTGCTGGAAGAGCTATTTGGCTAGATGCTTTTATGCATTATCCAAATTGGGATAAAATCCAAAACCAACTTGAGAGTAACGCAAAAGATTATCTTGATGAAATAGGTGAAATGGCTGATAAAAGTGCGTTATCGTGGAACAATCACGTGTGTTATGGTAAAGATGGAAGTGATTTCCCATATGATAATCAAGAATTTCGCCTACATTATAATGAAATAGAATAAAATGAATATTGGTATTTTAGCTCTTGGCAGAGGTACGTTTGATATTGAATTTGCTAATCAAAAATTAACAGAGTGTATAAATTTTTTAGAGAAATCATCTCATAAAGTTGCAGGGTCATGCAATCTTCTATTAGAGAGTGAAGAAACATATAATGAAATCAAAATACTTAAAAATAAAAATTTAGATTTTATCCTTATTATCCAAGTTACTTTCACTGATGCATCAATGACTGTAAATATTGCAAAAGAGTTTAATATTAATTTTGGTATTTGGGCTATTCCGGAACCAAGAATTGGAGGAAGATTAAGACTAAATTCCTTTTGTGGTCTAAATTTAGCATCTCATGCCCTGAGCCTTAATCATATTCCTTTTAAATGGTTATATGAGGACCCAACGAGTTTAAAGATTGAGGTGTTTGAGTCATTCATTGATGATAAAAACATTACTGTTGAACCAAAGGCCATTTTTTATAACATTTCATCAGCAGATGCAGAGAGAATATCTGAAAAAATAAGTTCATATAAAATTGCTAAAATAGGAGACCATCCTGAAGGATTTGATACCTGCAGATATGAAAAAAATAAAATTGAGAGTTTATCAGGTGTTACTGTTCATGAATTTACACTTGATAAATTATTCCAAACAGCAAAATCAATTGGAAAAAATGAAGTTCAAAAAACTTATGATAAAGTTAATAATGAGATCTCTTCATTACACAGTGTCAACCAATCTGAGCTTGATCTTTCGTTAAGATTAAAATCATCTCTTGAAATAATTAAAAATACTGGAAACTTTAATGCTTTTGCCATTAGATGCTGGCCTGAAACATTTACAGAGTATGGTGGTGCTGTATGTGGACCTGCTTCCATGATGAGTGAAAATAAAGTGCCTTGCGCTTGTGAAGCAGATGTCTATGGTTCTCTAACCCAACTAATTCTTCAAGAAGTCTCTAATTCTCAAGTATTTCTAACTGACCTTGTCGATATAGATATTAATGATAATACAGGTGTAGTTTGGCACTGTGGGCAGGCTCCTCTATCAATGTGTGATGAAGAATTTAAAGCACAAGCTACTATTCATACTAATAGAAAAATGCCTCTACTTTTTGAATTTCCTTTAAAGGAAGGAATTGTTACTTTAATGAGAATTTCTCAAGCATTTGGTAAAGAAAAAATGATAATTTCAAAGGGTCAAATGTTAAAAAGAGATATGGCTTTTACAGGCACTTCCGGCGTAATAAAGTTTGATAGAAGTTCAGATGATGTTCTAAAAGATATAATAGGTTCTGGTCTAGAACATCATATGGCTTTAACTTATGGTGATCACACAAAAACCCTAAAAGAAGTGGCATCAGTATTGAAATTACCAGTATTAGAAATTTAGGAGATATACATGATTTTAATAACAGAATTTATGAATGAAAAAGCAGTAGATTTATTAAGATCAAAGTATGATGTAATATACGATAAAAGTCTTGCAGATAATCAGGAAAAGATACCAGATATGATGAAAGACATAAAAGCAATTATAGTGCGAAATCGTACTCAAATTAATGAAAACCTTTTAAACCACTCCCCAAATTTATTATGTGTTGGAAGATTGGGAGTTGGCCTAGATAATATCGATTTGGAATCATGTAAAGAAAGGAATTTAACAGTATATCCTGCAACGGGGGCCAATACAAATGGCGTTGTAGAATACGTTTTTACATCAGCTTTAATTTTATTAAGAGGTGCATTTAATAAAACTGAAGAGATGGTTTCAGGAAAATGGCCAAGAGAACAAAGTTCTGGAAATGAAATTACAGGAAAAGTTTTAGGATTAGTTGGATTTGGAGAGATTGCCCAAAAAACTGCTGATCTTGCCAGGAGTTTTAATATGGAGATTATGGCCTTCGACCCCTTTCTTGATAAAAAGTCATCTGCATGGAATAATGTTAAAAATGTTGACCTGGAAAAGCTTTTGAAAGGCTCTGACGTCATAAGTATTCATACGCCTCTTAGCGAAAGCACTCGTCACTTAATAAATTCAACTAATTTAAATTTTATGAAAAAAACTGCCGTCATAATTAATGCTGCCAGAGGTGGTGTAATTGACGATAAAGCTCTTTCAGAAAAATTAAGAAAGGATGAAATTAAAGGTGCTGCATTAGACGTTTTTGAAACTGAGCCTATGGATGTTAATTCAGGAAGCTATTTTCATGGTTTGAAGAATGTAATTTTAACACCTCATATTGCTGGAGTTACAGAGGAATCAAATGTAAATGTTAGTGCCATGATTGCAGATAAAATAGATCAACACTTATCTAGCTCAATTTAGCCTTGCTTCTTTTAAACCAATTTTTTTACCACTTAGATTATATATATTAGGATCAAAATACTTATTTAAATCCTTAGAAATTTTATAATTAAGTAAAGAAAAGATTTTTCCTAAAGCAAATTCAACTGCTCTCCTAGACCCATCTCTACATTTTAATACAAGACCTAGGCCAGTATCATTTAGCGAACAGCAATAAACAGCTTCAGCACCCATTTTAGGTGTTATTCTATCACCTAAGTCTTTAGCAATCGCTGTACAAATTCTTCTTTCTCCTGCTATTAAAAGAGGTTCATTATATATAGCATTTGAGATAAGTTCCTTACCCTTTTTAAGTTCATCTGACAAACCTTTACTATCCGCAAAACTAGCAAAGGCTTTAGCCCAAACTTTTATTGGAGCACTAAAAGCTGGAACACCACATCCATCAACTCCAAAAGGAAATTCTAAAATATTTTGTCCAGATAAATTATTTATTATTTCAATAATTTTTTTTTGAACTGGATGCTCCAGTGTTTCATAACCCTTTGGGTCAGTATTTAACAATTTACTCAGGAGTAGCATCCCAGAATGTTTTCCACTGCAATTGCTTAAAAGTTTTGGGGGCATTTTATATTTTCTGACCTGGTCAATAAAAATATTTTTTTCAAGTGACCAATGAGGTGTGCATATTAAATCTTTTTTTGATAGTTTATTTTTCTCTAAAAATTTCTGTACAACTTCAACATGCTCTTTTTGACCGTTATGGCTTGAACATATTACTGAATATTCTTTTTGGGTAACTACAGGGTTAAAAGATGATAAAGCCAAACATTGGAAAAGTTTGGTTGCTGATCTAGGATAAACTATTCGATCCATATCACCAATGGAAACAATTCGCTTCCCTTTAGGGTCACTAAGTGCAATATCAACTAAGTGTTCACTTTCTACACCATTTCCTCTCGAAAGAATAATTGAAAGTGGTTCACTTGAAGTAAATGGAAGTGTTATATTGTTTATAGAAATATTATCCTCACAATTCGACATTTGATAACAGATGATAAAAGTTTTTAACTTCAAAACAAACAAAATATTTCTTTTATCATTGATGTGCTTATCTTTAATTTTAAGTAATTTAAGTTTTGCACTCTGGCCGATATATTTAATTGAGTTCAGAGATTTATGGAATCTTTCAAATACAGATGTTGGATGGATTAGTGGATCATATTTCATAGGTTATCTTTTGCTCACACCAGTATATGTTGGTTTGACTGATAAATATGATCCAAAATGGATTGTTGTTATAGCAAGCTTTTCAGTTTCATTTGGATGCTTAGGACTATGGTTTTTTGCAGAAGGTTTTTGGTCGACTTGTTTTTTATGGGGAATAGTCGGTTCCGGTCTGGCTGGTACATATATGCCAGGTTTGCAGGTGCTTAATTCACGTTTAAATATGAATGATAGGGTCAAATTAACACCTTGGTATACATCTTCTTTCGGGATTTCAAATGGTATAAGTTTCGCAGTTGTTGGATATATATTTTCTAACTTTTCATGGCAGTTAGCTTGTTATGCAACTGCTATAACATCCGCTTTATCTGGTATCTTGGTACTCATATTAATATCAACACAAAATCAAGAAAAATGCATCACAAATAGAAAGTTTTTTGACCTTAGACCTGCATTTAAAAATAAAGAGGCTCTAGGTTATATTTTATCTTATGGAACACACACATACGAACTATTTGCATATAGAGCATGGATTTTTACTTTTCTTATATGGGCAAGTCTGAAAGCACCTAATTCTATTTCATCTGATTTTCTTTCATTAGTAATTGGTATTATTATGTTTTTAGGAATGATTTCGTCACTAATAGGAGCAAAGTTTTGTTTAGATTATGGGCGTAAAAGAGTTCTAATGATTATTGGGGGATCAACATTTTTATTTTCTATAATTTGTGCTTTATCAATGTCATTTTCTTTATGGATAATTATATTATTGATAGGTTTATATCATTTTTTTATAATGCTTGATTCTGGTGCTTTAACAGCAGGCACGGTATCAGCTTCAAATGATAGTGAAAGAGGAGCCATACTGGCAGTACATTCTATAATAGGATTTAGTGGCGGTGCTATCGCAGGACCAATTATTGGAGCTGTTCTTGATCTTAATGGAGGGACAGACAATCCAAGTGCATGGCAATTTGCTTTTATAACAATGGGTCTTGGATCTTTTTTAGTATTTATAATTCAATATAGATCAATCCTATCAAATAAAATGAGATCAAAAATTAACTAAGTCTTTACCTTTTAATCCAAGAATTGATCTTGTATCATCTGGAGTGGCTATTTGCATTCCAAGTTCTTCTAATATTTTTTTTATCTTTATAACTTGTTCAGCATTAGATTTCGCTAAAACACCCTTGCCTAGATAAATTGAATCTTCTAAACCTACCCTAACATTACCACCCATCATAGCAGCTTGTGTAACAAAAGGTATTTGAAATCTTCCTGCTGCAAGGACTGACCATATATAATTGTCACCAAACAACCTGTCTGCAGTTTGCTTCATAAATATAACGTTATCCATTTCAGGACCAATTCCACCCAAAACTCCAAAAATAGACTGTATTAAAAAAGGTGGTTTTATAATTCCTGCATCAACAAAATGCGCTAAATTATAAAGATGCCCTATATCATAACATTCATGCTCAAATTTAGTTCCACATTCATCGCCTAATATTTTTACTATTTTTCTTACATCACCAAATGTATTTCTAAATATAAAATCTTCACTGGCTTCTAAAAAAGGTTTTTCCCATTCATGCTTCCAATTAGAGAGTTTAGAAGCTGCTGGGAAAAGTGCAAAATTCATTGAACCCATATTTAATGAGCACATTTCGGGTTTAAATTTTAATGGAGCTTCCAGTCTTTGATCAACTGTCATTTGAAGACCTCCTCCTGTTGTTATATTAATAACAGCATTTGTTGCATCCTTAATTACTGGCAAAAATTTATTAAATATTTCTGGATCAGATGTTGGCCTTCCGTTTTCAGGGTCTCTTGCATGTAAATGTAAAATTGATGCACCTGCATTTGCAGCATCTATAGATTGCTGAGCAATTTCTTCTGGTGTTACTGGAAGATAATCAGACATTGTAGGAACATGAATGCCTCCAGTCATTGCACATGTTATAATTACTTTATTATTTTTTTGAGCCATATCACTAATCCTTTTTTTTATATAAATGGAAGCTCAGTCATTTTTCCTTTATAAATTTTATTTTCTTTACTTAAAAATACTTCGTCACCAGATTTTATTTTAACTGAAACTAAACAAAGTCCAATATTTTTTTCCATTCTTTTTGACCAAATACCACAAGTCATATCTCCCACTTTTTTTTCATTTGATAAAATATCATACCATAAACCATGAGATTTAAATTGTTCATTACCCTCTAAAATAATACCCAATTGGTGTCTTTTTGGACCTTCTTTATGTATTTTTCTTAAGGATTTTATCCCAACAACATCATCTGGAACATTTAAATCTATATACTTTCCTAATCTCACTTCATAAGGGTTAGTCTTATCATCTGTATCTCCACCCCACGAAAGGAGACCACTTTCAATTCTTTCAGTAGTATTCGGATAGCCAGGTCCTATATCCCATGGTTTGCCAGCTTCCTTAACAATTTCCCATAATTCATCCCCTTTAGAACCATCCATAAGATATAATTCAAAGCCTCCTTGTTTTGACCATCCAGATTTAACTAAAAGCAATGGTATCCCGTTAAGAGATGTTTCTTTAAAATAAAAATATTTAAGGTCTTTCACCCAATCTCCAAACAGTGATGAAATGACGTTTACAGATTTTGGGCCTTGAATAGCCATTGGTGAGACATCAGGTTCTGTTATATCAACATTCAAATTTCTTTCAGCAGCAATTGCTCTAGCCCAAAAAAGAACTTTAGAATCTGCTATAGAAAACCAATATTTTTTTTTATCAAGCATTGATAAAATAGGATCATTGATAATTACTCCTCTATGATCACACATAGCAATATATTTAGATTGGCCAATAGAGAGTTTTGTAAGATCTCTTGGCGATAATATTTGAGCTAATATAGAAGCGTCCTGCCCAGAAAGCTCTACTTGTCTTTGAACACCAACATCCCACATTGAAACACCATTAATTAATCTCCAATACTCTTTTTCTGGATTTCCATATCCAGTGGGCAAAAACATATTATTATAAGGATAAAAGCTTTTTACTCCGTCTCTAACAGTTGCTTTATAAAAAGGAGATCTTTTGACGCGGGGGGTGGGTGTGAATTCAAACATGCTTAATTACCTCAAAAAAAATGGTGACCCTACGAGGACTCGAACCTCGAGCTCAGGATTAGGAATCCTGCGTTGTATCCAGTTCAACTATAGGGCCTTAGTTTAAGTATTTATCAAACAATAAAATAAAATTAAATATCTATTTATATACTACTCATTATTTATTTTCTTTGATCTTAAGCAATTTATTCTTATATAACTTATAAGTTCAATTACTTATTCCTGGAGAAATTAATGCTTGGAGATTTACCTAACTGGGATCTTAAAGATTTATACAAATCAGATAAAGATATAAATTTTAATAATGATAAAGAAAAAGCTAATAATCTCGCTGAAGATTTTATAAAAAGATACCAAAATAAAGTAAAGAATCTCACAAGTAATGAACTCAAAGAAGCTATAGAAGATTATGAAAAAATAAATGAAAAAATTGGAAAACTGTATAGTTACGTTTCTTTATCATTTTCTATTAATACAGATAAGCCTGAGTATGGACAAAAATATCAAGAAATTAGAGAATTAGCATCAAAAATTTACTCTAATCTTATTTTTTTCGAGCTTGAAATAATGAATATAAGTGATGAAAAATCATCATTACTTATGAGCAACGAAGATATTTCGATATGGAAGCCTTGGTTGAGAAGAATTTTCCAAAGGAAACCTTTCCAATTATCTAGTGATCTGGAACAATTTATTGCTGAAAAAAGTCCAAGTGGTCGTGGGGCATGGGTTAGACTATTTGATGAGAGTTCATCCGATCTAAGATTTAATATTAGAGGTGATATAATTAGTGAAACTCAAATATTAAACTTACTAAGCGATCAAGATCCTGAATTAAGAAAAGAAGCTGGATTAGAATTCTCTAAAGTGCTTGATGAAAATAAAAGAACAAGATCTCTTATCCTAAATACGATTTCTCGAGATAAATTCATTGAAGATAAAAAAAGAGGATTTAAAAATCCAATTTCTTCAAGAAATTTAGATAATGATGTTGAAGATGAAGTGGTTAAGGCTCTTGCTGAGGCTGTAACTGCAAGATTTAAAGACTTAAGTCATAGATATTATAAACTTAAATCAAAATGGTTTGGCAAAGAACGTTTAAATTGGTGGGATAGAAATGCTCCATTGCCTAACAAACCTAATCAGAAATGGTCATGGAATGAGGCTCGAGAAATAGTTTTGTCAAGCTTTAATGAATTATCGCCTGAAATTGCGAAAATAGCTGGAAGGTTTTTTGATAATAATTGGATAGATGCTGAGATAAGAAATGGCAAAGACTCTGGAGCATATGCTCACCCTTGTATACCTGATGTTCACCCTTACATACTTATGAATTATAGTGGAAAATCTAGAGATGTAATGACTTTAGCTCACGAACTAGGTCATGGAGTACATCAAACCTTAGCTTCGGAAAATGGTTATCTTTTGTCAGACACTCCTTTAACTCTAGCTGAGACTGCTTCTGTTTTTGGAGAGATGCTTGTCTTTCAAAAACTGCTATCAAAAGCAGATACTGAGGAAAATAAAAAATCTATGATAGCTGAAAAAGTTGAAGATATGCTTAACACAGTTGTGAGACAGATTGCTTTTCATAACTTTGAAACTGCTTTTCACGATAAAAGAAAGTCTAATGAGCTAATGCCAGAACAAATTAGTGAAATTTGGATGGAAACACAATCTCAAGCACTAGGAGATGGAATTCAATTGGACGATAGCTATAAATCCCTTTGGTCATATATTCCTCATTTTGTTCATACTCCATTTTATGTTTACGCATATGCTTTTGGGGACTGCTTAGTAAATAGTTTATGGCAAGTAAGACTTTCTGATTCATCTAATTTTACAGAAAACTATTTGAACCTTCTTAAGTCTGGGGGTAAAAATCACCACAAGGATGCACTTTCGCCATTTGGTCTCGATGCTTCAGATCCAAAATTCTGGGATATAGGGTTAAATACAATTTCTTCACTTATTGATGATTTAGAGAAATAATGAGTACTTCTGATAACGAAAAATCCACCCCAATAGGTCGGTTAAAAAGATATGCAAATGTAACATCAGCTGTTGGTGGTCTAGCAGCAAGAGTTGCAGGTGAAAGATATTTAGGTATTAAAATAGATAGAGGGAACCATGCTAAAGTTTTAGGCGAAGCCTTAGGTGGATTAAAAGGTCCACTGATGAAAGTTGCTCAAATTTTATCAACAATTCCTGATGCGCTCCCACCTGAATACCGAGAAGAATTAGCGAAACTTCAAGCCGACGCTCCTTCTATGGGCTGGCTTTTTGTTAAACGCAGGATGATGACAGAATTAGGTAATGATTGGCAAAATAAATTTAAAGGTTTTGATAAACAATCTTGTTCAGCCGCTTCACTTGGTCAAGTTCACAAAGCAATAAGTGTTGATGGAAAAAGTCTAGCTTGTAAACTTCAATATCCAGACATGCAAAGTGCTATCGAAGCCGATTTAAAACAACTAAAATTAGCATTCAATTTATATGAGCGAGCAGATAAAGCTATTTCTACAAAATCCATTCACAAGGAATTGTCAGCAAGACTAGCAGAAGAACTTGATTACAAAAGAGAAGCCTCTAATCTAAAACTTTATTCTTCAATTTTAAAATCAGAAAAAAATGTTTTTGTACCTGATGTAATTGATAATTTGTCAACAGATAGACTGCTTACTATGACTTGGCTTGAAGGTAATAAGCTTTTGGACTGGCTTGAAAGAAACCCCGACCTAAACTCTAGAAATAATGTTGCGGTCAATATGTTTAAAGCATGGTACATACCCTTTTATTTTTATGGTGTTATTCATGGTGATCCACATTTGGGTAACTATTCAATTACTGATAAAGAAAAAATAAATTTACTCGATTTTGGTAGCATAAGATTTTTTAACCCAACTTTTGTTGAAGGCGTTATAACTTTATATAAAGCTCTTAAAACAAATAATTCAAAATTAGCTGAAGAAGCATATTACAAGTGGGGTTTTGGGAAGCTCACAAAAGAAATGATTGAAGTATTAAGTGTCTGGGCAAGATTTTTATATGCTCCATTATTAAATGATAGTTCAGAACCAATTAGTCAATTAAGAGATGGTAAAGAAGGAAGAGAAGTTGCTTCTAAAGTACACCAAGAATTAAAAAATATTGGAGGAGTTGAGCCTCCAAGAGAATTTGTTTTAATGGACAGGGCAGCTGTTGGGTTAGGTTCTGTATTTATGCGGTTAAAAGCAGAAGTTAATTGGCATAGAATTTTTGAAGATATGATTGAAGAGTTTGATATTAATCAATTAACAAAAAAACAAATTCAAATATCAAACCATGCAGGAATTAATATTGACACTTTAGAGTAGTAATATTAAGGAATGTATTAAATTATTAATGAATAAAATTGTTCTGCAATTAACCAGGAAAACTAAATGAAAATTGCTATAATTAAAGAAAACCGTCAGTTCGAAGAAAGGGTATCTTGCACACCTGAAATTGTCAAAAAATTGATTGGTCTTGGATTTAAAATCTCTATAGAAAGTAATGCAGGTGCTTCATCTTCGTATTACGATGAAAATTATAAAAATATTGGGTGCGAAATAGTTAAGTCACAAAAAACGCTTCTTTCTAATGCTGATTTAGTTTTTTCAATAGTGCGGCCAGGAATAAAAGTTTTAAAATTACTTAAAAAAAGTGCTGTTCTTATTTGCCAGATGGAAGCCCACATAAATCCAAATGAAATTAAAGAATGTGCAGAAATGGGAATAACCAGTTTTGCGTTAGAGCAGGTTCCAAGAATATCGAGAGCGCAATCCATGGACGTTTTATCTAGTCAATCAAACTTGGCTGGTTATAGAGCAGTAATTGAAGCTTCTCAAATTTATAGAAAAGCATTTCCAATGATGATGACTGCAGCTGGCACAATCCCTCCAGCAAGGGTGTTGGTTATGGGCGCTGGAGTTGCTGGGCTTCAAGCTATAGCCACAGCAAAAAGAATGGGAGCAATAGTATCTGCAACTGATGTGAGGCCTGCTGCAAAAGAGCAAGTTGAATCTTTAGGAGGGAAATTTGTTGCGGTTGAAGATGATGAATTTAAAAAAGCTGAGTCATCAGGTGGTTATGCAAAACAAATGAGTGCTGCTTACCAAAAAAAGCAATCTGAACTTGTTGCTAAGACAATTAGCGATCAAGATATTGTAATTACAACAGCTCTAATTCCTGGAAAACCAGCTCCAAAACTTATTTCGGATGCAATGGTTAAATCTATGAAGCCAGGGTCTGTTATTGTTGACCTTGCAGCTGTTGCTGGTGGTAATTGTTCTGCAACAGAGCCTGATAAAATAAATGTAAAAAATGATGTAAATGTTGTGGGTTATACAAATATTCCAAGTCGACTAGCAGGAGATGCAAGTCGTCTATTTGCTCGAAATATTTTTGCTTTTGTAGAAAATATCTGGGATGCAGAAAAATCAAAAATTAATATTGATTTAGAAGATGAAATTGTAAAAGGCACTCTTCTTACAAATAAAGGAAAATTATTATAATATTTATTTATAAAGGATAATAAATGTCATCAGAAAATAATACAGCAAATAGTCTTTCCGAATTAGCTGAACAAGCTTCTGCTTTGGGACAAAAACTAAGTGAACATGCAACTGAAATTGCAACTACCGCACATTCAGCTCATGGAGCAATCGATCCCTTAATTTTTGGTATTACAGTTCTAGTTTTATCATGTTTTATAGGATATTTTGTAGTCTGGTCCGTAACGCCAGCATTACACTCCCCCCTCATGGGAGTTACAAATGCGATTTCAAGTGTTATTATTGTTGGAGCATTAATTGCTGCCGGCCCTAAAGAGCCTAACTTCTTTGCTTCATTAATTGGGTTTTTTGCTATTGTTCTAGCTTCAATTAATATTTTTGGAGGGTTTATTGTAACACAAAGAATGTTATCAATGTTTAAAAGAAAAAAACCTTCAGGAGAAAATAAATGATAGGGTTTTATTCTTCAATACTATATCTCATCTCAGCCGTTCTATTTATATTATCTCTTAACGGACTGTCACATCCTGAAACTGCCAGAAGAGGAAATCTTTTTGGTATGATAGGAATGGGTATAGCTATTTTCACAACATTAGCAATTATACCATTTAATTCATTAACATACTTAATAATATTTGCAGGTATCGCACTAGGTGGGCTTATTGGGGCATATATAGCAAGAAGTATAGATATGACAGCATTACCTCAATTAGTTGCTGCATTTCATAGTTTAGTTGGTTTGGCTGCTACATTAGTTGCTACTGCTGCTTTTTATAACCCTTCAGCATATGGAATAGGTGAACTTGGAAATATTTCAGGAGGGTCACTATTTGAAATGGGATTAGGCCTTGCAATCGGAGCTATTACTTTTACTGGTTCAATTATAGCTTTTGGAAAATTACAAGGTCTCGTATCTGGTCAACCAGTTACATTTCCATTACAGCACCCCTTTAATGCCTTTCTTGGAATTTTATTATTAGTTCTGATAATAACTTTAGTTACAACTAATTCAGAAACTGCTTTTTGGGGAGTATTTATTGTTTCACTTATTATTGGTGTTCTTATAATTATACCTATTGGCGGGGCAGATATGCCAGTAGTTGTATCAATGCTAAATTCCTATTCAGGATGGGCAGCATGTGGAATTGGGTTTACTTTGGGAAACCCACTTTTAATAATTACTGGGTCTTTAGTAGGAGCTAGTGGAGCCATTTTGTCTTATATAATGTGCAAAGGCATGAATAGATCTTTTTTCAATGTTATTTTAGGAGGTTTTGGTGGAGAAAGTGATGCTGACCCTACTCAAAAAGGCTCTTCGGATAAGATGGTAAAAAGGGGATCTGCAGATGATGCTGGGTTCATTATGGATAATGCATCTACTGTAATAATTGTTCCAGGATATGGAATGGCAGTTGCCCAAGCTCAGCATGCCCTTAGAGAGATGTCCGACATTCTGAAATCAAGGGGAATTACGGTTAAATATGCAATTCATCCAGTTGCTGGAAGAATGCCTGGACATATGAATGTTCTATTAGCTGAAGCGAATGTACCTTATGATGAGGTCTTTGAACTTGAAGAAATAAACCGTGATTTTTCTCAAGCTGATGTTGCTTTTGTAATTGGCGCTAATGATGTAACCAATCCAGCAGCCAAAACAGACCCAAAATCTCCAATATATGGAATGCCGATTCTGGATGTTGAAAACGCTGGTACTGTTTTATTTATTAAGAGATCAATGGCATCTGGTTACGCTGGGGTTGATAATGAACTTTTCTTTAGAGATAACACAATGATGTTGTTTGGCGATGCTAAAAAGGTTTGTGAAGAAGTTATTCAGGCAATAAACTAATTATTAAAATAGTTTATTAATTTATATACTAAGTATATGAATGAAAACTTATATGAGATCGATACAAATAAGTTCGAGACTGAAATTTTTTGTACCTTTGAAAATGGTAGATCATTAAAAACCTATATCTATAAACCTAAAAATTGGAATGTTTTCGATAAACAAAAATCCATAATATTCTTTCATGGAGGTGGCTTTAAAATCGGTTCTCCTGAAAGATTTTATCCTCAAGCTCTTCATTTTTCATCTAAAGGGTATATTGTATTTGTTCCTGAATACAGAATAGAAAGTAAAGATGGATCTGGTGCATTTGAAGCAACAAAAGATGCTCATTATTTTTTTGAATGGGTAATACAAAATTCTAGTAAATTCAAAATTAACCAAAAAAGAATAATATTAGGTGGAGGTTCAGCTGGAGGACAACTAGCAACTTCAATTGCTAATATAAGTTTTAATAAGAATAATAACTTACCCAAACCGTTGGCTTTGATCTTATATAATCCAGCAATAAATATACCGCCTAAGGGAAAAATAAAAGATGATTATTTTAGAGATTATTTTAAAGATCCTGCAAAAGGATCACTTATCAATTTTCCACCTTGTATAATTATGCATGGAACAAACGATAAGGTAGTTCCATTTAGTTGGATATCTAATTTTGTTGATAAATTAAATATTAAATCGTTGGACTGTGTATTTGAAGTTTACCATAATAAAGATCATGGGTTTTATAATAAAAATATTAGTAATGAAGACTATTTAAAGACAAACAAACAGATAGAATTATTCTTAGATAATAGGGGTATTTGACTAATATGAAGATTTAGTAACCTTCTCTTTCCAATCTTTTTCTCATTAATTTTCTAACTCTTCTTGTAGATTCTGCTTCTTCTCTAGCCCGTCTTTCAGAAGGTTTTTCGTAAGCTCTTCTATTTTTCATTTCACGAAAAACGCCTTCTCTTTGCATCTTTTTTTTTAAAACTCTTAAAGCTTGATCAATATTATTATCTCTAACTGTTACTAGCACTCAAAATCTTTCATTGTTGAAAATAAATTAATAGTGGCCGTAAATAACACATAGTTTACTAATAAGCAAACCTAATTGTTAATTATAAATATTTTATTCGTTGTTTTTTTGATTTTTTAATTAATTTTGTATATTTAAGTTATAAACAGTATTTATTCTGAATATTCTGGAGAAATTATGTTAGACCAAATTGAACTAAAAGATGAAATAATAATTAATGCATTGAAAAATATTAATTTCGATGGATGGTCAAAAAATAGTATTTTAACTGGTTTCAATTCTCAAAATAAAGATGAAGAGATGTATAGTGAACTATTCCCGAATGGAATCATTGATACAATAATTCATTTTGCTGATATCGCAGATAGACAAATGGTAAAAAAGTATCTTGAAGAAGATTTTAAGAATCAAAGAATACCCGAAAAAATAAAAAAATTATTAATGGCAAGATTTGAATTCCTAAATCCTTATAAAGAAGCTGTTAGAAGGTCAGTTGCTATACTTGCTTTACCTAATAATTCAAAAATTGCAATAAAGTCTTTATATAATACAACAGATAAAATTTGGGGAGCAGCTGGTGATCAATCTACAGATATTTCATTCTACACTAAAAGAGCTTCACTTGCGGGGGTTTATTCAAGTACGTTTATGTATTGGTTAGGTTCTACAGATCCTGATTTAAAAAAGGTAGATGAATTTATAGATAGAAGATTAACTAACATTAATTTTATTGGAAAAATAACCAAGCCATTTAAAGAAAATTTAAATTTTACTTTTGATCAGTTAAACAAATTTCCATTTTTTAATTTTAACAGATAATACAAACTTAATTTAAAGCATTAACAATGCCTATAAAAGTACCTTCAAAGTTACCTGCAAAAAAACAACTTGAAGTTGAACAAGTTCAATTAATTTCTAGTGATACTGCTCTTAGACAGGATATTCGTCCAATGAAAGTACTTCTTTTAAATTTAATGCCTAGAAAAAGAGATACTGAGATTCAATTTGCTAGACTATTAGGTAATAGTCCGCTTCAAATTGAATTGACATTAATGACTACAGCCTCTTATCAACCCAAAAATGAAGAAACAACTTATTTAAATGAATTTTACTACACTTTGGACAAAATAAAGAATAATTTTTATGATGCTTTAATCATTACAGGCGCGCCAGTAGAAACTTTACCATTTGAAGAAGTTGCTTACTGGAAAGAGTTAGTTAAAATTATTGAATGGTCTGATACTCATGTTTTCCAAAGAGTAGGAATTTGTTGGGGAGCACAGGCACTATTATATCATCAATTTCAAATTCCAAAGTATTCATTAGAAGATAAAATTTTTGGTATTTTTTCTCACCAAATTAATCAAGCAAAATTAAGATTAATGCAGGGGTTTACAGATAATTTTCCTATGCCTGTTTCAAGACATACTGAAACTAAAATTTCAGATATTAAAGAATATTTACATTTCGATATTCTCGCTTATTCAGAAAGAGCTGGAATTGGAATGATAATAAATAATAATAACGATGATTTTTTTATTTTTAATCACCTAGAGTATGATTTTGATACACTCCACAAAGAATATCAAAGAGACTTAAACACCAATCAAAAAATCATAATGCCTGAAAATTATTATCCTGAAAATAATATTGAGAAACTTCCAACAAATATTTGGAGACCATTTGCATTTCTTTTATTTGCTAACTGGCTAAATCAATTATATCAAAAGACACCATATGACTTATCAACTTTAAAAAATAGGAATATATAAATCTAGCTTAATAGACGATTTATATGACCTAATTTTCTTTTTGTCTTTATACTTTGTTTATTGTACATATAAATTTTACTATTATTATCTAATATATAATTTGGAATATCTTGATAATTTTCTGAAAGTATATTAATCATCTCCCATTTATTGATTATACTAACATTGCCAAATGGCATTCCTACTACACATCTTATAAGTTGATTAAATTGGCTGGATAACAAACCATCCATAGTCCAATGAAAAGAATTATGTGGTCTTGGCGCAATTTCATTAAATACAAGCTCGCCATTATCTAATAAAAAAAATTCAACAGCCATTAGACCATTTAAAGATAGTTTATCAGCTAATCTTGATATATGGGCAGCTCCAGATAACCATATTTCCTCTGGTAGCTCAGCAGGTGCTTTGCTTTTTTGAAGGATACCATTCTGATGAATGTTTTCTGTTGGAGGGAAAATACAGATTTCATTATTATTTTTCCTACATATTAAAAAAGATACTTCTGTCTTAAAATCAATGAATTCCTCTAAAATAACTTCATTACTTTCAATTTTACTCCAAATATCTTCAATTTTTTCATTTCCTAAAATTTTGAATTGACCTTTTCCATCATATCCAAGAGAAGTAGTTTTTAAGATGCCAGGTCCATCAAGCTGAAAAATAGCATTAACTAGTTCTTGTTTCGAGTTAATCAACCACCAACGTGGTACTTTAATTCCAGCATCTTTAGCATATTTTTTTCAAATGGCCTATATTGAGCAATTTCTAAAACTTTAGAATTTGGAAAAACTGTAAAATGTTTTTCAACTTTCTTTATAGTCCTAATGGGTATATTTTCAAATTCTAAAGTTACTGCATCAACGGAAGATATGAATTTTTTTATTAGCTCATCATCATTCCAATTTCCAATAATTTTTTCAGAAGAAACTTCAACCGCTGGATTATCCCCTTCTGGACAGTAAATTAAACTTCGATAGCCCAATTCACTACAAGCCATCGATATCATTCTTCCTAATTGCCCTCCCCCTAGAATGCCTACAGTTGATCCTAGTTTCAAATATGGACTACTCATTATCAGGTTGATCTTTTACTGAATTTGTTTGTTTTTGACGCCAATTTTGAAGTCTATTAAATAGCTCTTTGTCGTTTAATGCTAAAATGGACGCAGAGAGTAAACCTGCATTTGTAGCTCCAGCATTACCTATTGCTAATGTCCCAACTGGAACTCCTGCAGGCATTTGTACGATTGATAACAAGCTGTCAATTCCATTTAAACTACTTGATTTTACTGGAACTCCTAACACTGGTATAATCGTCTTTGAAGCAATCATACCTGGAAGATGAGCTGCGCCACCTGCCCCTGCTATAACAACTTTTATACCTCTATTAACTAATTTTTCAGAATATTTGTATAGTCTATCAGGAGTTCTATGTGCTGAAATAATTTTTACCTCATATGGAACTTTTAATTCATCTAAAATAATTGAAGCTCTTTTCAAACAAGGCCAATCTGACTGACTACCCATAACTATTGAAATTTTATAATTTTTTTCCACTTAACTGTTTATCATATTTTCTTAGCTGTATTACGCTATAATATCTGGTAATATCTGAGAATTTAATTTTTTTATTTCATCTTTGAGAACTAATTTTCTTTTTTTGAGCCTTTGAAGTTTAACTTGATCAAATGGTATTTTTTCATTGATCCTTTCTATAGCATCGTCTAATTCAGAATGTTGGTTAATTAATTCATTTAATTTTTCTTTTAATCTTGATTGATCATAAGTCATTATTACGGAAGTTCAGAAATTGAATTTACCTGAACTTCAGAAGCTGTCGGATCTCCACCGGCTTTAATAATCGCTTTATTGAGGTCTTCATAATTGCAAAGTTCTAGAAGAACCGGATGCTTAGCTGTTATATTTAAAATATTCCAATGACTTCTGTCGCGAATTTTTTCTATAGTATTTTTTGTAGTTCCTATTAATCTTCCGATTTGAGAATCTTTTAGTTCAGGATGATATTTTACAAGCCATGCAATAGCATTTGGTTTATCTCCCCTTCTAGAAAGTGGAACGTACTTTGGCCCTTTCGTTTTAAGGCTTGAATCTGGCAAATCAGATGAAATAATTTTCAAAGAGGCAGAAGCATCATTCTCACATCTTTTAATTTCATCATTTGTTAATTGACCATTAATTACAGGGCTAAACCCCATGATACCTGTATTGACTTCACCATCAGCTATTGCCTGAACTTCCAATATATGTATTTTGCAAAAATCAGATATTTGATTAAATGTTAATGCTGTATTTTCTATTAGCCAAATAGCTGTTGCTTTAGGCATTAAAGGTGCTGACATAATTAAACTCCAAAACTTAATTTACAAAATCGATACTATAAGTATTCTAAAATAATAAATTATACATATAATTAATTTACGAGATAATTACAATGGATGATCTAGAAGAATTGAAACCTCAGAATATTAAAGTCGAGATGGAAAGGTGGAATATATCTGATCTAAAGGAATATATTAATAAATTGGAAAGTGAAATTGAGAAAGTTAAAGAAATTATATCTAATAAAGAAAATGCAACAGATACAATAAAAAATCTTTTTAAAGATTAATTATAATAATAAAAATTATATTTTTTACCATAAAGCTCTATTTGAGATTTAATATTAATTTCCTCAAATTCTTTTATAAAATCTATTGGGGCCAATAAAAGCAAATATGCACCAATTTTGTTAATGAATTTAAAATTTTTAGGTAAATTCTGATTATCAAAATCTATTTCATTAAACTCAACAACAATGAGTCTTCTTCTAATTTTATTTCTATGGAAAACTCTTGCAGTAACTTCCTGGCCAATAAAACAACCTTTATTAAAAGAGACTTGATTTGTTTTATCCATCCAGAAGTCTAATGGTAATGCTTCACCTCTAGGAATTTCTTTAGGACCCTCTGAAATGCATAATTTTAATCTACTCTTAAGGTATTCTGAATCTTTATCTTTTAATAAATTTTTATTATTTTTGTGAATTAAATACCTATATGGCATATCCTTATGCCTCGGATCTATTATGAAATAAGTATCTTTTGAAGCACTAGCGGCAACATTAAGATTTATATCTTCTTCAATTTTTACATCACTTCTTAATTTATACATATTTATTTTTTTAATTAAATCCTCTTTTTCTAAATAATGGCAGTCAACTACACATGAAAATTCATCATTACCTTCTGGATACAAAAGAAAATCATATATAATTCTGCCTTGAGCACTTAAAAGGCAAGAAGCTATTGCTTTATTTTCTTTAAGAGGAGTAATATTGGCTGTTATAAGAGATTGTAAGAACTCAAAAGTTTCATTACCATAAATACGGAAAGTTGATCTGTCATTTAGTAAATACATATTAGAAATTTTCATTTTGTAACTTAAAAAAATACTCTTATATTAGAGTATGGTAATAATATCTAAATCAATCAAGTTGTTCAGAAAAAGTTTATTAGTTTTTTGTATTTTTTTTAATATTATTTTTATCTTTCCAATACACACACTAGCTTACGAGACATATGGTGATGCTATGAAATGGTATAAAGTTTATAGACCTAGTGCTGATTCTAAACAAAATTATTTGATAGGCTTAAAGTTAGAAAATGATGGCAAAAATCAAAAAGCATTAAGTTTTTTTAAAAAAGCTGCTTTTGCCGGTTTAAATGAAGCACAACTCAAAGTTGGGCTTTATTTTCTTAGCTCTGATAATTTGTTAAAGCAAAAAGAAGCTAGAAAAATTTTTAAATTATTATCAGATATAAAGAATCCTATTGCATCATTTAAACTTGCATGGATGTATGAGAATGCGATTGGAGGCGAAAAAAATATATATAAAGCGTCATATTTTTATAAACTAGCAGCATCTAGAGACCAGTATAATGCTTACCTTTACTTAGCAAATCTTTCATTAACAGATCCAAATAATATAAATATCCAGCTTGCAGCAAGTTATTCTTCGATTGCTAAGAAGAAAAATGTAACTGGATCAATTAGTCTTTTAAATAGACTATTACCTTTATTGGAAAGTCATGAATTAGATGAAATGGCAATCTTAATATCAAGTTTGGAGAGCGAAATTGAAAAAATTAAATTAATTAATAATTAATTCACCATTGTACCTCTTTACGAAGAATTCTTTTTTTCTTGTCCAAAAACATTTTTCATCATCTGGCCAACCATGCCAAAAATTTTTATTCTCTTCAAACCAAAACCGCTGCGTACAAGATAAGTAATCAACCTCTACCCAATTAGAACCTATCAAAAATTCCCCAATTTCTCTTTTTTTAGCCTTCAGGCCAGTAATACCATTTTTAAAGCAATGACCTTTTCTATTTCCTCGGCAACCTTCTTGCTGGCTATTTGTAATTTTTAAATGAGAGATAAGTCCCTTCTCGACAATGAAACCATCATTATCTAGCATTTCACAATTATCATCAGGCGGATTATTGCTTACACTGTATTCACAAATAAACCATATCCCATCAAGGTTTTTAATTTCTATACTGTTAGCTGACAATGGAAATATAAATATTAAAGATAAAACAATTGAACTGAATAATGAATATATATTACTAATTTTTATCACCAATACTTTTGGCCATCACACATAATAATTCAAACATAATTGAAACTCCTAACCATGCTGTTCCTCCATTTG
>JBJLFF010000018.1:0-174254 GCA_045565515.1 Puniceispirillales bacterium (SeqCode)
GTTACTAAGAAAAAAGACGAAGAATGGTTTTCGTTAAAACCGTCGGTTTTAGGCAAAATAATGGAACACTATGCAAGTGGCGAAGCCGTACTATTAGTTAATAGTAGCGATGAATCTAATGAAGATATTGACGAAAGTGATACAGTTCAACAAATTAAAAAACTCCTTGAAACACGAGTGAGGCCGGCTGTTGCAATGGATGGTGGCGACATTCAATTTGAGAGCTTTGAAGACGGAATAGTTACACTATTAATGAAAGGCGCCTGTTCGGGATGTCCTAGTTCTACCGCAACATTAAAAATGGGTATTGAAAATATGTTAAGACATTACATACCAGAGGTTCAAGAAGTTCGTGCAAGTGGAATGTAAACCATTATTTAGCTGAGGTTTTTTAAACTAATTTAGTAATTATTATTAAAGGTAAACTTAATTTTTGAAAAAAAATAAAAGTAACTTTAGAATAGACATTATTATTATATTTGTCATTTTGCTCTTAGGGCCAGCTACAGGTTTATTGTTATCTAAAACAAACTTGTTAGATAAAATACAATTTTTAAATATATTAAGGCCTAACGTTTATGTTTACGAACCTATTGCTTTAAATTATGAAAATGAAATTATTTTTAGCTCAACTAAAACAAGTGACCTTGAAAACCTTCTGAATCAAATAAGTTTAAACTATAAAAATATTTCAAACTTAGAAAAATTACCAAACTTTAGTTTACTGTCTCTGCCTAAAGATCTTTCAAGTGTAGAACCCACGTCAAAAAGGAAGGAAATATTCCTTTCATCTATCCTACCATTGGTTATAAAATCAAGTTTAGATATTTTAAATGATAGAAAAATATTATGTGAAGCAATAAAAAATAAGGACAACAAAAAAAAGGAGGAGATTGCAAAAAAACACTATATCGATTTGTCTAAAATAGAAAAATTGATGATAGATAATACATTGATTAGAAAAATTGATATTGTCCCTATTTCTCTTGTTATGGCACAAGCGGCAGCTGAAAGTGGATGGGGAACATCTAGGTTTGCCCTAGAGGGAAATGCTCTTTTTGGACAATGGACTTGGGATAAATCAAAAGGTATCCAGCCTAAATTTGCATCCGATCAAAAGGCAGCTGTAAGGAAGTTTGAAACATTGAGTGATTCTGTAAACTCTTACTTATCAAATTTAAATACTCATATTGCCTACTCATCAATGAGGACCAAAAGAAATAGAAATTGTAATCAAAAAAAGTTAATTAGTGGTTATGAACTTGCAAATTGGATGGGTAATTATGCAATTACCCGAGATGAATATACAAAACTTCTTAGATTAATCATTAAAAAGAATAATTTAGTATTATTAGACAGCTTAATTTAGAAGAAATTGACGACCCAGCCAGTGCCATCTTCTATTTTGACCAGGCATAGTACAATTAACTCGGTGTCTCGGTCTGTAAAACTTTTTTTCAGTTCTTACTTCTACTCTTTTTCCAATTATAGTGATATCAGCTTCACCAATTCCGCTAATAAAACACTGTAGTTGATTAATGTTAGGGTAATCTTTTTCTAGAGTAAATCCGTAGGAAGGTGGATTATCACTAATAACAGGACTTTCTGGTCGAATATCACTTGTAATAATTGGTAGAGTATTGGCTGCTTCTATCAGTCTATCTAAACTTCCGTATGTTTCATTCATGGAAAACCTTGGAAGTTCATGAAACCCTATGCTGGGGTGCGCTGATCCTGAGTGTTGACCAAATGATGCAATAAAAAATTCTTCAGCAACTCTCTTAGCTTCTAAATTATATTCTCCATATGGATAGGCAAAAAGTTCAGGTTTTTCACCTAATTCTTTTTCAAAGCGTGAATTTGAATAGCTGATTTCGTACCTAATTTCTTCTTCGGATAAACGATGCATGTGAGGGTGAGATTTTGATTGACTCCCAATTTCTACACCACTGTCTTTAAGTTCTCTTAATTGGTCCCAACTCATATAACCATTTCTACCTTGGTCAATAGGATCAGTTGCAACAAAAATTGTAAATGGGATCGAATTGTCTCTTAGAAGTGGCCATGCATTTGTATAAACTGACATAAATGCATCATCTATTGAAATAGCAACAGTATAATTTGGTAATTCTTTCCCAGCTCTTAATTCTTTCACAATTTTTGATAATTTCATTATATTGTATTTCTGACCCTTAAGTTCATTAATATGATCCTTAAATTTTTCTATTTGAATATTTGTTGTTGGATAACTAGATTCCCCGAATCTGTGATACATAATAATTGAAACAGAATCTTGTGCAAATGAACTATTATAAAAAAAGCTATTGATAATTATAAAAGACAAAAAATTAATAAAAAAGAATTTGAGCGTCATGTTGAGAAATAATTTTAAATATATTATTCTTTTCCTTTTAGATTTATTTTATTAACTTTTCAAGAAGAAGAGATAAAACATTGCAAATTTTAGCTATAGATTCTACAGGCCATTATTCATCTGTTGGCTTTTTTGAACAATCAAATAATAATTTATCAATTATCGCTTATAGAAACAATTTTTCCTGCGAACAAAAAAACACTGCAATTAATATATTAATCAGTGATTTAATGCGAAATATTAGTTTTAATAATCTAGAGTTTATAGTAGTTTCAATTGGTCCAGGATCATTCACAAAGATACGATCATCGTTGTCGTTTGCAAAAGGACTTTCATTTGGTTTAAAAGTCCCATTAATAGGAATAAACGGCTTTAATAAATTATATGATATTAGCAAAACATACAAACAAGACAATATTGGTTTATTAATGATTTCTGATACATTTAGAAAAACTAGTTTTGTAAGTCTTCAGAATATTGATAATAAGAAAACTTTTAACAACAAAATTAATATTATAAAAATGAATGATATTAAAAATATAGAAAACATACGATCGTTTGAAAAAATTACTGTGTTGGGAGATTTGTCAAATGAAACATATAAAGAACTCGATAAAAATAGATTTAATCTTTGTAAAATGTATCCATCCTATCATGCCTATGGAGAAATTGGCCTAAGATCACTTATCAAATTAGCACTTAAAATTAGATCAAAAAAAGAAACCTATAACGATAAACCGATTTATATAACGGACCCTTTAACCAATAAAAGGAAAAATAAATTTTGAGTTTAACTTTCACTGATATAAAAAAAACACCTATAGAAGAAATTAATGTTTTAGAAAATGAGGGTTTTGAAAATTTTGAAAACTCTTTTAAAATAAAAAAAAGATTTATATCAAAAATGGAGGGTTTGTCAATTAAGCAAAGATTTTACATTGGACATATATATGCTAATAAGGCTGCTGATCAAGCTGATATAGTATCATTTATTATAAAAGATAAATATAGGAGAGAGGGTTTCGGCACTATATTATTTGGTAAATTTATCTCTACCCTAAAAAGCAAAGGTGTAAAGGAATTTTTTTTGGAAGTTTCAGAAAAAAATGTTGGTGCTCAAAAATTTTATAATAGATTTGGGTTTATAAAAATTGCGAGTAGAAAAAATTATTACAAAACAATTTTAGGGATACAGAATGCTTATTTACTTAAGTTACAAACTTAATAAAATATTTGAGGTGTGAATTAATACTTTGACCAAAAAACTATTTATTAAAACCTTTGGTTGCCAAATGAATTTTTATGATTCAGAAAAAATATTTGATTTGTTGATTAACCATGGTTACGAGAAGACTAATATACAAGAAAAAGCTGATCTAATAATTATCAATACTTGCCATATTAGGGAAAAAGCATCTGAAAAACTATTTTCAGATTTAGGCCGCGTAAAAAAGCTGAAGGATAAAAAAAAATTAACTCTAGCTGTAACAGGTTGTGTTGCTCAAGCAGAAGGGGTACAAATTAAAAGAAGGGCACCGTACGTTGATTTGATTACTGGACCTCAGTCATATCATAGAATCCCAGAGATGTTACGTGATATATCTGTTGGCAGAAAAGTATCACCACTTTTAGAGTTTCAACCTAATGATAAATTCGATAATTTACAACATGGAAAACAAAAAAAGGGACCATCATCTTTTGTTTCTATTCAGGAAGGTTGTGATAAGTTTTGTACTTTTTGTGTTGTTCCTTATACAAGAGGGGCAGAATACTCTAGATCTATTTCTGAAATTAAAGATGAGGTTTACAGTTTAACAGAGCAGGGTGTTTGTGAGGTAACACTTCTGGGTCAAAATGTTAATTCTTGGCATGGAGAAGATTCTAAAGGAAATTCTAGAGGGCTTGCGCATTTGATTTATGAAATATCTAATCTAGAAAAGATTAAAAGAATAAGGTATACAACATCACATCCTCTAGATATGGATCAAGATTTGATATTAGCTCATAAGTGCATTAAAAAATTAATGCCCTATTTGCATTTACCTATCCAATCTGGTTCAGATAAAATCCTTAGTTCTATGAATAGAAGACATACTGCAAAACAATATATACAAATAATAGAAAAAATAAGAAAAGTTAATCCAGATATAGCCCTATCTGGAGATTTCATTGTGGGTTTTCCGGGTGAAAGTGATAAAGATTTTAACGATACAATTGAACTAATAAAAAACGTTGAATATGCCCAGTCTTATTCATTTAAATATAGCACAAGGCCAGGCACACCAGCTTCTGTTTTGGAGCAGCAAATTCCTGAAATTGTTAAAAAGAAAAGATTAAGTACTTTACAAGAAGTTCTTTTTTCCCAACAAAGTAAATTTAATTCAAAATTTGTAGGTAAGAATGTTGATGTTTTAATTGAAAAAGTTGGTGGAAGGGATAATCAAATTATGGGGAAAAGTCAGTACATGCAGTCTGTATATATGAATCATAATGTTGGTAGTATTGGGGAGATTAAAAAAATTAAAGTGTCTTACGCAGGCCAGAACAGCCTAAAAGCCTAATTATAAGAGTTAAGAGTATATTTTTGAAAAAAAAGACAAACCTAGGCAACTCTAACCAAAGAATAAATATTAATTTTGATGACATATCTTTGGTACCTCAATTAATAGGAGTGAATAATAAAAACCTTCGAGAAATTGAAGATAATATAAATATTGAAATTGATAGTAATGGAACTGTGATAAATTTATATGGAAGAAGAAGAGACTGTACTTTAGCAAAAAAATTATTGAAAAATCTTATTTAAAATTAAAAGACTATAAAAAAAATAATATAGAATTTGAGGAGTTTTCTATAAACTTGGATATTAAAAATGTTATTAGTAATTCTTTAAATAAAAATAATGAAATTAATATGTTCGAAAATAATAAAATAAATACTTGGAAAAAAATTATTATTCCAAAAACAGATGGTCATAAAAAATATGTATCATCTTTAATGAATAATGATGTTGTTTTTTGTGTTGGTCCAGCTGGAACAGGCAAGACATATCTTGCAGTTGCTAATGCAATAAATTATCTTAAAAATAGAAAAGTTGAAAAAGTTGTTTTGTCACGACCAGCAGTTGAGGCTGGTGAAAAAATAGGATTCTTACCAGGTGACATAAAAGAAAAGGTTGATCCTTATTTGAGACCTATTTATGATGCACTGAATGATATGATGCCATCTGATAAGGTTGAGAAAAAAATATTGTCTGGTGAAATTGAAATAGCACCTCTCGCCTTTATGAGAGGCAGAACTCTAAAAAACTCTTATATAATAATTGATGAAGCTCAAAATACTTCACAAATACAAATGAAGATGCTTTTAACGAGATTAGGTGAAGGTTCTCATATGGTTGTAACTGGAGATCTTACTCAAGTTGACTTGCCCTCTGGCCAGAAGTCAGGTCTTTTGGAAGCTGTAAATATTCTTAAAGAAATAAAAGGAATAGAAATTTTAAAACTAGAATCATCAGATATAGTAAGACACCCAGTGGTTTCTAAAATTATTGAGGCATATGAAAAACATTAATTTTTCATCAAAGTCAAAACTTGTTAAATTTGATATTGAAATAGATAATCCTTCATTGTGGAAAGACTACAAGATATATTTTGATAGTAAAACAATGAATTTTTTTTCAAAAGTGGTTGAAAAAACAATAAATAAAAATATTTTAACGTCTTTTTTGCTTACAGATGACACTAATATAAAAATATTGAATTATAAGTGGAGAAAAAAAAATAGTTCAACAAATGTACTGTCTTTTCCTGTAAAATCGTTTTTACAAGAAGATAAATATTTTTTCATTGGCGATATAGTTTTGTCATATGAGACAATTTTAAAAGAATGCAAAAAAAGAAAAATCTCTTTCAAGGAACATTTTATACACCTTTGCCTACATGGTATTCTGCATTTATTAGGTTTTGATCATAAAGATAAAAAAGATGAAAAAGTTATGGAATGCACAGAAATTAAATTCCTTTCTTTAATAAATATTCAGAATCCATATTTAATAGATTAAGAGGATCATTAATGGTTAAATCAATTCTAAAAAGCTTCGGACTAAGCAAAGCTCAGTCTAACCCGAGAGAAGAAATACAAGATATTATTAGCGAAGAAGGGCAAAAAGAGGAGGCATTTGATGCTCATGAAAAAATTCTTTTGAAAAATATTTTAGGTCTTAGGGCTATAACTTCTGCAGACATAATGGTGCCACGTGCAGACATAGTTGCTGTAGATATTGACGAAAGTTCAGAAAACATAATTAAAAAAATGACTACTGCAGGTCATAGTAGACTTCCTGTATTTAAGGGTGCTCTTGATAAGGTTTTAGGAGTAATTCACATAAAGGATATTACATCAAAGATTTCTGAAAATGAAAATATCGATGTTAAAAGCTTGTTAAGACCAGCTATTTTCGCATCTCCTTCATTAAGGCTTCTAGACTTACTTCAAGAAATGAGATTGAAAAGACTCCATTTAGCGCTTGTTCTTGATGAGTTTGGTGGCGTTGATGGCCTTCTTACAATTGAGGACTTAGTTGAAGAAATAGTTGGGGAAATAGAAGATGAACATGATGACCCAGATGCACCACTTGTTTCAAATTCTGGGAAAGGAATTCTTTTAGCTGATGCTCGATTGGAAATGGAACAACTAGAACAGATTACAGGTAAGTTGACTACAAATGAATCTGATTTTGAAATTGATACCTTGGGTGGATTAATTTGTTCAATTGTTGGGAGAGTTCCTGGAAGGGGGGAGTGTATACGTCACCCTATAGGAATAGAATTTCAAATTATAGAAGGTGACGCCAGAAGAGTTAGAAAAGTAAAAATTAGAGGTGTTGATCAAAAAAGAATAGATAATTCCAATATAATTTTTAGAAATGATCAATCAAATCAATAAAGATAAAAATTCATTAAAATTTAAAAAATATTTCTTTTTATTTTTTACTGGAGTTTTTGCTTCTTTATCTCTTCCACCATTGAGTTTTTTACCAATAGTTTTTTTAATTACGATACCAATTTTTTATTTGGTTAACTCTAAAAATCTTAAAGACGCTTTTTTAATTGGTTATTTCTTAGCTTTTGGTTGGTTTCTAGCATCACTTTATTGGATAAGTAATGCAATTTTAGTTGGTGGTGAAGAATTTCTTTGGATGATACCATTTGTGTTTTTAGGTTTTCCTGCATTTCTCTCGGTCTTTTGGGGGTTTGCATTTTTTTTTACTAATTTGATAGGTAAGTCAATTGTTGAGAGGTTAATATTATTTTCAATTCTTCTTCCATTTTTTGAATGGTTGCGCGGAAATTTTTTAACTGGATTTCCTTGGAATATGATTGGCTTTTCTTTGAGTTCACCTTTGGAAGTTGCTCAAAGCATAGCCCTTTTAGGACCCTATGGACAAAACATACTAATTGCTTTAGTTGTATCAATACCTATTTCAATCTATCATAATAAAAATACATTTACATTATTTTCAATTTTTTCTTGTGGGTTAGTGTTTTTAACTAGTTTTTACACTTTTAAATCTAACACTGTAAATTTTACAGATAAAAATATAAAATTAATACAGCCAAATTTCTCTCATCATGAAAAATGGGACAAAAAAAATTTTTTTATTAATCAAGAAAAATTAATAGAGTTATCAAAAAACAACCTTGAAAAAAACACGCTAATAATTTGGCCTGAAACAGCAATTGTTAATTTTCCAGAAAATATAAAAAAAGAATTTATCTATATTAAGGAAACAATCCTTGCTAAAAACTCTGGTTTTTTAATTTCTGGCATTCCTAGAAAACAATTGATTAACAACAAAAACTATTATTATAATTCTATGATAGTCTTAGATCATACAGGAAGCATTGTAGGCAACTATAACAAAAATAAACTAGTTCCTTTTGGCGAGTATAATCCTCTTAGAAAAATTTTTAGTTTTTTTAAAATAATTGCATCAGATAATGAGTTCTCACATGGTAGACCAATAAAAGATAAATTTTTTAGTTTTGATAATTTAAACTTTTATCCTATGATATGCTATGAGGCGATATTTCCTTTTCAAACTAGTAAAGATAAGTCCTATGATTTAATTGTCAACATAACTAATGATAGGTGGTTTGGAAAAACTTTCGGTCCTGGTCAACATTTTTGGCTTGCCAAACAAAGAGCTATAGAGACAGGCATACCTATGGTAAGGGTATCAAACAGTGGTATATCAAGTTTAATTGCTCCTAATGGAAAGGAAATAAAAAGCTTGAAATTTGGTACTTCAGGATTTTTAGAATCAAAAATACCAAAAAAATTTAATCCAACGTTGTATTTAAAGTTTGGTGTAAAGATATATTACTCAATTACATTGCTTCTAATTTTTTTGTTTTTAACTATTAAGGTAAAAAGTTCTTTTGTTTTTCAAAAACCTCGGAATTAAAAAAAAATAATATATATATAAGTTTTAATTAATATATTTATATCGATTTATATTGATTTAGGATTTTCTTTTAATTATTAAATTATAAAAAAATTTTTTTGGAGGATTTTATTATGGAAGGTAATTATTTGTTTACATCAGAATCTGTCTCTGAGGGGCACCCAGATAAGGTTTGTGATATTGTATCAGACACAGTTTTAGATTTATGTTTATCAAAGGATCCTCAAGCTAGAGTTGCTTGTGAAACTATGACAACTACTAATAGAACTGTTTTGGCAGGAGAACTGAGGGTTCCTGAGAGTTGTATGTCAAGTGATGGTAAAGAGTTATCTTCTGACTTCAAACACGAAATAGAAAGTTCTGTAAGACAAGCTGTTAAAAATATTGGCTACGAACAAGATGGATATCATTGGAAAAATATGGTAGTTGAAAATCATCTTCATGGGCAATCACCTGACATTGCTATGGGCGTTGATGCAGGTGACAATAAAGAAGAGGGCGCTGGAGACCAGGGAATAATGTTTGGTTATGCCTGTAAAGATACAGATGTCTTAATGCCAGCAGCAATTCACTACTCACATAAGATTCTTCAATCACTAGCAAGTGCTCGACATAGTGGTGAAGCAAGTATTTTAGGCCCTGATAGTAAGTCACAAATAACTCTAGAGCATGTTGATGGTAAACCTGTGCGAGCAACATCTGTAGTTGTTTCTACGCAACATGTTAAGGAAGCATCTCAAAATGAAATTAAAGAGCTTGTAAGAAAGCATGTTATAGGTGTTTTACCAGATGGTTGGATGTGCCAAGAAGATAGATTTTTTGTAAATCCAACAGGTAATTTTGTAGTTGGTGGTCCAGATGGAGACTCAGGTCTAACTGGAAGAAAAATTATTGTTGATACATATGGTGGCTCATCTCCTCATGGTGGCGGCGCCTTTAGTGGAAAAGACCCTACAAAAGTTGATAGATCTGCAGCTTATATTTCTAGATATATGGCAAAAAATGTTGTTGCTGCAAATTTAGCTGAAAAATGTACTATTCAGTTATCCTATGCAATTGGCGTATCTGAACCTCTTTCATTATATGTAAACACATCAAACACTGGTAAATTATCAGATGTGGAATTATCAAATCTCTTAAGAAAGGAAATAGACTTAACTCCGTCTGGCATAAGATCAAAGCTAGGTTTAAATAATGCTATTTATACTCCATCTGCATCTTATGGTCACTTTGGAAGAATTCCTGATGAGATTATAAATGGCTCTTTTTCATGGGAAAAAACAGACTTAATTGATAAAATTTCCTAATTTTAAAGTTTTTTTATGAAATTAATTAATTGAAGTTATTCGGAAGAAAAAAAGGTCGTAAGCTTAGTTTAAGAAAACAAAGTTTAATAAACATTTTGCTTCCGAACATTTCTTTGGAAAATGAAGTATTATTTCAAAAAATATTAAATTCTGATGTTCAAAAGTTTTTAGAAATAGGATTTGGCTACGGAGAAAACTTAATTCGGCTATCTAAAGAAAGGCCAGAATGGATCTTTTTAGGGGTTGAGCCTTTTGTAAACGGAGTGGCATCTTTATTAGAAAGGATAGATACAGAAAAAATTTCTAATATTTATATTTTAAATGGTGATGGAAGAGATTTTTTAACAAAATTATCTGAAGAATCTATAACTGAAGCATGTATTTTATTCCCAGATCCTTGGCAAAAATCAAGGCATATTTCAAGAAGAATAATTCAGCAAGAATTTTTAAATAATATGTCAAAAGTTCTAAAAAAAAACTCCACTTTACATTTATCTAGTGATCACCCTAAAGCACAGGAATGGATATTAAAAAGTATAACTAATAATAAAAATTATGATTGGGATATAGAAAATACATATGACTGTTATCAAAAACCTAAAATTTTTGGAGAAACGAAATATATGAAAAAATCAATTAGAGAAATGCGGAAGGCAATGTGGTTTAAATTCAGAAACATAAAAGAATGTTGATTTTTTAATTATTATATAATAATATAATGAAAATCCTACATTTGAGGTGAGCTTGAGCTCACCTTTTTTTATTTAATGTATTATTAGGGATTAAATATGGACATAGAAGATAAGGTTTTTAATATTTTAAACGAACCAATTAAGGGTATCGGGTTTAAAATAATTTATATAAAACAGAACACTAAAGGGTCAAAAAAATTACAAATTATAGCCGAAAGAATTATAGATCAAAAACTTGACATAAATGATTGTGTGAAAATTAGCAAATTTGCAACAGTTTTACTTGAAAAAGAAGAAAGTATTAATTTTGATTTTGGTTTGGAAGTAAGCTCCCCCGGAGTTGATAGGTTATTAATTGAAATAGAAGATTACAAAAATTTTAAAGGAAATATGGTTAACATGATTTTTAGTAAAGACTTTAGTCAAAAACTTAAAATATCAGGCCTTCTTACTGATGTTACAAAAAATAATATAATAATTAAATCAAATGATGAAAAATTTACAATTCCATTTGATTCAGTATATGAATGTAGAATAATACCAAAAATATAAAGTAAATTTTAATGGAGTTATAAACTTGGACGAAACCACCATACCTAGAAATGAGATTATTCAAGTAGCTGACATAGTTGCGCGTGAAAAATCAATTGATCGAGAAATAGTTTTTATAGCTATGGAAGAGGCTATTCAAAAAGCTGGGCAATCGCGCTATGGAATAGATAGAGATATCCGTGCTCATATTGATAGAAAAAATGGAGCAATTAACCTTCAGCGTTGGACGTTAGTTGTAGAAGAAGTTGAGGATAGTGCATGTCAAATAACAATTGAAAGTGCTAATTTACATGGCGGAAACTTCTCTGTTGGTGATTACATAAAAGAGAACCTACCTCCAATAGATTTTGGACGAATTGCTGCTCAGACTGCTAAACAGGTTATTGTACATAAAGTTAGAGAAGCTGAAAGAGAAAAGCAATTTGAAGAGTATAAAGATAGAGTTGGTGATATAGTGTTAGGTACTGTAAAACGGGTTGATAACCAAACAGTTACGGTTGATCTTGGAAGGGGTGAAGCTGTTATAAGAAGAGAAGATTGTATTCCTAGAGAAATACTAAGGCAAGGAGACAAGGTAAGGGCAATTATTTACGATGTAAGAAGCGAAATCAGGGGGCCTCAAATATTCTTATCTAGAACAAAACCTGAATTTATGGCAGCCTTGTTTACACAAGAGGTACCTGAAATATATGAGGGGATTATAGAGATAAAATCTGTTGCTCGTGAACCTGGAAGTAGAGCAAAAATTAGTGTTTTTTCAAAAGATACAAGTATAGACCCGGTAGGTGCATGTGTTGGCATGAGAGGAGCACGGGTCCAGGCAGTTGTTAATGAGTTACAAGGAGAAAAAATAGAGATAATTCAATGGAATGATAACGAAGCAGAATTTGTTGTAAGTGCTCTTGCTCCATCAGAAATCTCTAAAGTTGTAATGTATGAAGAAACAAAAAAAATGGAAGTTGTAGTTCCAGATGATCAGTTAAGTCTTGCTATTGGAAGACGAGGTCAGAATGTGAGGTTGGCCTCAATATTATCAGGATGGTACATTGATATATTAACAGAAGCTGAAGAATCAGAAAGAAGACAAGAAGAGTTTAAGGTCAGGACTGATCACTTTATATCTTCATTGGATATTGATGACGTTATTGCTCATCTTCTAGTTACAGAAGGTTTTGATAACATTGAAGATATAGCAGAAACATCAATTCAAGAACTTTCAGATATACAGGGTTTTGATTCAGATATTGCTGAAGAACTTAAAAATCGAGCAATTAGTTATGTAGAAAAAGAAAAAGAGAGGTTTGATAAAGCAATCAAAAAACTAGATCTTCATGAAGATCTAATTAATTTTGAAGATTTGAATTCGTCTCAGATTATAGTACTTGGTGAAAATGGTATAAAATGTAAAGAGGATCTAGCTAATCTAGACTCAGCTGAACTTTATGAGCTTTTGAACAAAGATGGAATAGAAAATGAGGAAGATGCTGGAAGGATTATTATGTCAGCAAGAGCACATTGGTTTGTTGAAAATAATGACACTACTGACGAAGTAATAGAATAAATAAAAATTTATTTACTAATAAATTATGTTAGTTTTACACAAGTTAAATGAGGAAAATAAATGGCTGAACAAAAAGAACCTGAAAGAAAAAAATTAAGTCTTCAAGGGAATAATAAACTTTCTTTAGGTGCTGGCCAAGAGTTTATTAAAAATTCGAGAAATTCTCCTACACCAGGAATGAGATCTGTTCAAATTGAAACTCGAAGAAAAAGAGTTTCTAAAAAAGAAAATTCTAATAAGATTTTTTCTCAGGAGAGCAACACAAACAATCCATTCATATCTAATCCAGGAGGAGGTCTTACAGATAGAGAAAAAGAAGCCAGATTAAATGCATTAAAGCATGGTTTACAAGATATAGAAGTTAAAAATAAAAAAAATAAATTTTTATCAAAAGTAGAAATTTCTAGAAATGAAGATAACATAACTGGAGTTATTAATAAAGATGAGACACCTTCCAAAATTAATAAACAACTTGATAATCAAAAAATTGGCCAGAGCTTACCTTCCTTAAAAGAGACAAATAATTTTGAAAGAACAAAAAAGACTAATGAACTAAAGTCATCAGATGATGAAACTGAAACTAAAAAAGAAAGACAAAAACTAAAAATTACTGTTCGCAGAGATGAGCCTAGGAGAAGGGGTGCAAAGATAACAATTACTGATGCTGTTTCTGGCCAAGAGGCCAGAATGCGTTCGCTTTCTTCTATTAGAAGACAAAGAGAAAAGGTAAAAACACAAACCGAAAGTTCTATTCAAACTAAACAGTATAGAGATGTAGTTATACCTGACAGTATAACTGTTGCTGAATTAGCTATTAGAATGTCTGAAAAGACAGCTGACGTTGTTAAGCAACTGATGAGTTTAGATATAATGGCTACAGCTACTCAGGTAATTGACGGTGAGACAGCAGAACTGGTTGTTACTGAATTAGGTCACAGACCAAAAAGGGTATCAGAATCCGATATTGAAATTGGCCTTTCTGGTGAAAAGGACGAAGATGAAAATCTTGAAATAAGGCCACCTGTTGTAACAATTATGGGGCATGTTGATCACGGAAAAACATCTCTGTTAGACACGATTAAAAAAAGTAATGTTGCAGCATCTGAAGCGGGAGGTATTACTCAGCATATAGGTGCTTATCAAATTGAAACAATTAAAAAAGATTTAATAACTTTTATTGATACTCCTGGGCATGCAGCATTCACTGAAATGCGGGCAAGGGGGGCAAATATAACTGATATTGTAGTTTTAGTGGTTGCCGCTGATGATGGAATAAAGGATCAAACTATCGAAGCTATTAACCATGCTAAAGCAGCCAAAACGCCTATAATTGTAGCTGTTAACAAGTGTGACAAACCTGAAGCAGATCCAACTAAAGTAAAAACAGAGTTATTAAGTTATGAAATCATACCTGAGGATATGGGGGGAGATACTCAAGTTGTAAATGTTTCAGCAATTACTGGAGAAGGAATTAATGAACTTATTGAGGCAATAATACTACAATCAGAAATTTTAGAATTAAAATCGAATGCAAATAGAAATGCTGAAGGCATAGTTATTGAGTCTAAAGTGGAAAAAGGTAGAGGCTCAGTTGCGACTTTATTAATAACTAGAGGTACACTTAAAACTGGAGATATCTTAGTTGTAGGTTCTGAAACAGGTAGGGTAAGGGCATTATTAGATTACAAAGGAAACAAGATAAAAGAAGCAAAGCCTTCGTTTCCTGTTGAGGTTCTTGGATTAAATGGAACTCCTTTTTCTGGAGATCAGGCTGTTGTGGTTGAAACGGACTCTAGAGCAAGAGAAATTGCTGAATATAGAAAAAGTAAAATGAAAGTTTCATCAGATTTAGCAAAATTAGCTAGCAGAGGTTCTGTTGAACAGATGATGACAGCAATTAAAAATACTGATTTGAGAGAATTGCCTGTCGTAATTAAGGCAGATGTTCATGGTAGTCTTGAGGCAATTAAAGTTGCAATTGGGAAAATTGGAAATGAAAATGCTATAATACACTTTTTATCTGGTGGTGTTGGAGCTATATCTGAAAGTGATGTTTCCTTAGCACTTGCATCAAATGCAATACTTTTAGGTTTTAACGTTAGAGCAATTCCTCAAGCAAGAGAATTAGCAAAAAAAGAAAATATTGATATTAGGTATCATTCAATAATCTATGAGTTGATTGATCAGTTAACATCGCTTTTAACTGGTATACTTGATCCTGAGAAAAAAGAAGAATTTATTGGTTATGCAGAAGTTAGAGAAGTGTTTAACATTACTAAAATAGGTAAAATAGCAGGATGTATGGTAACTGAAGGGATTATTAAAAGGGGATGTAATGTTAGATTGTTAAGAGATAATGTTGTTATACATGAAGGCCCTTTAAAGACATTAAAACGATTTAAAGATGAAGTTACGGATGTTCGAGAAGGTAATGAATGTGGAATAGCGTTAGAGAAAAACAACGATATAGTTTTGGGTGATGTTTTTGAATGTTTTGAAGTTAAAGAAACTGCTGCAAAGTTATAAAGTTTTTTTGTATAAATATGAGACATAATGACAATTCACCCTTTTCAAAAACTCAACGTCAGTTAAGAGTTGGGGAACTCTTAAGAAAAGAGATTTCTGATATCCTTAATAAATATGATTTTCATGACAACTATTTGAGTAAAATATCCGTTACTGTCTCTCAAGTAATTGTCACTCCTGACATGAAGTGGGCAAGAACTTTTGTGACTTCTTTAGGTGGAGTAAATATTGATGAAGCTATGAACTATCTCAATAAAAATGTTTTTAATATTCAAAAACTTGTTGCATCAAAAATAAAACTTAGACGAATGCCAAAAATCATATTTATAGAAGATAAAACATTTGATTACGCAAATAAAATAACAAAAGCTATTAAAGACCTTAACTAAGAAAAAATTATTATTATGATTTTGAATGGGGGAAATATTAATGGTTGGATTAATTTTTACAAACCTGAGGGATTATCTTCTTTTAAATGTGTCTACTTACTCAAAAATATAATTAAAATAAAAAAAATAGGTCATGCTGGTACGCTTGATCCATTAGCATCTGGAGTTTTACCAATTGCTTTAGGCGAGGCAACAAAAACAATTAGATTCGTATTTGAAAGTAAGAAAACATATTTATTTAGAATAAATTGGGGCTCTGAAACCTCTACTGATGACAAAGAGGGTGAGGTAATAAATTCTTCAATAAAAAGACCAAATAAAAAATCTATTTTGGAAAAAATTAAATTATTTAGAGGAGAAATATTTCAAAAACCACCAATTTACTCTGCTATTAAAGTAAAGGGTAAAAGAGCATATGATTTAGCCAGATCAGGAAAAACTCCTAAATTAGAAGAAAGAAAAATCAAAATATATGATTTCAATTTAGTAAAAATACTCAATAAAAATGAAGCAGAATTTTTTGTAAAATGCCAAAAAGGAACATATGTAAGATCTTTAGCAAGAGATTTGGGAAAGGAATTGGGAGTTTTTGGCCATATTTCTTGTTTAAAAAGAGAATCTGTAGGTAATTTTTTTAAAAAACAATCGATTTCTCTTGATCAAATTGAAAAATTATCGCACTATTCCGCGAAACAAGATATTATTAAACCAATACTGTATCCAATTAATAAAAATGATATAGTTGAGGTTTCAAAAGAAATTTCTGATAATTTAGCTAAAGGAAAAAAAATAACTATAGAAAGCTTAATAGATAAATTTGATTTTGATAGAATTAAAGCCGGAAGTTTTTTTATAGTTGCCTTACAAAATAATCCTATTGCTATTTGTCTTAAAGAAGATGGCATTGTAAAGCCAAAAAGAGTTTTTAATATATGAATTGGAGATGTTCGAATGTCTATAACAAAAGATAAAAAAGTTGAGCTTGTAAAAAGCTTTGGTAAGGACAATAAAGATAGTGGATCCCCAAAGGTCCAGGCTGCTATTTTAACAGAAAGAATAAAAAATCTTACAGATCATCTTAAAACACATGGTAAAGACTTTTCAACAAGAAGAGGATTACTTACTATGGTTGGAAAAAGAAGAAGAATTTTAGATTACATTAAAAATAAAAATGAAGATGAATATTCAAAGATTATAGAGACACTAGGTCTACGTCGTTAAGATCTAAATTTCAAATCTCTGTTAACTATCAAATTTAAAAATTATTAATTGAAGGGAAAATAAATATGTTCCAAATCTTTAGAAAGGAACTCGATTGGGAAGGAAAAAAATTAGTTTTAGAAACTGGAAAGGTAGCAAGACAAGCAGACGGAGCAGTCCTGGCATCTATTGGAGAAACAACTGTATTATGTACTGTTGTTTTTGCTAAAAGCGCAAAACCAGGACAGGATTTTTTTCCATTAACAGTAAATTATCAAGAAAAAGCTTATGCTGCTGGAAAAATACCAGGTGGTTTCTTTAAGAGGGAAGGAAGGCCTACTGAAAAGGAAACTTTAGTATGTAGATTAATTGACAGACCGATTAGACCGCTATTTGTAAAGAATTTTTTAAATGAAGTTCAAGTAATTTGTACGGTTCTCTCTCATGACATGGAAAATGATCCTGATATAGTTTCTATTATTGGCGCATCAGCAGCCTTAACTATTTCAGGTGCTCCATTTATGGGACCAATAGGTGCAATAAGGATTGGAATGATTGATGATAATTTAGTTATTAACCCCACAATTGATGAAATAAAAAAATCTGACCTTGATTTAGTGGTTGCTGGAACTAATGAAGGTGTTTTAATGGTTGAATCAGAGGCTAAAGAACTTACAGAATCTCGAATGCTAGAGGCTGTTAACTTAGGTCATGAAAAGTTAAAGCCTGTTATTGCTGCTATTATTGACCTTGCAGAGACATGCGCAAAAGACCCTATAGATGTTCCTGAAGAAAATATTAATGATAAGGAAATTATTAAAATATTAAATCCCATTTCTAAGAAGATATCTTCTGCTTATAAAGAAAAAGATAAGAGTAAAAGACACGAAGCTTTAAACAAACTTAAAGATGAAAGTTTGGGTTTGTTTGGAGAGGACTTTGAGGATAATAAAGTTTTGTCCTGCTTTAAGAAAATTGAAGGTGAAATTGTTCGAGGTTCAATTCTAAAAACTGGTAAAAGAATAGATGGCAGAGATACTAAAACTGTACGTTCAATTGTTTCTGAGGTTGGAGTTTTGCCAAGGACACATGGTTCATCTCTTTTTACCAGAGGAGAAACACAAGCATTAGTTGTTGCTACCTTAGGAACAGGTGGAGATGAACAAATTATTGATTCTTTAGAAGGTGATAGCAGATCTAAGTTTATGCTTCATTATAATTTTCCACCTTTTTCTGTTGGTGAAACTGGAAGAACTGGAAGTCCTGGAAGAAGAGAAATTGGGCATGGTAAATTAGCATGGAGAGCATTGAACCCTATTCTACCTAGCCATGAAGATTTTCCGTATACAATTAGACTGGTTTCTGAAATTACAGAATCTAATGGATCTTCATCAATGGCAACTGTTTGTGGAGCTTCATTGGCGATGATGGATGCTGGTGTTACACTTCCAAATCCAGTTGCTGGTATAGCTATGGGTTTAATTAAAGAAGGAAAAGACTTTTCAGTTTTATCTGACATTCTTGGAGATGAAGACCATCTGGGCGATATGGATTTTAAAGTTGCTGGAACAGAAAATGGCATCACAAGTCTTCAAATGGATATTAAAATAACTTCTATTACAAAAGAGATTATGGAAATAGCTCTAGAACAAGCCAGAGATGGAAGACTTCACATTTTGAAGGAAATGTCTAAAGCTATAAGTGTATCACGAAAAAACCTAGCTGAAACTGCTCCAAAAATTTTTACAATGTCTGTTGCTGTTGAAAAAATAAGAGATATTATTGGTTCAGGTGGAAAGGTTATAAGAGAAATTTGTGAAGTTTCAGGAGCTAAGGTTGATATTGATGATGATGGTTCAGTAACCTTATCCGCATCAGATGGTAACTCAATTGAAAAAGCCAAAAAAATGATACATGACATTGTTGCAGAACCAGAACTTGGTGTTATTTACAAAGGCAAAGTTGTAAAAACAGTTGATTTTGGAGCATTTGTAAACTTTTTAGGTGCAAGGGACGGGCTTGTTCATATATCTGAACTCCAAAATGAAAGAACAGAAAAAACAACTGATATTTGTAAAGAAGGTGATGAAGTTCAAGTCAAAGTGATAGGTTTTGATGACAGGGGAAAGGTAAAACTTTCTATGAAAAGGGTTGATCAAAAAACTGGAAAAAATTTAGAAAAAGATTAATTTATTCTTTTGGAATAGCTACTATATTATAACCACCGTCTACAAAGTGGTTTTCACCTGTGACACCTGATGATAAATCTGACAGAAGATAAACTGCTGATGTGCTAATTTCTTTTAGGCTTGGGTTTTTAGTCAAAGGAGAGTTTTTCTCTGAATGTTTGAAAATATGCCTAGCTCCAGTAATTGCTGACCCAGCCAAAGTCTTCATGGGGCCTGATGATAAGCTATTTACTCTTATATTGTTTTTTCCCAAATCAACAGACAGATAACGAACGGATGCTTCTAACGCTGCCTTAGCAACACCCATCACGTTATAATTTGGTGTTGTTCTTTCTCCACCAATATAAGTTAGGGTTAAAATCGAACCTCCACTTTCTGACATTAAACCCTTAGCTTCCTTACATACTTCTGTAAATGAAAAAGATGAAACAATTAACGTTTTTCTAAAATTATACTTTGATGTATCAAAATAGTTTCCCTTTAATTCATTTTTATCTGAAAAAGCTAGTGCATGGACAATAAAATCAATTTTGCCCCATTTTTTTTTCAAATTAAGAAATAATTTACTAATATCTTTTTTGTTTTCAACATCACATTCTAAAGTAAATTGACAGTTAATAGAGTTTGCTAGTTTCAAAATTCTTTCTTTGAAAATATTATTTTGATAGGTCAAACAAAGATCAGCACCCTGAAGGAACGCTTCATTAGCAATACCCCATGCAATTGATCTTTCGTTTGCAACGCCCATTACTAAACCTTTTTTTCCCTTTAGAAGATGCATAGGTTAATTAAAATACTTTCCTAGTGCTAAACATGCATTAGTACCGCCAAATCCAAAAGAGTTTGAAAGGCAAGCTTCATGTGAAAAATCACTTACTAAGGATGCTGGAATTTTTATTTCACCAATATTATCATCTGGTTCAGATAAATTTGAATTAGCAGAAATAAAGTTTTTATTCATCATTATGAGAGTATAAATAGCTTCTTGAACACCAGTTGCTCCTTGAGAATGCCCAGTTAATGATTTAGTTGATGTTAGTAAAGGCATTTCAGTTTGATCACCAAATAAATTATTTATTGCCTTAAGCTCAGCAACATCACCAACTGGTGTGCTGGTTCCATGGCCATTTATATATCGAACTTTCTGATTTATTCCTTTACCATCGAAGCCTTTCATAGCAAGAGCCATACATCTTTCAGCACCTTCACCAGAGGGTGCTACCATATCGAACCCATCAGAATTAGCGCCATAGCCTAAAAGTTCACCATATATTTTTGCACCTCTTGCTTTTGCGTGTTCAAGCTCCTCCAAAACAATAATTCCACCACCACCTGAAATTACAAAACCATCTCTATCTCTATCATATGGTCGAGATGAAAGATTTGGTGTCTCGTTATACTTACTAGATAAAGCCGCCATTGCATCAAATAAAACTGATAATGACCAATGTATTTCTTCACCACCTCCAGCAAAAATAATGTCTTGTGTACCATTGCGAATGGCATCTGATCCTACAGTTATACAATGAGCTGATGTTGAACAAGCAGATGTAATAGAAAAGTTAAGTCCTTTAATTTCAAAAGAATTTGCAAGATTAGCAGAAACTGTTGATGACATACATTTAGGAACCATGTAAGGCCCAACTCTTTTTGGGCTTTTTTCTCTTGCTGTATCAAAAGACTTCATCATATTTGAGGTTGAAGGTCCTCCACTACCAACAATTAATCCTGATTTAACGTTAGAGACATCTTTATTTTCAAGACCGCTATCATTTATTGCCTGTTGCATTGATAAATATGCGTATCCAGCACCATCACCCATAAACCTTAAAAGTCTTCGATCAATATTATCTTGTAAATTAACAGCAATATTACCTTTTACATGACTTCTAAATCCCATTTCCTTATAATCTTCTGCAAAAACAATCCCGGAAGAACTATTATACAGAGATTCTTCGACTTCTTCTAAGCTATTGCCTATAGAACTTATTATGCCCATCCCAGTAATTACTACTCGTCTCATCTTTAGCTTTCCTTGAAAAGTCCAACTCTAATATCTTCAGCTTCATAAACTAAAGTATCATCACAAATAACCTTTCCATTTGCAATTCCTAAAATAAGTTTCCTCATAATTATTCTTTTGATGTCCAGTTTATAAACTAATTTTTTATTTGAAGGTAGAATTTGGCCAGAAAATTTAACCCCCCCTACAGCAAGAGCTCTTCCTGATCCCTTGCCTCCGAGCCAACCCAGATGAAATCCTAAAAGCTGCCATAAAGCATCTAGTCCTAAGCATCCTGGCATAACAGGGTCATTTTTGAAATGGCAATCAAAAAACCACAAGTCTTTATTAATATTAAATTCAGCAATTACTTCACCTTTATTAAATTCACCTTTTTGAGAATTAATTTTTGTAATTTTATCAAACATCAGCATTGGTGGTGCAGGCAAAGGAGGACCACCATCAGAAAAAAGTTTTCCTTCTCCACAAGCAATTAAATCTTGATAAGAGAAAGATGTCATTTTATTAATATCCAATTTTTACTCCCTTACTATACAATTTTTATTGAAACTAACCTAAAAACAAATAATAATAAAATTTAAAATATAATAATAAGAGATCGACAAAAATCTATTATCACATAATTAAAGTTGGCGAAAATTGCAAAAACCTATTAGAGACAAAATTCAAGAATCTGGTTTAAGATTAACTCTTCAAAGAATTGAAATTGCTAAAATTTTATTCTCTGGCCCTCCCAAGCATTTTACAGCAAACCACATTTATAAAATAGTTAAAAAAAAGAAACTTAATATTTCACTTGCAACTATATATAACACATTAAGAGACTTTTCTGATAAAAAATTGATTAATGAAATTATTTTCGAGCCTAGCAGAAACTGGTACGATACATGTCTTGAAGATCATCATCATTTTTTTAACTCCAAAACACAAAAGCTTATAGACATAAACAAAAATGATATAAGCCTTAAATCTTACCCAAAACCACCAAACGGTTATAAAATTAGAAAATATAACATTGTTATTGAAATTGAATAATTTACTCAGTTTTAGAGTGTTGACTTACAAAACCATTATCTTATATTAGAATTATTCTAAATCAAATTAAGGAGAAATTTATGGATGGAGTCAGTAAGTGCCCGGTAATGCATGGAGCTGTAACAAGTAATAATTCTGAAAGAACTACTAACAAGGAATGGTGGCCAAATCAGCTTAAAATCAACATACTTCATCAACATGATAAAAGATCTAACCCATTAAAAATAGATCACAATTATAGAAAAGAATTCTTAAAACTTGACTATTTTTCCTTAAAAAAAGATTTAACAAATTTAATGACAGATTCTCAAAAGTGGTGGCCTGCTGATTACGGTCATTATGGGCCATTTTTTATTAGATTAACCTGGCATGCAGCTGGTACTTACAGGACTGGAGATGGAAGAGGTGGCGCTGGAACTGGTGCTCAAAGATTTGCTCCTCTTAACAGTTGGCCTGATAATGGAAATTTAGACAAAGCAAGACGTTTACTTTGGCCAATTAAAAAGAAATACGGCAAACAGATTAGCTGGGCTGACCTATTAGTTTTAGCTGGTAACGTAGCAATTGAATCTATGGGCGGTAAAACTTCTGGCTTTAGCGGAGGACGTTCAGATATTTGGTCTCCAGAAGAAGATATTTACTGGGGAATAGAAAAAGGTTGGTTAGATAATAATAGATACTCAGGAAAAAGAGATCTTGATATACCATTAGCAGCTGTTCAAATGGGACTTATTTATGTAAATCCTGAAGGCCCAGATGGAAACCCTGACCCCTTAGCAAGCGCTCATGATATTAGAGAAACTTTTGCAAGAATGGCAATGAATGATGAAGAAACAGTTGCCTTAGTCGCTGGAGGCCATACTTTTGGTAAAGCACATGGAGCAGGTGATCCAGAACTAGTTGGGGCTGAACCTGAAGGAGCACCTATACATCAAATGGGTCTTGGATGGAAGAATGGCAATGGAACTGGTGTTGGCAGGGATGCAACAACTAGTGGAATTGAAGGTGCTTGGACAGCAAACCCTACACAATGGGATAATGGATACTTTGATTTATTACTTAATTATGATTGGAAGCTTACAAAAAGTCCTGCAGGAGCTCACATTTGGCACGCTATAGATCAAAAAGAAGAGCATAAAGCTCCTGATGCTGAAGACGCTTCTTTAAAAGTTCCTACAATGATGACTACTGCCGATATGGCTATGAAAGAAGACCCGTCATATAGAAAAATTTCTGAAGATTATTATAGAAACCCTAATAGTTTATCAGAGAACTTTGCTAAAGCTTGGTTTAAACTTTTACATCGTGATATGGGACCTAAAACAAGATATTTAGGTCCTGAAGCCCCTAAAGAAGACTTAATTTGGCAAGATCCAATTCCAAAAGGCAATAGCAATTTTGACATTGAAAAATGTAAAAATTTATTAAATCAGTCTAGTTTATCAATTTTAGAAATGGTTGAAACTGCATGGGCTAGCGCATCAACCTTCAGATCCTCAGATATGCGAGGTGGTGCAAATGGTTCAAGAATTAGATTAGATCCTCAGATAAATTGGAAAGTTAACAAACCAGATCAGTTAAAAAAAGTATTAAAAAAATATGAAAATATTTCATCAGAAACAGGAGCATCATTAGCTGATATCATAGTGTTAGGTGGATGTATTGGAGTTGAGAAAGCATCTGGAAAGTCAGTTTCATTTTTGCCTGGCCGAGGGGATGCCTCTCAGGAAAATACTGATATAGAATCTTTTTCAGTACTAGAGCCCTTGGCTGACGGGTTTAGAAACTTTCAAAAGGAAGATTATGACGTAAGTCCTGAAGAAATGCTTTTAGATAGAGCTCAATTATTAGATCTTACAGCTTCTGAAATGACAGTACTAATTGCTGGAATGAGGTCACTAGGCATAAGTCATGATGGGCATGGTGTTTTAACTGAAAATATAGAAATTTTATCAAACGATTTTTTAGTTAATATTCTTGATATGAAATACGAATGGAAAACAGTATCTGATAACCTATTTGATGGATATAACAGATACACTGGTGAAAAAGTCTATACTGCTACCAGAGTTGATTTAGTTTTTGGTTCAAATTCTCAATTGAGAGCTGTTTCCGAAGTCTATGCATGTGAAGATGCGAACGATACATTTATTAATGATTTTATATCTGCTTGGACTAAAGTTATGAATTCAGATAGGTTTGATATTTAATTAAAGTTAGGTCTTAGATTAAAAAAACCTAAGACTTTACTTTTTATTGATTACGGGATCTCATCTTTGATGAGACCAAAAAAGCCATTTCTTGAAGACCATCCTTTTATTTTTTGATATGATAAACGGCACCATTTCTCATCACAGCGTTCCAGATTAAGTAATGCTCCAATTTCCGCAATTGCTATTACTTTGGCATCAATATTTGGTTTATTTCTGATTTTTAAATTCTCTAATATAACTTGTACTTTGCGTTTATTAGACAGTTGAGAACGGTGTATCCACCCTATCGTTCCTTCTGAGTCTATAACTTTTCTCCAATTTTCAAATTCTGATACTATTTTAAGAGGAAGGTATTTTGTTTTATAGACCCAATCAATTGGATGGTCACGACTTGGACCTTTTCTCATATAAACTTCATCATATTTCAATGAAACAAATCTTGGCAACAATTCACCAGAGCCCCTAACGGATAATTTAGTTTTAACCTCACTGAATGATAATCCTGATAAAGAAACAGAAAAAACTAATATTAAAAAAAAGAAATATGTATTGTTATTCTTAATAATCATAAATATTATATATCAAATATACAGAGTGAATACCATATAGAAATTTTTGTTAACTATAGAGTTCTTTATTCATGAAAAATAATACAAATATTAAGATAATACCACAAAAACCCAAAGTCATAGTTACTAGAAAATTACCAGATGACATTGAAACTAGAATGAGGGAATTATTTGAAACAACTCTAAATGAGTCTGATAAGCCTTTTTCTAAAGAAGAACTAATAGATGCAGCTCAAAAAGCTGATGTTTTAGTACCAACCCTTACTGATAAAATTGATGAAGATTTTTTAAATAACTCTGGAGAAAAACTAAAGCTTATTGCTTCATTTGGAACAGGTGTAGATCATATTGATTTAAAGTCTGCAAAAAAGAACAATATTTTAATTACAAATACTCCAGGCGTGCTTACTGAAGATACTGCGGATGTAGTAATGTCACTAATTTTAGCAGTGCCTAGAAGGATTGTTGAAGGCGATAAAAGAACAAGAAAAGGTGATTGGGTGGGTTGGTCCCCAACTGGAATGCTAGGACATAGAATAAATGGTAAAAGACTTGGAATAATTGGTATGGGGAGAATAGGTCAAGCTGTTGCAAGAAGAGCCAAAGGATTTGGGATGTCAATCCATTACTTTAATCGGAATAAACTGCATTCTGAAATAGAAGATATTTTGGAGGCAACATGGTGGGAGAGTTTGGACCAGATGATAAGCCGAATGGATATAATTTCGATAAACTGCCCTCACACAGAACAAACACACCACATGATTGGAAAAAAACAGCTCAGCCTTTTGCAAAAACATGCTTATTTAGTCAATACATCTCGGGGTGAAATTATTGATGAGAAAAGTTTAACTGAACATTTGGTTAAAGGAAGTTTTGCAGGAGCAGGTCTTGATGTTTATGAAGATGAACCAATAATTAATGATAACTTAAAAAAGCTCAATAATGTAGTCTTATTACCTCATATTGGATCAGCAACAATAGAAGGACGTGTTGCAATGGGTGAAAAGGTTATAATAAACATTAAAACAGTTGCGGACGGCCACACACCACCTGATTTGGTTTTAGAAACAATGGTTTAATTCTAAGAACAAGTTTCGCAGTTAGAAGTTTTTTTTATTTTAACCTCTAAAAATGAAAGCCCATCCCAAAGCAGGAGGTTTTTTGAGACAGTTTGTTTAGTTAAATACCTAATTACATTTAAGGATTGAATGCTAGATATTAAACCGGTTATAGGGCCTAATATTCCAGCCTCTGAGCATCTAGAAATAATACCGTTTTCTGGAGCGTCTGGAAAAAGACACATATAGCATGGATTAGAATGATGATTTTCTTTAATTAAATGATTTTGGCAACCAGCAATAAAAAAAGCAGTCTGACCTTCTTGTCTAACGGCTGAACCAAAGCTCATTGGTATTTTTTGATCGTAACAACCTTTAGCTATAAGTGACCTTGTTTCATAATTATCAGTACAATCTATTATTACATCTTTATTTTTAAAAATATGTTTAATATTTTTATTTGTAAGTCTCTCATTAACGTATTTTACGTCAATTTCAGGGTTTAGTTTTTTTAGTGCAAGATGTAGAAATTTTGATTTTGTTTCTCCAACATCAAAAGTATTAAAGGCTATTTGTCTATTAAGATTTGATACATCAATGACATCGTTATCAACAATTGTAATTTCACCTACACCTGCCCCTGCTAAAAAAAGACCAGTAGGGCATCCAAGACCCCCTGCCCCAATTATTGCAACTTTTGATTTAAGAAGTAATTCTTGACCCTCCTCATTTATTTCAGGCATTATTATTTGCCTTGCATATCTTTCTAATTGGTCGTTATCTATCAAATCATTAATTAAGTCCCGTTGAACCGAACCCCTTCTCACCTCTGATAGTAATATCTAACTCAACTGAGGCCTCTAAATCTACCTTTTCTATTTTGTTAAATATAATTTGAGCAATTCTCATTCCCCGTGCAATTATAAAATTTATTTTAGATAAATTAATTATTAAAAACACAAATTTCTCCTCTGTAATCACTATCAATAGTTCCAAAATTTGCATTAATCCCATTTTTAATAAAAAGAGCCTGATCTAGGCCTTATTTGTGCTTCATATCCTAACGGAATAGACATACAAATTCCTGTTGGTATAGATATTCTATCAAGGGGCTTAAGAGTTATTTTAGATATATTTGCTGAATATAGATCCATCCCAGAAGAACCATCGGTTTGATAATTAATTAATGGAAGATCTTTTGCATATTCAAGTACTTTATATTTTATTTTTAACATTATCATCCCTAAAGAAATCATTTACTTTCATTGCTAATTTATTTGCAACTTCTTTTTTACTTAAAACTGGCCACTTTTCTAATTTTGAATTGGAAACAAAAATAATATTATTGTAATCACCACCAAAGGTATCTGTATTTTTACCAACCTTATTACCAAGCAACCAGTCACAACCTTTTAATTTTAATTTATTTTTTGTATTGCATTCTAGGTTATGAGTTTCTGCCGAAAAACCTATTACTAGATTAGGCCTTTTTTTATGTAAAGAGACAGTTTTCAAAATATCTTGGTTTTGAACAAGGCTTATATTCAATGATTTATTATTTCTTTTTATTTTTCCTGGAAAGTATTTATCTACTTTCCAATCTGAAACAGCTGCAACAAAAATTGCTACGTCAGATGGTAGACTTTTTGTACAAGCATACAACATTTCCTTAGCTGTTTTTACCCTAATTATATTAACATCCTCAGGCTCATCAATATCAACTGGTCCAGAGATTAATGTTACTTGAGCACCCAATTTTGCAAACTCTTCGGCTATATTGTATCCTTGTTTACCTGATGACCAATTAGATAAATATCCTACCTCATCAATTGGTTCAATGGTTGGCCCCAGCAGTAATGAGAACTTTAAGATTTTTCAACATTTTGTTTTTATGCTTTGTTATAGACTGCTCAATAAAACTTATAATTTTTTGAGTATCTGATAACCTACTGAATCCAAATTCACCACAAGCTGAAAGACCTTCTTCAGGACCAATAAAATTAAATAATCTACTTTTAAGTTTTTTGATATTTTCTTGCGTAACAGTATTACTCCACATACTAGGGTTCATAGCAGGACATATATACACAGGAGCTTCTGTAGCAAGAATTAGAGTAGTTGACAGGTCGTTAGACATTCCTGATGCAATTTTAGATATAAAATTTGCTGATGCTGGTGCAACTACTATGATATCAGCACACCTAGCTAGTTTTATATGACCCATTTCAGATTCATCAGATAAATTAAAAATATCTGAGTAGCATTTTTCTTCTGCCACAGAAGACAGTGTAAGCTGCGTAATAAATTTAGAAGCACCATATGTCATAACGGGTATTACTCTGTAATTCAAATCTCTAAATCTACGAATTATCTCAGGTGCTTTATATGCTGATATTCCCCCGGTTACTATAAATACTATTGTTTTATTTAACTGAAAATCTGTTGTATCTGTTAACTTTTTAAAATCTATATCTAGGCCTCGGGATTTTAATTCATTAACTATAATTGGGAGTGCATAGCTAGGCACCCTACCTCTTTTTTTATAGTTACTAACTGCACTTTTGCTTACGTTTAGTAACTTGCTGAGTTCTTTAGTTCCACCAACTAAATCAATAATCTTATCAACTTTCATAGAAAAATTAGACCTTATTATTCACAAAATGTGAACTATTTTAAAACTATTATAATCATTAAAATAGTAAAAGCAAATATTGAAACATTTAATGGTTTAAATATATTTTCACTATTAGAACTTTTGTTGTTTACTAAAAGATCAAGTTTATCAATAATTTCAGGTATTTTTTTCCCCGCCATATTTATGTCCATGTATATTTCTTCAGCATACTTTATTTTTAAATCTGTTGAATAAAGCCAATCATTAACAAGTGGTTTAGACATAACCCACATATCTGTATCTGGATTCAATTGTCTGCCAATACCTTCTGCCATAACCATAGTTTTTTGTAATAGTAAAAATTGTGGCTGTATATTTAGCCTCCATTTACTTGCTAAGCTAAATAACTCTCCCAACAAATTGCCCAGAGAGATTTGCCCGAGTTTCTTATTAAGAATAGGCGTTGAAATAGATCTGATTTCCTGTGCAAATGATTCTATTGATTTGTCAGGAGGCAATATTCCTTTATCAAAATGTAATTGAGCAACTTTTAAAAAGTTATTCTCAAGGATAGACTTGAGCAATCTTGCTAAAAAAACTCTGTCTGATACTTTTAATCGCCCCATTATTCCAAAATCGACGGGCACTATTTTTCCATTAGGATTGATAAATACATTTCCTGGATGCATATCAGCATGGAAAAAACCATCCCTAAAAACTTGAAGAAAAAAGGCTTCAGCAGAATTTTTAGTAATAGTTTCAATATTGTACTTTCCAGATCTCAGACTATCTAAATCATTAATCTTTATTCCATCAATCCATGAGGTAACAAGCATTCTTTTAGTAGTAAGTTCCCAGTATACTTTAGGTACAACAAATCTCTCGTCATTTTTAAAGTTTTCTTCCAACTCATTAGCAGCTGCTGCTTCTAATCTTAAATCCATTTCATTCTTTGTTAATTCTTCAAATATATCAACAGCCTTTGACAATCTCAAAAATGCAAATTCCTTATCTATAGAGCTTAAAAAGTTTGCACACCATTTAAAAAACCTCAAATCATTGAATATAGCTTTTTCTACATTGGGACGTAAAACTTTAATTGCAATAACTTCATTTTCAAACGTTAATCCTTTATGTACCTGTGATATTGAAGCTGCAGCAATAGGGACTTTATGAAAAGACTTAAAAAGGTCTTTTATCTCTTTTCCGGTTTCAGCCTTTATTGATTTTTCTATCTTTTCAAAAGAAAACGGCTCCATTTTATCATGTAGTTGAGCAAGCTCATTAGCTAATTCTACGCCAACAATATCAGGTCTAGTTGCGAGAGCTTGGCCTAATTTTACAAAAGCAGGACCAAGATTTTTTAATATATTAACTAATGTTGAGCCAACTAAATTATTGGGAATTTCTTTTCCAATGAAAAAGTTTATAATATTTATAAAAAATAAAGCTCTTTGGGTAACTAAATTATTGTCAGCAACCTTACTAAGAATTCCTCTTCTACTAAAAATAAAAATGATTTTTAAAGCTTTTGAAAAATGTAAAATATTTTTCATAAGTTAAATTTTCCATCCAGAGTGTATTGCAGCTATTCCACCCGATAGGTTTCTGTGCTTTACAGAAATAAAGTTAGAGCTACTAATTAATGAAGATAACTCGTTTTGATCAGGGAAACGCTTTATTGATTCAATTAAATATTCATAATTTTCTTTTTGACCACTGATCTTTGCTCCAAGAGCAGGAATTACATTAGATGACCAAATTTGGTAAAAACGATTGAGCACTGATACATTAACTTTTGAAAACTCAAGACACATAAATCTACCACCAGGTTTCAAGACCCTATAAATTTCATTTAAAGCAATGGATTTATTTGTAATATTTCTTAGCCCAAAGGATATTGAAACGATATCAAATTTATTATCATTGAAAGGTAGGTTTTCACCGTTACATGTCAACCAACTAAGTTTATCATTAACACTTATGGAACTATTTTTTTGTTTTCCAACTGACAGCATCTGAAAATTTAAATCTGCTATTGTAGCTTTTCCTCCATTTCTATTCAAAAAGCCTAGAGCTATATCGCCCGTACCCCCCGCTAAATCAAGTAAGTGATAGTTTTGCCTTGGGGCCATCCAATCAAGGAAATTATTTTTCCAAATGCGATGAACACCAAAGCTCATAACATCATTCATTAAGTCATAATTTTCTGACACCTCTCCAAATAATTTTTTAACTAGAGGTGTTTTTTTCTTTTTAAGAATATTTAATTTACCAAAGTCGGTAAAATCATTGTTAGACATTTAATAATTACCTAAATTGTGATTTATGAAATGATATAACTTAATTATAATAATTATAAACATAATTTTAATAATATAATATAACCATGCCAGAACTTCCAGAAGTTGAAACTGTTAAAAAAGCGCTTGAAAAATCTATAAAAAACAAAAAAATTGTAGGCTTTTATCATGGGGAAAAAGATCTAAGGTTTCCATTTCCTAAATTTTATTCAAAAAAACTTATAGGAAATAAAATTTTAAAGCCTTTTAGAATAGGAAAATATTGCATCCTGCCACTTAGTAATAAGAAAAATATACTTTTACATCTTGGGATGTCGGGCAAAATTTCAATTTTAAATAATAAACCTAAAATCGGACGCCATGATCATGTTTTAATTTCATTAGAAGGAGGAATATACATTTTATACAATGACCAAAGAAGGTTTGGTTTTATTGATATAATAGATGAAAATATTTATGAAAATAAATTTATTAAAAAATTAGGCCCTGAAGCATTATCCGATAAATTCAACGGTGATAATTTTTATAACCTTATTAGAAATAAAGATAAATCAATCAAGTCAATTTTATTAGATCAATCAGTTGTCGCTGGGTTAGGAAACATTTATGTTAACGAAGTTTTATTTGATACAAATATATCTCCCAAAAGAAAAGGAAAAAATATATCAAAAATAAAATCTTTTGTGTTAGTAGAAAATATAAAAAAAATACTTAAAAATGCAATTAAATTAGGAGGAACAACGATTAAAGATCATATTCAACCTGATGGAAATTTAGGATACTTTAAACATTATTTAAAAGTATACGGTAGAACAAATGATAAATGTGTAGAGTGTGATGGAAAAATAAAGGAAATAAAACAATTAGGACGCTCTAGTTTTTTTTGTGGATCCTGTCAAAGATGAGACAATAGGTCTTGACGATTATTGAAAAAATCTATATATCCCCAAAGTAATTTACTGGAAAGAAAACACATGGCTGATCATAAATCATCAAAAAAAAGAATTATAAGAAATAATAAAAGAAATGAAATAAATTCAACTAGAATAAGTAGAATAAGAACATTTATAAAAAAAGTTGAAACTGAAATCAGTTTAGATAATAAAGTTAAAGCAAATGATGCTTTTAAGACAGCGATGCCAGAAATTCAAAAAGGTGTTTCTAAAGGTTTAATACACAAAAACACAGCCGCTAGAAAATTATCACGATTATCAGAGAAAATTAAAAACATCAAATAATTTAAAATACGATTCGTAGGTATTTTTTTTAAAATATTTTTTAAAAAAAATCTAAGACAACACAACTAAAACAAAAGCAATAAATTTTTTTTCAACTAAATCAATAGTTTTGACATTGATCTTTAATTTTTTAATTTTAAAAAGCATATAAATCAAAAATTATTATTTCTTTTAATCATTATCAAGAAGAATCAAAGATCACAGCACTGTCAACTAATTTAACTGAAAAAAAAGAAAAAAAAAGTTAGCTTTCCTAAGAATAAATATATTATTTTCCATTAAACATTTTCAATGTAAAATATTTTAATATTAGCAAGGCAGTTCTAATGAAAACTTCTAAAGAAAAACTAAAAGACGAACATAGCATTGAGATATGGGATAAAGTAAAAAATAGATTAAGAAAAGAGTTAGGAGAAACTCTTTATAAGAGCTGGTTAAAGCCTTTAAAATTAAAAAAAATTAATAGAAACACAATTATTTTATCCGCTGAAACAACTCTTGTAAGAGATAGGGTGGAAAGACAGTATACTGACAGACTAGTGTCTATTTGGGCTTCAGAGAAACCAGGTATCAATAATATTAAAGTATCTTTAGAAACGAACAAATCAAATAAAAATATATCATTATCAAATAGCGAAACAGAAAATCATAATAAAAATATAGTTAAAAATAACTATTCTTTAGATAAAAGTTTTAAAAATGAAGATATTTTACTCTCAAGATTAGATAAAAGGCTAACTTTTGAAAATTTTGTTGTTGGAAGTCCAAATGAATTAGCTTTTGCTGCTGCAAAACGAGTTGCTGAAGCTGAAATGGTTCCTTTTAACCCTCTTTTTTTGTATGGTGGTGTGGGTTTAGGAAAAACTCACTTAATGAATGCAATTGCTTGGGTAATCCAACAAAAAAACCCAAATAGAAAAGTGGTATATATATCTGCTGAAAAATTCATGTACCAATTTATAAAAGCTTTAAGATCAAAAGATGTTATGAATTTTAAACAAGAATTTAGGTCTGTTGATGTTTTAATGATAGATGATGTTCAGTTTATAAGTGGAAAAGAGCATACTCAAGAAGAGTTTTTTCATACTTTTAACGCTCTTGTTGATAGAGGGTGTCAGATTGTTCTTTCTGCTGATAAATCTCCCAATGATTTAAGTGGTATGGAAGAACGATTAAAATCAAGGTTAGGATGGGGGCTTGTAACTGATATTCAACCTACGACATATGAATTAAGACTTGGAATATTACAGTCTAGAGTGGAGATGTCAGGTATTACTTTTCCTGACGATGTTTTGGAGTTTATTGCTCAAAAGATCAAATCTAATGTAAGGGAATTAGAAGGAGCATTAAATAGAATTATCGCTCATACAACCCTGGTAGGAAAAAAAATTACTCTTGAAAATACAATAGATGTTTTATCTGATATCTTGAGAGCTAATAATAAGTTAGTAACAATTGAAGATATTCAAAAACAAGTTTCCGAACATTTCTCTATCAAAATGTCTGAAATGTTCTCAGCAAGACGATCAAAGTCAGTGGTAATTCCTAGGCAGATTGCAATGTATCTATCAAAAGAGCTTACTAATCTTTCATATCCTGAGATAGGAAGAAATTTTGGAGGTAAGGATCACACTACAATTATTCATGCCGCTAAAAAGATCGATAAATTATTAAATGAAAATAGCAATATTTCTGAAGACATAAGATTATTGAAAAGTATTTTGTCTAATTAGACTATTACAATAATAATTATAATTAACTTTAATTTGTTGAAATAATAGTTTTTAATTATTATGATAATTAAATGAAAATTGTTACAGAAAAATCTAAATTATTAAAACCTTTAAGCCATATACAAGGCATAGTTGAAAAACGGAATACGATACCAATATTATCAAACGTTGTTATGAGAGCTGCTGATAACAATCTATCATTATCAGCTACTGATATGGATATAGACATTTTAGAGACATTTGACTGTAAAGTCATTAATTCAGGAACGATAACTGTTACTGCTAATATATTATACGACATTATAAGAAAATTAATGGATGGTTCAGAAGTACAAATTGAATTTAATGGAGGGACTGCAAGTCTTGAGTCAAATAAATCTAAATTCCAGTTACCAGTTTTGCCAGTGGAAGATTATCCTAATTTATCTCAAGGGGACTTTCCAATTAACTTCAACATAAATGTTGAAGAGTTATGTAAAATTATTGATAAAACAAAATTTGCAATCTCTATGGAAGAAACAAGATATTATTTAAACGGAATATATTTGCATATGAATAATAATAAACTTGTATCAGTTGCAACTGATGGACATAGGTTAGCTAGAACAAGTGTAGATCTTCCTGATGGAGCTAACCTAACTAATGGAATTATAATTCCTAGGAAAGCCATTTACGAAATAAGGAAGCTTATTGACGATTATTCAAATGATGAAATAGTTTCTATCAGCTTATCAGATAATAAAATAAGAGTAAAAATTGGAAACTCAGTAATAACCAGTAAACTTATCGATGGTAATTTCCCAGATTATGAGAAAGTTATACCAACAGAAAATTCAAATATTGTATCTTTAGACTGTGTAGTATTTTCAGAATCTGTAGACAGAGTTTCAACTATATTTTCTGATAAATCGAGATCTGTAAGGATTTCTTTATCTAATAATCAATTATCTCTTGAAGCCAATAGTCCAGATACGGGTTCTGCCTCTGAAGAAATTGAGATATCATATGTTAATGAAGAGATGAGTATCGGTTTTAACGCCAAATATTTATTAGATGTAACTTCACAAGTAGGATCAGGAAACTTTAATATTTCTTTAAAAGACTCCGGATCACCTGCTTTAATTAGCATGCCTGACGATGAAGAGACTCTATTTGTATTGATGCCTATGAGAGTTTAATGTTTTTTTAAACTTATAAAATCTTTCCACTTTGAATTTTTGAGTAATCTAATTAAATTAAATAATCAACATACTATTTTAAAAATTAAACTTCAGAATTTTAGAAGTTATAAAGAGATAGAATTAGATTTTACTAGTGATCATGTGGTTTTATATGGCCCCAACGGATCAGGTAAAACTAATTTCTTAGAAGCTATTTCCTTGTTGTTACCTGGGAGAGGTTTAAGATCATCCAAAAAAGAACATTTTCCTCTAATAGAATTCAGTACGAAAAAACAAAATAACGATTGGGCTATTCATTATATTCTTAAAAGAGGGAATAAGACCAACGAGATTTCAACTGGAATTAAAACATCAATAAATAATATTAACTCTTCGAGAATATTCAAAGTTGATGGAAGTATTTTGAAATCAAAAGAAATGTCTCAATTAGTTTCTTTGAACTGGTTAACTCCAACAATGCATAACATTATTACTGGATCTGAGACTTTAAGAAGAAATTTTTTTGATAGAATGATTTCAGCCTTAGACCCTCAACATAAAACCAGAATAAATAAATTAGAAAAACTGTCTAGAGAAAGAATGAAGTTGATAGAAAAGAATCTTGGAGATGAATCTTGGTTTTCTGTTTTGGAGAAAGAGATTTCACAGTTGAGTATTGCAATTATAGTTGAGAGACAAAACTTCACCTCTAAATTAGATTTTTTTACTGCAAATCCTAAAAGCTCATTTCTGAATCTAGTTAGAATATCATGGTCCGGAATTATAGAAGAATGGCTTCAAAACAAGCCCGCAATTGATGTAGAGGAAAAAATGGCTATTCATTTAAAGAATCTAAGGCTTGAAAGAAGTTTTGGTTCATTTGGACCTTCATCTTCAGTTTTAAAAATATGGTATGGAAGTTCACATATATCTTCGGAGTTTTGTTCAACAGGTCAGCAAAAATCTATTCTTGTATCAATAGTACTAGCTTATTCAAAGTTATTAATTGAAAAGAAAGAATTTCCACCAATTTTGTTGTTAGATGAGGCATCTGCGCATTTAGACGATAATCACTTTAATGCTTTATTTAATGAGTCAGTAGAAACATCTAGTCAAATTTGGATGACTGGTACTGATAAGAATATTTTCAAAAGATTAGGCCATTCAAAAAAAATACAATATTTTGTTATTAATGACAGTAATATTACACAACTTGTAGATTTGTGATATAATTATTAATAACAAAAATAATTAAAAAATTATGGCAAATGAAGAATTAAATATTGATGAATATGGCGCTGAATCTATCAAAGTTTTGAAGGGTTTAGACGCTGTTCGGAAACGTCCAGGCATGTATATCGGTGATACTGATGATGGGTCTGGACTTCATCATATGGTTTACGAAGTTGTAGATAATGCTATTGATGAAGCTTTAGCAGGTCACTGTGATAGTGTTACAGTATCTTTGAATTCAGATAATTCAGTAACAGTTGTTGATAATGGAAGAGGAATTCCTGTTGAAATGCATCAAGATGAAGGTATTTCAGCAGCAGAAGTTATAATGACACAACTTCATGCGGGAGGAAAATTTGATAATAATTCTTACAAGGTTTCAGGTGGTTTACATGGTGTAGGCGTCTCTGTGGTTAATGCTTTATCTGAGTGGCTTGAATTAAAAATTTTTAGAGAAAGTAAAGAACACTTTATTAGATTTGAAAATGGAAACTCTGTTAATCCAATAGAGGAAAAAGGGTCTTCAAACGGCCAAAAAGGAACAGTATTAACATTTAAGCCTTCAACTGAAACTTTTACAAAAACAGAATTTGTTTTTTCAACTTTGGAGCATAGACTTAGAGAACTAGCATTTCTTAATTCAGGAGTGAAAATTGTTTTATGTGACAAAAGAATTAGTCCAGAAAAAAAGGTCGAATTCAATTTTGATGGTGGCTTAAAAGAGTTCGTAAATTGGCTTAATAAGTCAAAAAATCCCGTTCATGAAATTATTTTAGGAAAGTCTGAAAAAGAAGATGTTGGGGTTGAGGTAGTTCTTCAGTGGACTGACTCATATCATGAGACTACTCAGTGCTTTACTAACAACATTCCTCAAAGAGATGGAGGAACACATTTAGCAGGTTTTAGGGCTGCGCTCACAAGAGTTATTAATTCATATGCACAATCCACTGGAATAGCAAAAAAAGAAAAGGTCCAATTATCAGGTGAAGACAGCAGAGAAGGTTTAACAGCTATATTATCAGTAAAGGTACCTGATCCAAAATTTTCTTCACAAACAAAAGATAAACTAGTTTCATCTGAGGTAAGACCAATTGTTGAAAATGCAGTAAGTGAAGCGCTTTCTCAATGGCTAGAAGAAAATCCAACACAAGCAAAAAAAGTAATTTTAAAAGCATTTGAAGCAGCTTCTGCAAGAGAAGCTGCAAGAAAAGCAAGAGAGTTGACAAGAAGAAAGGGTGCCCTTGATATTGCAAGTCTTCCGGGAAAATTAGCTGATTGTCAGGAAAAAGACCCCTCAAAATCAGAATTATTTCTTGTTGAGGGAGACTCTGCTGGTGGTAGTGCTAAACAGGGAAGAAATAGAAAAAACCAAGCAATACTTCCTTTGAGAGGAAAAATCTTAAATGTAGAGAGAGCACGTCTTGATAAAATGCTTTCTTCTGTAGAAATAGGTACATTAATAACTGCTATAGGTGCAGGAGTTGGTAATAATCTGGAGCTTGAAGATAGCATAAAAATTGAAAAAGCAAGATATCATAAAATAATTATTATGACTGACGCAGACGTTGACGGAAGTCACATAAGAACACTTATTCTTACATTTTTCTTTAGACACATGAAGCCTTTAATTGAAGCAGGCTATCTATATATAGCGCAACCACCACTTTATAGAGCAAAAAAGGGTTCAAGCGAAGTTTATCTTAAAGACGATACCGCGCTTGATGATTATTTAATACAGTCAGGATTAAAGGAAGCTAAATTGATAACTGGCGAAGGCTTAGAAATGGCGGGGCCAGATTTGGAGGACGCTGCAAAAATATCCTTGAATGCATCACGAAATATTGAAACACTAGATAATCTAATCGGCTCAAAAGGTGTTATAGAGCAAGCAGCTATTGCAGGTTTATTAAATTCTCAACATCTTTCTAATAAAGATGCAGCAGAATATTTAGCAAAAAGGATGGATTCTGTTAGTACAGAATATGAAAAAGGTTGGACAGGATCTGTAAATGATCATGGCATAATAGTCTCTAGAGTTTTAAGAGGAGTTAAAGAAGAAACAATAATTAATAATGATATAATTAGTAGAGTAGAAGCACAAAATTTAGATAATATGGCTGTTAAACTTCAAGAACTATTTGGTAATGGAAGTAATAAAGTGTTATTTAAAAATACTTCAGGATTAACAGAAGTTATAATTGGACCAATTTCATTAAGAGATGCTGTTTTCAAAATTGGTAAAAAAGGTGCACAAGTTAGTAGGTATAAAGGTCTTGGTGAAATGAACCCCGAACAGCTTTGGGAAACGACATTAGATCCTGATGCTAGAGTTTTACTACAAGTTCAAGTTGAGCAAGAGGAAGACGCACAGGAAGCCTTCTCCTCATTAATGGGTGAAGCTGTAGAAGAAAGAAGAGCTTTCATCCAAGAAAATGCTCTAAAAGTTTCGAACCTAGACATTTAGTAATTCTCCAAATGAAATTTAATGAAGATAAATTGCTAAAGGGAAGCCAAAGCATAAGTTTGTTAACGTTCATTCTTTATAGTTTGCCATCTATTCCAATCACTTCTGCTCAAATGATAGTATATATCATAATCCCTCCAATTTATTCTCTACTTCCAAATGTAGGTATAGCTTTAACTGGACTGGCAATAATGCTTTCAAGAATTGTAGATATGATTTCTGACCCAATAATGGGGACTTATTTAGATAATATAGTTTCAAAATTAGGATGGAAAATCTGGCTTGTATTTGGTTTCCCTTTAATTTCAATTGGCATATATATTCTTCTTAACCCTATATATAAATTTGAAGTATTATCTCTTTTTCTAGGACTAATTGCAGTTACATTAGGTTGGACTTTTTTTTCAATTCCTTGGTGGAGCATAGGGATTGCCATTTCACAAAATAGCTCAAAAAATAGATTTAAAATTGTTTCATTTAGAGAGCTATTAACTATTCCTGGAATTATTTTAGGATTAATAATAACTTACTATTCAGATTTATCAGGAGAAGTATATTTAATAATATCTTTATTGTTACTATCCCCACTTTTGATAAAAAAAATTCCAATTCCCAATATTTCTATTCAAGAAAAAAATAGCTATTTTAAAAATGTAAAATTATTATTTAAGTATAATAAAAATTTCAGAAATTTATGTTTAGCATATTTTTTTATTGGATTATCAAATGGAATTACTTCAATTTTATTTATTTTATTTGTTCAGTATATTATTGGTGGATTACCATTTTATTTCCTAACTATGTATTTTTTTTCTGCTTTTATAGGTCTTCCATTCATTTATTTATTAGGGACAAAATTTAAAAAAAATAAAGTTTGGATAGTGTTTGTTGTATTAGCTTGTGTAAGTTTTCTTCCAGTCTATTTCTTAGAAAATGGTGATACACTTAAATTTCTGATTGTTTGTATCATATCTGGGATATGTCTTAGTGCAGACTTAATTTTACCAGCATCTATTCAAGCTAACATTATTGATCAAGAACAAAAAAAAGATAAAAAGGTTTTAGCAGGAAAAATTTATTCAGTTTGGTCTCTAATACAAAAGTTAACTTTAGCAGTATCAGCTGGTGTTTGTTTACCTTTATTGGGCTTTTTTGGTTTTAATCCATCTGAAGCAAATCCTGCCTTGGGACCACTTTCAGTTTGCTATGGGATAGCCCCAATAATTTTAAGATTGCCTGCTGTAGTATTTGCAAGCTATATAAGAAAGATCTAAATTTTTATATAAAATTACTAAATCAATAATGAGCATTTTAAATTTAACTAAAGTAGCAAATGTTGCTTTTGATACAACTTATCAAAAATATTGGCTAGCTAGGTTTTTGTCCAGTCTATGCCTTGGTACTCTAAGTGTTTGTGTTGCTTGGCAAATTTATGATATTTCAAGAAACCCTCTTCATCTTGGTTTAGTTGGATTAACACAATTTATACCATTAGTATTATTGGTTGTTGTAACGGGTTATTGTGCAGATAATTTTAATAGAAAAATTATATTTTCATTATGTCTCTTTTTAGAGGCATTTCTGACATTTTTATTTGTTTTAATTAACATATCAGGTAACCCTGAAATTATAGTTCTTTTTATGATTTTAATCGGTATTGGAATTGTAAGAGCATTCTTTTCACCAGCGGCAGCTGCCTTTCTTCCAAATATTGTAGATAAAAAAGACTTACCAGACGCAGTTGCTTTAAGTGCTGTTGCTTGGCAATCAGGAACAATTTTTGGTCCTGTTTTGGGAGGGTTGTTATACGGAGCTTCAGTATTTTTAGGATATTTTTTTGCTTCTATAGGTCTTTTTATTGGAGCAATTTTAGTTTTCATAATTCCATATAATTACCTAACAAAAACTAAAAAGCCACTCTCTTTTGAAAATCTCACTGGGGGATTTTCTTATGTTTGGAATAAGAAGATTTTGTTAGGTGTTATTTCATTAGATCTTTTTGCAGTTTTAATGGCAGGAGCGGTTGCTTTAATGCCAGTTTATGCAAGAGATATTCTTGATACAGGCCCCTTAACGTTAGGTTTGTTAAGGTCTTCTCCAGGAGTAGGCGCAATAATTGTTGCAGTTGGATTATCATTTTATTCAATTCAAAAGGCTGGAAAGGTAATGCTTTATGCAGTAGCCTTTTTTGGCTTATTTACATTATTTTTTGGGCTTTCTAAAAATGTAACCTTATCAATAATTTTGCTATGTTTAGTTGGTGGATTTGACATGTTAAGTGTATATATAAGAGATATTATTATTCAACTTGGAACAGAAGATAGCATGAGAGGTAGAGTTAATGCAGTTAATATGATGTTTGTTGGAGCATCAAATGAACTAGGAGATTTTCGAGCAGGAGTAATGGCTTCTGGAATAGGCGCTGTTCCAGCAGTCGCCTTTGGTGGTGTGGGTGCCATTGTAATTGCAGGAGCTTGGAGTTATATATTTCCAGATTTACTCAAAATAAATCAATTAGACAAAAAAAACAAAAGTGTTGATTTAAAGTGACAAATTCAGATTATAAAGTTCTTTGGAAGCCAAGTATAGAATTAAAAAAAAATAGTAATTTAGTCGAGTTTGTTAATACTTACGTAAGTGATTTTAAAAACACAAGCAATATCGATTTTCAATTAATTTTGAAGTGGTCAGTTAAAAACCTTGAGATTTTTTGGGGTTCTATTTGGGATTACACAAAAATTATTGGAGAGAAGGGAAATATTATCCTTAAAGATAAGGACAAAATGCCTGGTGCTAAATTCTTTCCAGATTCAAAAGTTAACTATGCAGAAAATATATTAAGAAATAATGATGAAAGGCTAGCTATTATTTCTGCAAGGGAAGATGGATTAAATTGCAAAATAACAATAAGTGAATTAAGGGAAAAAGTTTTGCAAATGGCAGGATACCTAAAAAATAATGGCATAGAAAAAGGTGATAGAGTTTGCGCTTATATGCCAAATTGTCCTGAAACAATTATTACAATGCTTGCAACATCATCATTGGGAGCTGTTTTCTCATCTTGTTCAACAGATTTTGGTATTTCTGGAGTTTTGGATAGGTTTAAGCAAATAGAACCAAAAATTTTGGTTACTGTTGATGGATATTTGTATAACGGTAAAAATATTAATAGGTACAATGAAGTAAATGAAATTGTTGATGGATTAAAATCTCTAGAAAAAACAATTATCCTCAAATATTTAGATAAAAGTAAAACTATTAATTATCCATTTAAATATGACTATTTTGAAAATGTGTACCTTTCTAAACCTATTAATAATTTTGTACGGGTTAACTTCAATGATCCACTTTACATTGTTTTCTCTTCAGGTACAACTGGAGCACCTAAATGTATTGTTCATGGTGTAGGAGGGGTGCTCCTTCAGCACGCTAAAGAACATCAGCTACATGCTAATATAAAAGATGGTGATAAAGTATTTTATTTTTCAACGTGTGGTTGGATGATGTGGAATTGGTTAGTAGGCGCACTGTTTTCAAAAGCTATAATAGTACTTTATGAAGGAAGTCCCTTTTATGGAGGACCTGAAAAATTATGGGATCTTGCAGAGAATGAGAATATTACTTTGTTTGGTACATCCGCAAAATATATAGACGCTGTTAGAAAATCAGGTTACCAGCCTAATAGTAATAATAAATTAAACAATCTAAAATCTTTGTGTTCTACTGGGTCGCCATTATCACCAGAAAGCTTTAATTTCATAAGTGAGCATATTAAGTCTGATATGCAAATAGGCTCTATATCGGGTGGTACAGATATTTTATCCTGTTTTGTTTTGAACAATCCTTTGGATGACGTTGTTTCTGGAGAAATCCAAGGTATTGGTCTTGGAATGTCCGTAGAGGTTTATAATGAAAATGGTAATTCAGTTATAAACGAGCCAGGTGAACTGGTATGTTCAAAACCTTTCCCCTCAATGCCAATAATGTTTTGGAATGATCCTGACGGAGAAAAATATAGAGATGCTTACTTTAATTATTATCCAAATATTTGGAGACACGGCGATTGGACAAAAATTACAGATAGGGGAACATTAATTATTTACGGTAGGTCTGATGCTACTTTGAATCCAGGAGGTGTTAGAATAGGAACTGCAGAAATTTACAAAATAGTTGAAAACTTTGACGAAGTTTTAGAATCAATAGTAGTAGGTCAGAATTGGGAAGATGATGTTAGGGTAATATTGTTTGTAAGGCTTCAAAACGGTTTTTCTTTAAACAAAGACTTAATTTCCAAAATAAAAAATACACTTAAATCCCAAGTTAGTCCTAGACATGTTCCAGCTAAAATTATTTCAATTCAAGATATTCCACGCACAAGGTCTGGAAAAATTACTGAATTGGCTGTAAGAGATATTATCCACGGTAAAGATGTAAAGAACTCTGAAGCATTGTCTAATCCTGAAGCCTTAGAGCTATACAAAAACTTGACTGAGTTAAAAAATTAAAAATTAAATTTTAAATAAATGGTAAATCTAATAAATGAATTTTTCCCTTATATTTGGCCAAAAGGTAGGGCAGATATAAAAAGCAGAATAATATTAGCCCTTATAATTTTAATTTTTGCAAAAATACTAACGGTTCTTGTCCCATACAGCTATAAATGGGCTACTGATGCATTAGTCGGTGATAATACAGCTCCAACAATAATTCCAATAGCTATTTTGACACCAATTATACTAATTATAGCGTTTGGGTTAGGAAGAATTCTTATGGTTGCCTTTAACCAGCTTAGAGATGTTGTTTTTGCAAAGGTTGGGCAAAATGCAGTAAGGGAACTTGGAAAAGTAAGCTTTAGTCATTTACACAACCTTTCACTTAGATTTCATCTAGACAGAAGAACGGGTGCCTTAAATAGAGTAGTTGAAAGAGGCATTAAAGGCATAGAAAACATTGTAAGATTGGCAATATTAAATACTGTTCCAACAATTTTTGAATTTATTTTTGTAGGCCTTATTTTGCTTATTCAATTTGATTGGCGCTACCTTCTAATCGTTACTCTTACAATTATATCTTATTCTTATTTTACAATTCAATATTCAAGTTTAAGAGTAGTTTTTAGAAAAAGAATGAACTCTCATGATGAAGATGCCAATAATAAATCACTAGACTCTTTGCTAAACTATGAAACTGTAAAACATTTTAATAATGAAAAGATAGAAGAAGAACGCTTTGATGAGGCAATGGCTGGTTATGAGCAGGCATCTATTAAAACATTGACGTCTTTATCATTTTTGAATTTTGGACAAACAGCAATTTTTACCATTGGCCTTACATTGTGTATGGTTTTATCTGGATTAGAGGTCAAGGCAGGTGACCAAACAATTGGAGATTTTGTTTTGATTAACGCTCTTCTAATGCAATTAGCAATTCCATTAAATTTTTTTGGTTTTATTTACAGAGAGATTTCTCAGGGTTTAACAGACTTAAATTCTTTATTTTCAATTTTGAAAATCAAACCTGAAATAAATGATAAAAAAAATGCTATTTCAATGAAATTTAATAAAGCTGAAATTAATTTTAAAGATGTTTCATTTTCCTATGACGGTAAAAGGGATGTTTTACAAAATATAAACTTCAACATACCAAGTGGGTCATCTTTAGCTATTGTTGGCCCCACAGGAGCTGGAAAATCAACTATTTCTAGACTTTTATTTAGATTTTATGATGTAACCAATGGGAACATTTCAATAAATGGAAAAGGTATAAAAGATATCTCTCAGGTTTCACTTAGAAAAAACATAGGTATCGTTCCACAAGATACGGTATTATTTAATGATACAGTTTCTTATAATTTAAAATATGGAAAGATTGGGTCAAGTGACAAAGAAATTTGGAAAGTAGCAGATCAGGCACAATTAAGTGGTCTAATAAAAACTTTTCCTGAAGGAATGAATACAGTTGTAGGTGAAAGAGGATTGAAACTTTCAGGAGGTGAAAAACAAAGGGTTGCTATTGCAAGAACTCTACTTAAAAATCCACCTATTCTTGTTTTAGATGAGGCTACCAGTGCACTGGATACTTTAACTGAAAGAGAAATAAAACAATCTTTAAATGACCTTGCAGAAAAAAGGACAACTATTATTATAGCTCATAGACTGTCAACTGTTGTTGAAGCAAATAAAATCCTTGTATTGGATAAGGGAAAAATAATAGAACAAGGAACCCATAAACAACTTTTAAGGAAAAATGGTTTATATGCTGATATGTGGTCTACCCAGCAGACAATCAAAAAAGCTGAAGCAACCTTGAAGAATGTAAAGCCAGAATATAAAAAACTTCTCAGTAACTAATTTTGCATTTAGGCGAAAAACATGGAAAATGATAAGAAAGCCTTACCACCTTTGATGGTTGGGATAGGCATTATCTTATTCTCTATTGGAGACGCTATTTTTAAAGTTTTAACTTCTCTCGGCATTTATTGGTGGGATTTTCTTGTATTTGGAGTTCCTTTTGAAATTTTAACTATATTTATAATTGCTTTAGTATCCAAAAACTTTGATAGACAAAAAGTATATCAGGAATTAATGCCAAAAAGATTTACTTTTCCAATTTTAAGAGGAGTAATATCAATTTTTGCAATAGCATCTTTATTCATATCGTTAAAAGAATTGCCACTGTCTATTACAACAATGTTAATTCAAACAACTCCTATATGGATGGGATTGATATCTCTATTTTCCTATAATGAAAAGCCCAGTTATTTAACTATGATATCTATATTTCTTGGAATGATAGGTATTGTTATTATAGTTAACCCAACAGTTGATTTTAACGGGGCGAGTAAATTTTTAATTTTTCCAATAATTGTTGCTTTAATTAACGCTCTAATGAATTTAATAATCACAAAAAGACCACATGATGCAAAGCCAATGTCATATGCACTTGTTTTATTTATTTTGAATGGTTTTGCAGGTTTAATTATTTGGATATATTTTGGTTACAAATTCCCTAATCTATATCAATTAATTCTAATTTCTGTATCTGGATTTATTGGAGCCATTGCATTTTTATTTGTTTCATATGGATATTCAATTGCTAGAGGGCACTTTGCAAGAACAGGAGTAATGGGCTATATTCAATTACCTAGCGCAGTGTTATTGGGGATATTGTTTTTTAATGAAAGCCCGCCATTAATTGCCTATTTTGGATGTGTCTTAATAATATTTTCTGGATTAATGGTTCTAAATAGTAAATCAAATTAAATGAAACTAATTAAACAACGAAAACTATCAGGCAATATAATAGGAATAATTCTAATGCTAACAATGGTATTAGCTGCTTTGATTATGTCTGGTTTAGTAAAGTCATTAAATGATGATATTAATTTCAGGTTAATGTTATTTTGTAGATTTATATTCTCATTACCAATTTTATACGCTTTTGGATGGTATGTAAGAGGTAATGATTTGATGAAAATAAAATCCAGAAATATACTTTTTTGTAGGGTTTCCATTGGTTTAATTGGTATATGTTTATGGTTTTCAGCGCTCCAAAATGCGGAGTTTGGTCAAGTAACAGCATTAACTCAATCTTCTGCATTATTTGTTGCATTATTTGCACCTATTTTTCTATCTGAAAAAATAGGTGCATGGAGAGTTAGTGCAATTATTTCAGGTTTGATTGGTATTATTTTAATAACAAATCCTTTTGATGGAGCATTAACTGTTGGAGTTTATCTTGCTCTTGGTAGTGGAGTTAATGGTGCTATTTTATCTATTATTTTACGAAAATTGGGAAACACAGATGAACCTGTTTCGGTAGCAATCTGGCACAATTCAATTGGAGCGATTGTTTTTGGAATAAGTTTATTATTAGTAACACCTGAGTTACCTATTTTTAACTTTAACCTTCTTTTTGTTCTGATTACTATTGGTGTAGCTGGCTCATTTCTGCAATTGACTTTCACTTATGCATTTAAGTTTGGTGAAGCAGTTGTTTTGGCACCTATAAGATACCTTTCAGTACCTGGGGCCATAGTAGCTGGCCTAATCATTTGGTCAGAAGTTCCTTCTAATTTAGAAATTCTAGGTTCTTGTATAACCGTTATGTCATGTGTGGTTATTGCATGGAGAGAATTAATAAAAAAGGCTGATAAGTAATTAAATTTTCAAGTATTGTATATAAGATATTCATTAATTACATAATACAATTATTATTAATATAATATTGTAAGAAAAATCTTACAAACAAATTTATAATGACAGAAAATTTTGATTTATATAGACCCTTTGGTCCCCCAATTGGGAAGTTTAAATTTCCTTTAAAAATAGTTAATAAAATTAATAAATTTATTGATGAAACTATCAAAGATAAAAAAAAATCTAATATATTAGATGTTGGTTCTGGTCTTGCAGGTCAAGTTTCACAGGAATTAGCTTTGCCTAAAGAAATGGTAGAGGGGGAATTAGTAAAATTATTCTCTTCTTTTACAACATCCTATATTAGTCAAACATTAGGAGTAAAAATTAAAAATTTCAAACTGATCCAATGTTGGGTAGTTCGACAATTTAAAAACGAATACAATCCTATTCATTGGCATACAGGTCATGTTTCAGGTGCTGGTTGGTTAAAAATTCCAGATAACTTTGGTCAAACTGCAAAAAATAAGAAAAATAACCCTAATGGTAAGATTAATTTCATACATGGATCTAAACAGTTTCTATCTAATCCTAGAACAGAAATTAATCCTGTAGTGGGAGACATGTGTATTTTTCCTCATTATCTCATGCATGAAGTTTATCCATTTAATTCAGAAGGTGAAAGAAGGTCTATTTCATTTAATGCATTTATTGACGATGAAATTTTCAATACTTCCCAACTTAAAAGTGCTTAGGAGTTAATCTTTACTCTAAAGATTTATAAACAGATAGTTCTTGCCAATATTTTTCTGCAAGTTTATTGGCATCGCCTATTCTTAATGCCAAACCTCTAATTATACCAACTAAAACTGGATCGGCACCATCTAATTTATTGTGAATGGTTGCGTCATCAATTTCTTTTAATGTACAATTAGTTTCAGCAATAACTGTTACAGTTCTTGTTTCTTCAATTATGGGTCCAACTTCACCAAACATTTCACCTTCAATCAAAACCCCAAGATTAAGGCCCATTTTTGATTTAACTCTAACCTTACCATTATGAATTAAATATATTTTATCTGCAGGATCATTAATATTATATATTACTTCTCCAGCCTTATAATTTTTAGTTTCAATGCCTGTCATATCTTTGTTCCTCTATTCAAGAAATCATATAAAAGAAAATATATTAAATCAAAATAAAAAATATTTATTCAGGTTTATAAATTTTATATAATCCACCTTTATAAATACCATTTTTTTCTTCATCAGTAAGAAATATGATAGATCCATCATCCATAACTTCTATATCTCGAATTCTACCGTATACATCCTGCAAGATTTTTTTTTCAGATATGAGAATTTCATCATCAATTTTAACAGCATATATGTTTTGTGCCCTTAAGGCCCCTATTAAAAGATGATTATTAAGTTCAGGGAACATATTACCATTGTATAAAGCCATTCCTGAAGGAGCAATAGATGGTGTCCAAACCCATTTTGGGTCAATAAAACCATCTATAGAAATTTCTCCAATTTTTCCTCCTCCATACTCCTCACCATGTGTTGCTTTAGGCCAACCATAATTACCACCAGCCTCAATTAAATTAATCTCGTCTCCTCCTTGAGGGCCATGCTCGTGCGACCAAATTTTATTCGTCATTTTATCAATTATCAGACCTTGTGGATTCCTGTGTCCTATTGAATATACCTCGTTGAGCCAATCATTATTAAAAGGGTTTTTTTTGATCATATTATTTTCAAATTTTACTCTAACAATCGATCCTTCATAGTTGTTAATATTCTGGGAATTATTTCTGTTTCCTCTTTCACCTAAAGAAAGATAAACATAATTATCAGACACAGCTATTCTACATCCAAAGTGGAGAGCCTCTTTATGTGGTTTTTTTGTTGTAAAAACTATCTCTTTATTTTCCAGTTTATCATCAACCAAAATAGATTTTTCAAGTATAACTGTACTATGAAACAATTCCTCTGATGCTTTACTAAAGCATAAAAAAACATGAATATCTGAATTTCTTTTTTCAACATATACATCTAGTAATCCACCTTGATCTATATAGTAAACATTTGGTGAATTTTTAATTTTTGTAATTGAGCCATCAGAAGTATTAACTATACTTAATTGGCCTGGTTTTTCAGTTACTAGTATATTTTCGTCATCAATTTTCGATACTCCCCAAGGATAATCCAAGTTAGGTCCTATTTGTTTGATAAGGGTTTCAGAAAAGGATTTATTTGCTAAAATAGAAATGATAAAAACAAAAAATAATTTTTTAAAACACATTATTATTCTCCAGATTCAATGACGTTAATTAATACTTAGTATCATGAACAAAAAAATACCAATTTTATTTAGTTTTCGGCGTTGTCCTTATGCAATAAGAGCAAGAATTGCTATAAAATTATGTAATTTAGAATGTGAAATTAGGGAAATTAATCTTAAACTAAAAAACAAAGAATTTTTGAAGATATCTCCAAAAGGAACTGTACCAGTGCTTGTTCTGCCTGATGATAAAATTATTGAAGAGAGTATTGATATAGTTCATTGGGCAATTAAAACTAATGATCCTTATAATTTAAAATTGGACAATCCAATTAAATATAATGAAGATATCAAACTAATTAGAATATTTGATGGTGAATTTAAATACCATTTGGATAGATACAAATATGATACACGTTTCAAAGATGCAAAAAGAGAAGAGCACAAGTATAAGGCGAGGGATTTATTGGTTAATTTGAATGATCGCCTTGAAGAAAAAAAATGGCTTAATGGTGATAATGTTAGTTTATCTGATATTTCAATCCTACCATTTATAAGGCAGTATAGAATAGCTGACATTAAATGGTTTGACGAACAACTAGAACTACCCAACATAAATAGATGGCTTGATAATTTTTTAAATTCTAAGATACTTAATAATGTTATGAAAAAATATAAAATTTGGGAAACGACAGATCCAAAAATCTTTTTATAAAAATTACCTTTTTTTGATAATTGATATGTAATAAATAGATATCTCAAGTGATATAAAAACACAGCTATTAAAGTCCTCGACTAATATAAAATACATTATTAACAATTTAAATACTGGAGAAATTATGTTTGAAAGAATCGCTAATTTTGTTGTTGGCAATAAAATTAAAATCACAGTAACGAGCATAATTTCTGCCTTTATAATTATGTCAGGTGCATCCCATATTACCGTAGATACAGATGGAAGAGTTTTTATGGCAGAGGAGAATCCAGATAGAATGATGCTTGATAGTTTTGAGGCTGAATACTCTAAAGATGATAATTTAAATTTTATACTAACTCCAGATAATGGAGAAATTTATACACCAGAAAACTTAAAAATAATTGGTGAAATGACTGAGCAATTATGGCTCTTACCATATGTAAGGGTAGTAGATTCAATAACCAATTTTCAAAATACATATTCTTTAGATGATGACCTTATAGTTGAAGACCTTATAAAAGATCCATTTAGTATATCAGAACAAGAGGCAAAAAAAGCAAAAGACATTGCGTTGTCAAGAATTGAACTTGAAACGTTAGATAATCCTAATACTTCATTAACAAATATAAGTGTATTATTTAAGCTTCCCGGAATGGATCTTCAAAAAGAAATTCCCTTAACTATGGAGGAGGCGAATAAGTTAGTCGATAATTTTAAAAGTAAGTATCCACAAATGGATATAAAAATGGTCGGTACAGTTGCAATAAACTCATTATTTGCAGAGGCTAGTCAGGATGATGCAAATACTCTTGTCCCTTTGGTAATAGTAGCATCGCTAATCGCAGTTGCAATTTTATTAAGAACATTTTTTGGAACTGCTGCAGTACTTTTAATGATAATATTAACGGTTGGCGTTACCATGGGAAGTTTAGGTTGGTCAGGGGTGCCAATGAATACTGTAACAGCAATAGCGCCTCTAATGGTTGTTACTTTAGCAGTTGCAAGTGCGGTACATATACTTTCATCTGCTCGTCAAACAATGCTTGTGACAAGTGATAGAACTATTTGGGCAAAAAAGGCTATTTCTGAACATGGGGCAGCTATTTCTGTAGCCTGTATAACAACTGGTATAGGTTTTTTATCTTTAAACTTTTCAATTTCACCTCCATTTAGACAACTTGGGAACCTTGTTGCGGTTGGAATGGTTGCGACATTATTTTTTACATTAACTATTTTGCCAGCCTTAATTTGTTGGTTTCCAATGAGACAAAATAAGTCATCTGCTATTATAGGAAACTTAATGAACCAATTAGCAGAATTTGTAATTAAATTTCAAACAGCTTTGGTAATAACGACCTCTCTTATAATCTTAGTTCTAGCTTATGGAATATCACAAATTAAATTTCAAGATGACTTTATACGATACTTTGATGAGAGGTATGACTTTAGAGTAGCTGCAGATTACATGGAAGATAATTTGGGTGGTCTTCAGCTTATGCAGTACTCAGTAAATTCAGGAGAGCCTGGAGGGATTAATGAGCCAGATTATTTAAAGAAAGTTGAGAAACTTACAGATTTTTTAAGAAGTTCTCCTCGAGTAAGTAGTGTTAGGAGTATTACAGATACTATTAAACAACTAAACATGAATATGAATGGCGATAAGAAAGAGTTTTATAAAATTCCAGATAGTAGAGAGGAGACTTCACAATATTTGTTTCTTTATGAATTATCACTTGGTTATGGAAGAGATTTAACAGATCAAATTAATATTGATAAGTCATCTACCCGTTTAGATGTATATGCTCCTTATATCACTTCAGCAGAGATTTTAGAATTTGATAAAGCTATCCAAAAATGGTTTGATGATAACGCCCCAGAATTGAAGTCACCATTGACAGGCCAAACTTTTGTATATTCAATGATATCTGCAAGGGATGCACCTGCTATGCTTCAAGGGACTGGATTAGCATTAATTGGTATCTCACTTATAATATTGTTGATTTTAAGAAATGTTAAACTTGGCTTTATTAGTTTAATTCCAAATTTGCTTCCTGCGATTATGGGTTTTGGTATATGGGGTTATTTAATGGGGGAGGTTACTTTGGCAGTATCGATTGTAACTGCAATGACATTAGGAATAGTTGTAGATGACAGTGTTCACTTTATGATGAAATATTCGGAAGGAAAAAAAATGGGAAAATCAGCTGAAGATAGCGTTAGGTATGCTTTTAATAATGTAGGAATGGCTCTTCTAATTACGAGTATTGGACTTGTAATTGGGTTTGCAATTTTAGCTCAATCAGGATTTAAACCCAATAAAGATTTGGCTGCTTTATCAGCCATAACGTTAACTTGTGCTTTATTTGTAGACTTTTTGTTATTGCCACCATTGCTTATATGGTTTGATAAGGTAAAAACCAAATCAATACCAGCTTCAGTAACAACCTTAATTATTGCTTTTGGACTTACGTCATTAATTTTAATACCACAAAATGCATACGCAGAAACGAATGAGGAAAAAGGGTATAGGTTATTTAAAGAATTTGTTGATAGAAATGAAGGCTTTGGTGATTCCTCAAGTATAGGAACTATGACTTTAAAAGATTCTGCTGGGAACGAAAGCATAAGGCAATTTATTAATATGATTCTTGAAGAGCCTAATGAAAACCTCGGAGATAAATCAATCACTATATTTACTGAACCAAGAGACATAAAAGGGACGGCTACTTTAACTCATTCAAAGATTGAGCCTGATGATAATGATCAATGGATCTATCTGCCAGCTATTAAAAGAGTTAAAAGAATTTCATCATCAAATAGAACTGGAAAATTTGTTGGATCAGAATTTTCTTTTGAAGACCTTGCCTCTCAGGAGATTGAGAATAATACTTATTTATGGTTAGAAGATTTGGACTGCCCTAATATTATAGAGCTAAAATGTTCAATGATTGAAGCTAGGCCAAAAAATAAAAAATCAGGTTATTCAAAAGTAATTAATTATATAGACTTACAAGAATTCAGAGTTCAGTTTGCTCAGTTTTATAATCGAAGAGGGGACCTAGAAAAAGAGCTTTCTTATTTAGATTATAAAAAATATTTAGATAAATATTGGTTTTTTCATGGACTAGTTATGCTTAATAAGCAAACAGGGAAATCTACAGAACTTAAATGGGATGAATATAAAGTTCAGTCAGGTCTTAAAATGTCAGATTTTGATCCAAAAAAATTACCTAAGATGGCTAAATGAAAATAATTATAATATTTATTATATTGTTATTCTTACCCAAATTTTTAAATGCAGAAACTTACTATGAAAACTATGGAAAAATAGTTTTAAAGGGATCAAGGTTTTCAGGTGAACCTGTTAATACCTCCTCTGGTAAAGATTTTGGAGTTTTAGAAATAAACCCTAAGTTAAACGTTGAACATAATAATATAGATTTAAATCTTGAATTAATAATTAAAAAAATCAGTTCGAAAAGGGATGTTTTTTATGACATTAAAGAAGCAAACGTTAATTTTGAAAAAAGTACATGGGGCTTTCTTCTAGGTTCAACTGAAGAATTTTGGGGGAAAACAGAGACTTTTAATCCTGTAGATATAATTAATTCTAATAATTACGATGAAGGACTATCCAAACCAAATAAATTAGGCGAGGCTATGATTAAAGCCAATAGAGAAATTGGTATTGGTGACTTATCAATTTATTATTTACCTAATTTCAGACCAAACAAATATCCTTCAAAAAAATCAAGACTGAGTTTGCCTATTGAGGTAAATGATGATGAAGCAAATTATGTTAATGGTGCAGATAAAAATATGCAACAATTTGCATTAAGGCTTTCTGGTTATTATGAGGATCTAGATTTTGGCATTTCTATTTTTGAAGGCATAAGTAGAGATCCTTTTTTCAAACTTCTATCTGGTAAAATGGTTCCTTCTTATTCAAAGATTTCACAATACGGAATAGAAGTTCAGCAACTGTTAGGAGAATGGATTGTAAAGGGGGAATTTATTAACAGAGAAGGTCAACAAAATATTTCTGGATCTCTAAAAGATTATAGTTTAGGTGTTTTGGGTTTAGAAAAGTCATTATATGGATTAATTAATGGTAATACAGACTTCACTTTTTTTCTAGAATATGCAAAAGATAGTAGGGGTGTTTCAGCTCATCAGTCTAATCAAAATGATGTTTTTTTTGCTAACAGGATAACTCTAAATGATATTCATGATACGTCAATTTCACTTGCTCTTTCGAGAGATTTGAATACAGAATCAGGTATATTTAGTTCCACTATTTCAAGAAGAATATTTGGCTTGTTTAAGACAGATTTAGAAGTGTTTATCCCTCTAGATTTGAAAAACGATACTCATCTAGCTTCTAGCTCTAAAGATAAATCTTTAGGAATGAATATTTCGTGGTTTTGGTAGGCTTTTTTCTCTATAAAAAGTATATAACCCAGTTACTATAATTATAAATGTACCAAATATCATAGGCAGGTCAGGAATCTCATTATAAAAGATAGCTCCATAAATAATTGCAAAGAGAATTATAGAATATCTAAATGGCACAACAAAACCAACCTCTCCAATTCTCATGCACATAACATTAAATAGTATTCCTAAAATTAAGAATACAGCCGTTGCTGATAAAGCGCCAAAAATTTCAATTGAAGGTATTACCCACACTTGAAATGGCGCAAACAGAAGTCCTGTTAACGTAACCGATGCTGCTGTAACCAGAGATATAAAAGTTGAAGGTATACTTTGATCCAATTTTTTTGTTGAAAGGTCCCGTAAAACTATAAAAAAAACAGCTCCCATAGCTAGTAATGAATAGTAATTAAAATCTTCAGAGTTGGGCTTTATAATAATTAAAACCCCAAAAAATCCAATAATAATTGCAGACCATCTTCTCCATCCCACGCGTTCTTTTAGAAATAATGATGCACAAAAGGTTAGTGCAAGAGGCAAGCATTGTAAAATAGCAGTTGCATTAGCAATTTTCATATTAATTAGGGCTGTTAGGAATAAAATTGTACAGCCAATATCTCCAAAAATTCTCAAAAATAGATATTTATACTGGTCATTTTTGATTTTAATAAAAAATTCATTTCTTATGTAGGTGATCAAAAATAATAAAAACACAGCAACAACACCTCTTAGAAAAAGAATTTCAGATAGAGGTAAAATAAGTCCAATAAACTTTATAAATGCATCAGTAGAGGCATAACCAAACATACTTAAGGTCATGAATAGAGCACCATATAAATTTTTAGTCATAACTAGACTTAAAAATTAAAATAACAATTGGACTGGATAGTTTTTAGCAACCTTTGAAGTTTTTATCATTGCAGGCCTGGACCATTTCATTTGCTTTATTAATTTCTGAACTTTTCATTTCTTTTATAAGTCCATCAAGCATAATTTTACTATTTTGATCGTCATTATCTGCACCTATTTTTGCCCACATGTAACTTTTTAGATAGTCTTTTTTTACACCATTACCTAATGCATATAGAGTACTGATTAAGCGGATTGAATTTAAGTTTCCTTGTTCTGAAGATAATAATAACCAATAGTAAGCCTGTTTATAATCTTGCTTAGTTCCTAGACCATTGTGATGCATCAAACCAACATTATATTGGGCATTTGAAAGACCGTCTTTAGCAAGAGGTTCCCAAACTTCTAAAGCGTTTTCATAATTACCGTTATTAAATTCTTTTAACCCTTTATCAAAATCAGCAAATGAAATTTTAGAAAAAAGACAAATAAAAAAAACTAGAAAAATATTTTTAAAATTTTGTAAAATATTCATTATACTTAACCCCCTAAACAGTAAATATATAATTAAATTTATTTAAGATATTACAAAACTAGTAAAATTAAAATAAATTAATTGTTTATAATATCTAACATTAAAAAGACTTTTTAATTTATAAATGTTAACTCTATATTAAGCGCTCGTAGCTCAGCTGGATAGAGCACCAGACTTCGAATCTGGGTGTCGGGAGTTCGAATCTCTCCGGGCGCGCCATTAAATCAATGACTTAGCTTATAACCATAAAAGCTGTATCAAAAATGCCTACCATATGCCTACCACTTTGAATTGATTTTCAGCCTAAATACCCCCACCCAATACCCCCAACCAGGGGTGCTCATATAGGCGATGAAGTGGATATATTATTCATTGCTATGCAAAGTTAATTTTCTTAAAATAATCAAATGGCATCAGAAAAGTCTAAGAATGATATTACTATAGAACAGTTGAATGTAGCTTGCTCTCATTTTTTTGAGTTAAAAGAACTAGACATGACAACCAATATTGCTATTCGACAAATTGTCAAAATGGTTGATATATATTCTAAAATGAGGGTGATTGGAAAATGTTCTGTGGACAGAGCTGATGAATTTTCACACTGGTCTATAGAGGCAATAAAATCATGGAAAGAGGCCAAAACAAAAAATCCTAAAGCAAAATATGGTTCATTTTTGCGGGTAGAACATGGCACACCAAGAACTCAATTTACAGAGATTGTTTTATCAAAATATAAGGAAAAAAAACTATTAACAATTGAGACAATGGAAAAACTAATAAGAGAAAAATGGGAAGTTGCCGTTATAACAAGAGAAGAAGATAAAAGACTTTCAGTTAATGGTGGTAGAACAAACAAAGAATTTAAAACTCCATTTAAACGTTGGGAGGATGCTGGAATAAAATTTCCTACTGGATCAAAGCCAGACGAAGTGACTTTCCCAGACAAAAGAAGAAATTTAAATCAAACAAAAAAATTAAACTCAAGAAGATTTTTACTAGATATCATTGGTATCAGTGATGTTACTGGAAGGGATAACCAAATTATTGTTGAAGCATTGTCCATAGCTATACCTATAATGCTTAAAAATACTTTAGATGCTTCAAACGTATTTGATATGATGCGAATAGTTGAAGCAAGAGGAGGTGAGTTAACACTAAAGAATATGAGCAGCAATCTTGGTAAATTTATTTTCGATATTATAGAAGACCTAAAAAATGGTAAAACATATTCATCAAAGAAACAATCTGCATACATTGATAAAGAAATAAAAAAATACCTTTCTACCCATATGAATGAAGAAAGACCTTTATAAATAACATCTTCATCTCACATTTATTTAGAGTGACATTATGAATATTTATGCAAAAATTATGAATTAATCTTTAGACTTGAGTTTTCTTTTATTTTGGATAAGTTTATTATATGTGTATGTGTTCATTAATATTTTATCTAATAGCCGCCCAAATTGGTGCCAATATAGCATGGAGCTATAGAGATAATATTAAGAAATCATTCAATATTCTTAAGAGGCAAATTTTGGTATTTGCACATAAACAACTGAATTAGTGATACATTATATTCTATTTTAAATTTTTATTATAAAATATTTTTTAACCTAAGAAGTTTTCAGATAAAATTACATTATAAAAATTTAAATTTAGAAAATATAAATATGTAAAACTTATATTTTTTCAATCCTAATAGAGTTAGTAGAACCAGGTAATCCAAAAGGCATCCCAGACACCACAACTACATTATCTCCTTTTGAAACTAAACCTATTTTTTTAATCTCAATAATAGTATTAGACAAACAATGTTCAAAATCATTATCAGCTATATATAAAGTTCTAATTCCCCATATTAAATTTAATCTCCTTTTTACTACTTTGTTAATTGTAATAGCTATAATAGGCATTTTCGGCCTTTCGCGAGCAATTCTAATGGCAGTATTGCCTGTAGTTGTAAATGCAAGTATTAATTTAGCTTCAATTTTATTAGATAAATCGACTGTTGCTTGGGCAACAGCATGATAAATTGATGCTTCAATATCTAATTTAATCGGTCCATCTTCTGGAAATTTCTTTATATGATTTTCAACGGAACCAATAATTGAATCCATTACCATAACTGATTCTTCAGGGAAGTCTCCGATTGATGTTTCAGCGGATAACATTACAGCATCTGCACCATCAAAAACCGCACCAGCTACATCTGAAGCTTCTGCGCGAGTTGATGAAGAAGAATTTATCATGGACTCTAGCATTTGAGTGGCTACAATAACTGGTTTTCCTACTCTACGACAATTTTGAATTAATTTTTTCTGAATAGTTGGTACTTGCTGCGGAGTAAGTTCAACACCCAAGTCACCTCGCGCAATCATAACTGCATCAGATAATCGAATAATGTTAGAAATATCATTTAATGCTTGTGGTTTTTCAATTTTAGAAATGATTTTAGTATCAATATCAATTAGTGATCGCAATTCTAAAATATCTGAACTTCTCTGAACAAATGATAAGGCTATATAGTCCAGTTTGTGCTTTAATATAAATTCTAAATCTAGTTTATCTTTATTTGTTAAAGGGGAAATATTAAAAATTAGTTCAGGTAAGTTAACACCTTTTTTACTTTTTATCGTCCCAGAATCCAATGCTTCAGCAATAAAGCTCTCATCACTTACATTTAATACACTAAACTTTAATCTACCATCATCAACTAGGAGTTTTGTACCTGGCAGCATTTCTGAAAAAACAATTTTGTTAGTAATTGGTATATTATTACTTGCATCAACAACATTTTCTTGACTTAAATCATCATCTTCAAAATAAAAATTAATTTTATCTTTTTTAGATACTTGGCGGTCTTTTGTTAAAGTGCCTATTCTAAATTTTGGACCCTGTAAGTCCCCAATAATAGGGATAGACAAATTCAATTTATTTTCTATTCCTCTTATCATTTTAATAGATTTTAGGTGTTCTTTGAAACTTCCGTGACTAAAGTTTATTCTAAATGCATTAGTTCCTTTTTGGACAATAGAAAGTAGAGTTTTTTCATTATTTATAGCAGGTCCTAAAGTGGATATAATCTTAGTTAAGTTATTCATTAATACCTTTACGCTCTAGTTTTATATTATCAAATCATTAATTAAATTTAATTAAATTACAACTTAACTTACAAAATAAGGAGATGACTAAATAAAAAATTCAGAGTTTTTAGAGCAATTCTTAAAAATTTTTGAGAGCTTATGATAGATCAAATTTAAATTTTGATATAAATTTTTTATATACGAGTATGTTATTAACATACTCGTATTTATTTTAGTATTATGGTATTAAAACTTTATCAATTACATGAATAACACCATTGTCAGTATCAACATCAGCTGTAATTACTGTTGCATCGTTGATCATTACTTTTCCATTACTTAATTTAATGTTAATGGTTGAACCATTAACTGTTGCCGGCTCCATATTTCCGGTTATGTCTGTTGACATAACTTTCCCAGCAACAACATGATATGTTAAAATAGCCACTAGTTGATCTTTGTTTTCAGGTTTTAAAAGACTTTCCAATGTTGCTTTATCTAATTGAGAAAATGCTTCGTCTGTTGGTGCAAAAACAGTAAATGGACCTTTACTTTTCAAAGTTTCGACAAGTTCAGCAGCTTGCACTGCTGCTACAAGAGTGTTAAAACTTCCAGCCTTGATTGCAGTATCAACGATATCATGTTTATGCCCACCTGCTAAAGCAAAACCAGAAAATAATGTTACTAACATTGAAGATAAGATTAATATTTTTTTCAATTTAAATTCCTTTCAATAAGTTATAAATTTTTAAATGGTCACTTTTTGAAGGATTGAAATTATCTTTAATTCATTTAAGATATGCAAAAAAAATTATTGAATTTTTAAATTAGACTATTAAATAGTATTTTATCATTTTAAAAGTTTTACTGTCTCTTGCAAATATTCTTAAAGAAAATTTTGGTGACAAATATCCTTTACCAAAAAAAAATGCTTAATGGTTAGTTTGGTTGGTTGCTCCAATTTTAGACAAAAACTCACAAGAAAATATATATTTAAAAATATGGGACATCCTTGGAAAGGTGATAATTCAAAAAGCATTAATGAACTTGGAATGAAATACAGGCCTATAGAGAAAAGTGCAATTACAATGTATCAACAGATGATTGATAATAACTTCTCTATTGATAAGTTTAAATAATACAAATATAGAATTGAGAAATTAAATTCCAAATCTATTAACATTTAATTTTTCTGGAATTTGATTGTGAAAGAAAAAAATACTTTTGGAATTTTAATTGTTTTATTATCTTCACTATGTTTTGCTATAGTGCCATCATCAGCAAAAATTTCTTTAGATTTTGGTTCATCACTGTTTATCCTTCTTTTTTCAAGATGTCTAATTGGCCTTGTTTTATTATTACCATTTTTGTTTTTTCAGAAAGAATCAGTCTATATCAAAAAAAATTATGTTCTTCCAGTTGTGTTCTCTAGTATTGTATCCGTAAGCCTTATTGCTGCAGTATATCATGCTATAGAATATATTAATATTGCATTAGGCATGACTATTGTTTATGCATTTCCAATTGGAATAGCTCTAATAACTTCAATTAGAGGTGAAGAAAAGTACTCCCTTAGAGAGTGGCTTTCAATATTAACGGTAATATTTGGATTGTTTATATTAGTTTACGATGAAATGTTTACAGGTAGTTTATATGGCATAGTAATATGTATTATAAGCCTTATTTTAATGACAACTTTCGTCTATACTTCAAGTAAATTAGCAGATAGCTTAGGATCAATAGTACTAAATTTTCATCTCAACTTATGGAGTTTAATTTTTTTGTTTATAAGTTATTTATTATTTTCTTTTACTTTAAAAATACCAGATAATTCAATTGGTTTAACTTCTCTTTTTTTTAATGGGCTATTCTATATTTTAAGTTATACATTATTCTTTTGGGGCTCTAGGTTCATAGGTGTAACAAGGACATCTGTTCTTTCATTGACAGATCCTATTTTTGCAACTGTCATAGCTATGATTTTTTTGAATCAATTTTTATCTATTATTGAAAGTTTAGGATTCATAGTTGTTCTAGTTTCCATATATTTTTTTGAGAGGTCAAAAATCACAAAAAAACCCTGAACTAATATCTTATGTTTAATTTAAATTATTAAAATATTTTGAAATTAATCCTAAATTTATAAATAAAAATTTTGAAAATAAGATTTTAAAGGCTAATAAAAGAAAATAAAAATTAGACAACAAACTTACTAAGACGGAGTTTTGATTGGAGAATCTTCGAGGAATTTTATTTATGACGCTCTCCATGGGAGGCTTTGCAATTGAGGATGTATTTTTAAAGATTTTATCTGAAACAATTCCAGTATCTCAAATTTTAATTTATGTAGGATGTATGGCCGCTCTTTCGCTTGGTGTTCTATCAAAAATAAAAAAAATACCTATTCTCAGGTATGATGCCTATAGTAATAAATTATTTATAACACGTTCTATCTCAGATATGATTGGAGCCGTTCTAATGGTGGTAGCTATTTCTCTAATGCCACTGTCAACCATATCTTCAATTTTGCAGACAGTTCCTCTTTTTATAACTTTTGGAGCGGTATTAATCTTTAAGGAAAAAGTTGGGTGGCGAAGATGGAGTGCAATATTCATTGGGTTTATTGGCGTAATTTTGATATTAAAACCAGGACTTGGTGGTTTTCATCTATCTTCTTTGGTAGCTCTTTTAGCTGTTGCTTTCTTAGCATTAAGAGATTTAGTAACTCGAAAGATTAACAATGATATTCATTCAATAACAATTTCTTTATATGCATTTATACTCACTGTAGTTGGGGGAATTATCTCCATCCCTTTTTTTGGGCCATTTGTTTCTTTGACAGTTACTCAATGGTTAGTAGTTTTTGCGATTACGTTATTTGGGGTCTTCTCGTATTTAATGTTAGTTCTAGCTACAAGAAGAGGAGATATCTCAGTTATTTCTCCATTTCGATATACACGCCTAGTTTTCGCACTAATTTTGGCAATGTTAATTTTGAATGAGCGACCTGATATCTTAACACTTATGGGTGCTGCAATTATTGTTGCTTCTGGTTATTATACAATTTGGCGTGAGAGGGTTCTTGGTACCTAGATATATTATATAATTAATTTATTTGATATTTTTATTAATTGAAAGTTTTCCTCCAGCCCATATTGGTAGTTTCTCTTTATCTTTAAGCCAGGCTTTTTCCTCCATTGTATTTGCACGACCAAATTCGGCATTTCTATGAGGGTATCTACCAAACTTTTCTAATACCTGGCGATGTTGGTCAACTGCCAGTTTATTTCGTCCTTCAAACAAATTAAATTTTGGATAGGCGGTAATAGCTATATCTATTATTTCAGTTGCTTTTACTAGATCTCTGATGTCTTCTGAATGTGCAAGGGCCCATGGCAGAAGGTATAGAAAAGCTGCAGGTAGCTCTAGAGTCTCTTTCAAACTTTCATCTTTAAAAAGATCATGTACTAACGCACGACCGATTGGATCAAATGAATATGCTTCGGATGTTCCTCGAAAACATGATCGCGATAACTGGTCTGCCAGAAGAACCTTAGCTACTTTTCCTTCATGAGTATTCCAATCATCACTAACTAAAGTTTGAGGAACATTTTTGAGTTCTCTAACAACGTCAGAAAAAGGCTGGCAAAAGTCATCTAAGGAGCTACCACTGAGAAACCAAATATTTAAAAGAGGCTCTACTTTTTCTTGTTCGCTTAAGCTATTTCTAATATTGGGATCAGATGTATCACATCCACACATATAGTTCAGAACGCTGCGTGGTGAACGTGGATTTTTAAGTGCTTTGAGTACTGTAGGCAGATTTCTAAATTCTTCCGTGGATAACTTTATGAAAGACATTTTTAAATTTCCTAGGATAGTTAACTATCACTGTCCTCTTCTAATAAAAACGAAGTCTTTTTCCGAAGATAAGCTTTTTTCATAAACATAGTTATCCAAGTTAAAATTTTTTAAATCTTCTTTTCTAGTTATTCTTTTTTCAATAATATATCTTGCCATAAGACCACGGGCTTTTTTAGCAAAAAAACTAATGATCTTATTTTTCCCATTTCTTTCTTCCATAAAAACAGGAGTGATAACTTCTGGTATCAATGCATCTAGATTAACTGCTTTAAAGTACTCTTGTGATGCACAGTTCACTAATACTTTAGATCCATTTTTTTCTGATAATTCATTTATAGCAATTGCAATTTCTTTATCCCAGTATTCATATAGGGTATCACCATGGGGGGTATTTAATTTACTTCCCATTTCCAATCGATAAGGTTCAATTTTGTCTAGAGGTCTCAATAAACCATAAAGACCAGATATAATCCTTAAATGATTTTGAGCCCATTCCATATCATTTTTTTCTAATGTGTTGGCATTAAGCCCTACATAAGTATCACCAGCAAAAGCAAGTGCAGCAGGTCTGGTTTCTTGATTTCCAAAAGAGGCAAATCGATCCGCGTTTAATTTAGCAAGATTTTCACTTATCCCCATTAAATTTTGTAATTCAGTTAATTTCAAGGTATTTGCAATAGAAGCTAATTCTGATGCATTTTTAAAAAATTTTGGGGTTGTAGGAATTGCATCTATAGATGAACTCATATTAAGTTTTTTTGCAGGTGAAAGAACTACTAACATTATAATATCCTTTGATGTTCCAATTTCTAAAAAATATGAGATATTTATCTACATAAAAAAAGTTAATACTTTCTGAGTATTTTTACAATTTTAGGACTACATTAACATAAATAACTTCATTTCGATTTAAATCTTAAAATAATTTTTAAAAATTTAATTTCAAGTTAGAATTTTAATGTTAATAGGTTTGAAGAATATGTAGCTTAAATGCAAATTTAGCTAATTTCTTATATAAGTAAAAACCTAAGGGTTAAAAATATACCTAAATATGGAAATTGATATAATCAATAATCCAAACCAAGAAGAAAGAAATAAACCGGTTCTTAAATAAGGAATCCCAAATACATAAATCAAATAATGTAGAACACGGCTATAGAAAAAAATTATAGAACCGGTCGCAGTTTGTTCATTATTATTTTCAAGTAAGGTTACAACAATAATTAAAATTGCAAATAAAGGTAAGTTCTCAATTAGGTTTAAGTGTGCTAATTTTGCACGTGATGCCCATTGAGGAATGTTGATATTCTTATCACCATATCCACAGGTTTCTTTAATTCCTATTCTAAAAAATCTTTCCATAACGTATGGTATCCACAATAGTCCACAAAAGAATGTGACTAATATTAAATAATAGATTTCTGATGATATTGATGTCACTTGTTCAACCTTAGAGAATAAATATAAAACCAATATTTAAATGAAATAATTTAAATGTAAAACATATTTATATAGCTTTATTTATTTTATGCATTTTGAATAACTTTTTTGAAATAGGATAATAAATAAAACTCTCTAGATACAAAATCAATTTTTAAATAGAAGTTGATTTTTAATATATAATCTTTAATTAAAATAATAAATATTATAATTACGAAAATCTATGAAAATACAAGAGTCACTTACTTTTGATGATGTTCTTTTAAAACCTAATTATTCCTCAGTGGTTCCAAGTGAGGTGGATACTAAAACTTCGTTAACAAGTAAAATTGGACTTACTATTCCATTAATTTCTTCAGCAATGGATACTGTTACAGAGTATAAGCTAGCAATTGCTATGGCACAGGCTGGAGGACTAGGTGTAATTCACAAAAATATGAATATTGAAGATCATGTTAAGCAAATAGCAAACGTCAAAAAATTTGAATCTGGAATGGTTGTAAATCCAATTACAATCTCACCAAACGCGTTTATTAGTGATGCTATTAACACGATGAAAATAAATAAAATTAGTGGAATTCCTGTAGTTAATGAAACTACAAAAAAATTAGAAGGGATAATAACCAATAGAGATGTAAGGTTTATTTCTAATCAAAAAGACACAGTTGCTAAATATATGACATCTGATGTTATTAAAACTAATAAAAATATAAAACCCGAAGAAGCAAAAAAACTTTTACATAAATATAGAATTGAAAAGTTAGTTGTTGTTGATAAAAACGATTATTGTATTGGGTTGATAACTGTAAAGGATATAGAAAAGGCCAATACAAATCCTTTTGCCACTAAAGATGAAATAGGGAGATTAAGGGTTGGTGCTGCGATTGGAGTTGGTGACCATGAAATTGAACGAGCATTAGAATTGGAGAAAGCAGGAGCTGATATTTTATTTATAGACACGGCACATGGCCATAGTAAATCAGTATTAGAGATGGTTTCAAAAACTAAAAAAAGAATAAATATTGATATTGTTGTTGGCAATATAGCTACAACAGAAGCAGCGTTATCTTTAATAGACAGTGGTGCAAATGCAGTTAAAGTAGGTATAGGACCAGGATCAATTTGCACTACTAGAATAGTAGCTGGAATTGGCGTACCTCAATTAACTGCAATATTGGATGTTTGTAGTATTGCAAAGAAAAAAAACATTCCAGTAATTGCTGACGGTGGGATTAAATTTTCAGGAGATCTAGCGAAAGCTATAGCTGCTGGAGCAAGCGTTGCTATGGTAGGCTCCTTATTTGCAGGAACAGATGAAACTCCTGGCGAAGTTTTTCTCAAGCAAGGTCTTCCTTATAAATATTATAGAGGAATGGGAAGTACACCAGCAATGGCAGCAGGTTCAGCTGATAGATACTTTCAATCTGATATTAGGAATAATTTGAAATTAGTCCCCGAAGGAATAGAAGGAAGTGTAACTTATAAAGGACCTGTTAGAAATGTTATAAATCAATTGGTTGGTGGTTTAAAAGCATCTATGGGATATACTGGAAATAAAAATATTAAAGAAATGCAACAAAATTGTGAATTTATAAAAATTACAAATGCAGGCTTACGGGAAAGCCATGTACATGACGTTAATATAATTCGTCAACCTTCAAATTATAATCAAGATAAATAAATTTATAATTATTTTTAAATTAGCTCATCTTCAGGATTATTAGTTTCCCCAAATCTTTTCAAAACAGCAGGTCGGGTACCCTCATAAGCTAATTTAATTTTTTCTGCTATTTTTTTATTTTCTCTCTCAAACAAACTATTACCCTTTATATCACTTTCTGCTAAAAAAGGACCAAAATTTTCAACCTCTATCACCCACATAGCTTGAGCTAATCCTAATTCTTTTTTCCAAAATAGATCTTTAACTTTTTTAACACCTCTTCCTAAGAGAGCCCCTGTTCCGTAACCTACTGTTGTAAGATAAATTGCTCCATTTGGAACAAAATGGTTTTTATAGTCATTAGAACTCATTCCCCCTTTACCAATTATCAATTTAGCTTGAGAAGTTTTCAACCATTCACCAATCCACTTTGAAAATCTAAATGAAGCAGTTGCTGTTACAGCGCCCAAGTTAAATTCACCGTTTTCATTTTGAACAGCAGCAGGCGAACAATGAAAATTAGCTGCACTTACTTTCGGGAGATCTAAAGGTAGATTTTTTTTATCTTCAAGTACCCTTTTATAAACTCCTTCTCGTGCAGTATATATAATTCCATCTAGAAATATTATATCTCCAATATTAATTGATTTTATTTCGTTTATACTTGGATTAGTCTTTAAGCGAATTTTTTTTGAATCCCTTAATTTAGCCATTCAACTGTCTCTCTTCTTTGAAAATCTGTAAACCACTCAGGGTCATTTCGATAAACAACTTTTCCATTTCCATAAATTCTAGCAACAGCTCTTCTTGAAGAAAGACAGAAAGCATGAACACTCATCTGCATGCCTCCAGTATGACAATACCCAACCTCAATATTGCAATCAATAACCATAGATTTCCCAACAAAACCCATTGCTCCCATCCCAATACTATTTCCTAATTCCTTAAGCTCATTTTCAAGTTTGGAAATCTTTGGATCAGGATTTTTGTTGCCTACAACTCTTAGGCATGCTGCTCTCTTTCCAAGTACCATGCAAGTATCTTTAGATCCACCCAACCCAATACCAATTATTGCTGGCTGACAGGCAAGGCCTCTTTTCCCAAATGCAACAATAGTATCTAAAAAAAATCTTTTTATACCCTCTATTCCATCGCTAGGAAAAAGCATTCTGTAATCCGTACCAAACAAACCACCCTTATGAACAGTAATAAGATCAATCCAATCACCACCTGGTTCAAAGGCATATTCTATTTCGGGAGCTCCAATGCCAATATTATTGTCATGATCAGTTCTCCATAAAGGATGAACCCTATTTGGACGAAGTGGTATTTGGGCTGTTGCATCTGCTGTAGCCCTTCTAAGAGTGCTTTCAAGTGCAACAGGACCACCCTCAATATTTGATTCATTGCCAAGTTTGACATACCATCTTGGGCATCCAGTATCCCCACACATAGCCCTTTTATCTTCCTTGGCAGCATCATAGTTCTCTAACATTGCTTCAAGAACAAAGTTTGATAAGTCCCCTTCTTCATCTTTTGCGGCTCTTTTTAAGCCTTTTAAATAATCATCTGGAATTTCAATTGCAGCCTTTTCCATTAGACTGATTGCAGTTTTGTAAATGCTTGCAACTTTTATCATAAGAAGTTTAATTATTATTAAAATTTAATCTATATTATAAAAAATATAAGAAATTGTGTAAAAAATTATTTAGAAAAGGGTAACAAAAATGTCAGGGTTTTATGAAAATATAAATGATGCTTTGCCGGATATAAAAAAAGTAAAAGAAATTAAAAAGGAATTAATATCAAAAGGTGTTAAATATATTTATTCAAATTGGATTGATTTTTTAGGTACCCCAAAAACAAAACCAATGCCTATATCAGATTTTGAAAACTTGTGTATGGGTAAAGGCCCTCAATTTGCTGTTCATTCAGTTTCATTTGTACCTGAACTCACACCAGCAGATAATGACCAAGTTTCTCTACCTGACCTTGATAGCCTTGTAATTTGTCCTTGGGACAAAACATGTGCTTGGGTTTTTGCTGACTTGTTTTGGAATGGCAAACCTTACGATGTTTGTCCAAGAATGACTTTGAAAAGACAAATTAATAAAAGTGCAAAAGCTGACCTTAAATTTTTTATCGGTATTGAACCAGAATTTTTTTTAATGAAATGGGATGGGGATAAACCAGTTAAAGCCATTGATTTAGATCCAATTCCTTTAAGAAGGCAGGCATTTGGATACGATACTGAATATTCTATTAACGGCATGCACTTTTTAAAAGAGGTTATAGATATTTTAAATAATGATTTAGGCTGGGAGCTCCATGATGTTGTAGCAGAGGGTGCATATGGTCAGTATGAATTAGATTTTGGATACACAGATATTTTAAATATGGCTGACAGATTTGTTTTTTTAAGAGTTTTACTTAAGGAAGTTGCAAAAAAATATGGTTACTTTGTAACATTCATGCCTAAAACAAATATTAGTGATTGGAGGTCTGGAGCTCATATAAATCATAGTGTTGCTTCTATTAAAACTAAAAATCAAAATATATATAAAGATGGTGAGAGTTTTTCAGACAAAGCATACAATGGTGTAGCAGGTATTTTAAAACATGGTGCAGCCATCACCGCTTTAGCTTGTCCTACAGTAAACTCATATAATGGTTTTGTATCTTCAGTTGAGGGGTTGGATGGTGGTCTTCATACTTGGGCACCTACACATATGACATATGGAACAAATAATCGTTCAGCAATGATAAGACTTCCACAAAATAGATTTTGTATCGAAAACAGAGCTTCTGACTTAACTCAAAATCCATACCTTACTTTTTCATTATTAGCTGCTGCTGTAACTGAAGGAATAGAGAAAGACTTAAAGCCTCCAAAAATAACGAATAAAAGCTTATACGATTTAACTGAAAAAGAGAAAAAAGAAATTGCAACCTTACCGAGGAACCTTTTAGAAGCAGTTGACTCTTTTTCAAAAGATAAGCTGATTCATGAGGTTTTTTCAAAGCCTTTGATTAATAATTTTGTAAGTTATAAATACGATGAATGGCGAAGATATCATACTACAACAACAGACTGGGAAATTAAGGAATACCTTAAGTTATTTTAAATGATTTCAGAAAGTAAACTTCAAGAATTTATTGTTCAAAATTACAAAATTGGAAATGATCAAATAGACTTATCTTTAAAATATATAACTTTAGGTAAGTTAAATAAAAATAAAGATAATTTAATTATTTTTCCAACCCGTTTTGCAGGAACGTATCAAGATCAAAATTATTTAATAGGATCAAATCAATTTTTAAATCCAGAGAAATATTTTATTTTAATTCCTAATATGTTTGGTAATGGAATATCTTCATCTCCAAGTAACGCAGAGAATAAATTTAAAGGCATACATTTTCCAAGAATATCCATCAATGATAACGTTCGCATTCAAAAAAAATTAATAAATGAAAAGTTTGGAATTGAAAAAGTTTTTATGGTTATAGGATGGTCTATGGGAGGCCTTCAAGCTTATGAATGGGGGTCTTATTACTCAGATCTTGTGGAGCGCATAGTGCCAATTTGTGCTCATTCAAAAACAACAGATCATACTTATGTCTTTTTGGAAGGTATGCATGCAGCTCTTACATCTGACCCTGAATGGCAAAATGGTTTATACATCGATCAGCCCAATGCAGGTAAGACAACTATGGCAAAGGTATGGGCAGGATGGGCTCACGGTCAAAACTGGTATAGAGAAAAACTTTATTTAAAAGAAAATTATCTTAATCCTTCAGAGGTGTTATCTAAATATTGGAACAATATTTACCATAAAAAAGATGCCAATAATTTAATTCATATGATAAGGACATGGCAAAACCACGATATCAGTAATAATACAAAATATAATAAAAACATCAGCCAAGCTCTAAAAAACATTAAAGCTAAAACTTTACTAATGCCTGGAGTAAATGACTTATATTTTCCACATGAAGATAATAAAATAGAATTAAATCACTTAAATAATGGCCATCTATCTGTTATTGAATCAAATTATGGTCATTACGCTGGTGCTGGAAAATCGCTAAGAGATTTGGAGTTTATTAATAAAGAGCTATTCAGACATTTTATATAAATGTTTTAATTACACTCTTTTCAAGCTTGATAACTTAAAGGTTATAATCATTAAGGATGCTACAAAACATAGTAATCCAGCAAAAAGAAAAGCTGGAACATAACTTAAAAGACTATCACGAGTAAATCCTGCACCATAAGCAGCTATAGCAGAGCCAAATTGATGTGATGCAAATATCCATCCAAATAAAACAGGACCATTGACAGTACCAAAGTATTTACTAGTTAGTCTAACAGTTGGAGGGACTGTTGCTACAAAATCTAAGCCAAAAAATATTGCCCATAAAGTCAATGCGTAAACACTGAAATCACTATATGGGAGATAAATAAGAGAAACCCCTCTTAATGAATAATAAATCATTAATAATTTATAGTTATCAAACCTATCTGACAGCCAACCAGAAAAAGTAGTTCCGATAAAATTAAATATTCCCATTATTGCTAGATATGAAGAGGCTACTACTATACCAATATTATTATCAGCACAAAAAGGTATGAAATGTTGTCCAACTATTCCTGTTGAAGTAAGACCACAAATTAAAAATGTTAATGCAAGTATCCAAAAAGCTGGGTGATAAATAGCATCAAACAAAATTTTAAAACTTAAACTCACAAAATTATTTTTGTTTTCAGATGGAGGTATAAATATTTTATCAGAGCCTAATGGTGGTAGATTAAGTTCTGATGGCCAGTCTTTGGAAAATAAAAAAAATAGGACTCCTGAAAAAGAAATACCTAGCATCGGAGGCAATAGGGCATACCTCCAATCAACTTGTGTTGTTATCCATGCCATTAATGGAACGAATAAAAGGGTACCTGCAGCATATGCAGCAGTTAAAACTCCTACAACTAATCCTCTCTTTTTATTAAACCATCGAGTAGCAACAGTGGCTGCCAAACCAAGTCCTATAATCCCCGATGCAACGCCAAGACAAATTCCAATACTCACTAATAAATGCCATTTTTCAAAGGCAAAAACAGTAAGGAATAAACTTAATAAATCTAAAATAATGGTAACTAAAATAATCTTAGTTATTCCAAATTTTAATATAAGTGCTCCACTAAATGGACTTATTGAAGCCAAAATTAAATACATTAAAGCAATAGCAATTGAAATATCTGAAATGCTCCAATTAAACTCTTCATTAAGTGGTAATATTAAGATCTGTGGGGAACTTCCAACAGCTGCTGAAAAGATAGTCATAAAGAAAACAAGAAATGACATCATCCAGCCGTAATGGATATTTCTGGTTTTTAAAAAATTATTTAAACGATTAGCTAACATAAAAATATTAAAAACATAAATATTTTGGAGATTTGTTTTTCATTAATCGTCTATAAAAACTTTTTTAAAAATCTCTTCTGGTGGAGTGATTACTTTACGTGTCTCTCTACTAAAAAAAGCACCATTACTAATTACAACAGCTGATAAATCACCGTTCTCTTTAAAAATCTCATTATTTCTTGTCCACTTTCTTCCATTGTCTAAAATATTTGTAAATTTAATATTTATATTTATAGTCTCATCCAAAAAGACCTCTTTTTTAAATTCTATTGCGGTATTAAAAATTATTGGTCCTATTTTTAGTTTCTCTAAAAGTGAGTTAATGCCTATGACCTTGTTTTTTTCCCAAACAGTTTGAACAGCATAAAAGTAATACCCCACTTCACTCAAGTGGCCATTTTGATCAATAAAATCATTCGTAACTATGAATTTTTTTGAAAACATATTTGAAGATTAAATAAAATTAATAAACTTTAACAGATATTTATTTATCTTTTAAAAAAGCACTAATTTTTATCTTTCCACAATTTTTTATTATATTCGTAGGACCAATCAATCCAGGGAAGTAAATCTGAAATATTTTTATTTTCTACAGTGGATCCACCCCAAATTCTAATACCCACAGGTGCTGTTTTATATGAATTAAAGTCATAACCCGCACCATTTTCTTCAACAGATGCATACACCTTATTCATAAATTCACTTTTCAATTCTTCGCTTAAGTCTTCAAACCATTTATCTTTAGGTACTATACAAATAGAAGTACACGATAATGTAGAATGATCATTAGCTAAAAATTTAAAATTACTACTTTTGCTAATCCACTCTTTAACAATATCTAAATTTTTTTCTGAAATTTTTATTAGCTCTTTCAGTCCACCAACTTCAGATGCCCAGTTTAAAGAATTCAATACATCCTCAACACATAACAAAGATGGAGTGTTTATAGTAAGTCCTTCAAACAATGCTTTATTTAATTTTTTATTTTCCGCCATCCGAAAAATTTTTGGTATAGGCCAATTCGGAACATAGTTCTCTAGTCTTTCAACAGCCCTTGGTGATAGAATAATCATTCCATGTGCTGCTTCACTTCCCAAAACCTTTTGCCATGAATATGTTGTCACATCAAGTTTTGGCCAGTCTAAATTCATAGAGAAAGCAGCTGAAGTTGCATCACAAATTGTAAGGCCTTTTCTGTTCCTACTTATCCAATCAGTATCTTTTATCCTTACACCAGAGGTTGTTCCATTCCATGTGAAAATTATATCATTTTCAGGGTCACTATTTTTAAAGTCTGGAAGAACACCATAATCAGTTGTTATATCAATATATTTTTCAAGTGGAAGTTGATCTAAAATATCAATCGTCCAATCATGCCCAAAGTTTTCCCAAGAGTAAACCTCTACGCATCTTGGCCCGAGCAAAGACCACATTGCCATTTCAACTGCCCCAGTGTCTGAACCTGGTACAATTCCAATTATATAATCATCAGGTATTTCAAGTAACTTTCTTGATTTATCAATAACCTCTTTTAATTTCTTTTTGCAAATCATCGATCTATGAGATCTTGAAAATGCCCCATTGTTTAAATTGTTTAGTGACCATCCGGGTGGCTTAGCACATGGACCTGAAGAAAAATACGGATAAGAAGGCTTTATTTTAGGTTTAGGCATGATTTCTTATAGGCATTATTGTAAATTATTTGGCATGCAAAAACATCAACTTACTTATGATTATATTACAAAGTATTGAATTACTTCTTTACACAGCTTAATGTCATTTTAAAATTCATTGATAACAATTAAGCACAAATTTTAAATAGAAAAGGCAATCTAATGTCGAATGTAAATTTAATTAATTACTCCACAAGAGAGTTCACAACCAAAGGTGAAATGGATTCTTACATAAGAAAACAAGATGAAATTTTTACACCTGAAGTAACCGAAATATTTATTGAAGCAGGAATGTTAAGAAGAGTTGTAACGCAAATTTGGAATAAAGAGGGAACCTTTAGAGTGGGTATTTTGTTTGAATACAAAGACCAAAATGCATTTAAAAAATGCCAGTCATTATTAGAAAAATATTATTTACCTTATTTGAAAGATTATAATACAAAAGTAATTGGTTCACGCGGTATCGTTGTGCATGAATTTGTATCTGAAAAATTTATATAGTTTGAATTTTGTAATACAATCGTTTTATCGCTATTATATTTTAATTAAGAAAGCTATTTGAATGGATTTAAAAGATAAGCAAATTATTAATCAACTTCAAATAAATGGAAAGATTAGTAATATTGATTTAGCTGAAAAAGTAAATCTATCACCATCTCCTTGCTTGCGAAGAGTAAAAATTTTAGAAGACAAAGGTATTATTACTGGTTACACAGCAGACATTGACCAAAAAGCATATGGACTTCCTTTAACAGTGTTTGCTCGTATTAGATTAGAACGCCATGACTCAAAAACAGTAGAAAATTTTGAAAGGAAAATTTTAAATTGCGAAGAGGTTCTAGAGTGCCACTTAATGTCTGGTAGTTCTGATTATCAATTAAAAATTGTAACTTCAGATCTAGATTCATATGAAAAATTTGTACGTAATAAAATTCATACGATTGGAGGCATTGATTCAATTGACACCAGTGTAGCATACGGAACAATTAAAAAGAAAACTATTTATCCCTTAATTGGAATATAAATTTAATAACTAATTAAAAATTAAATTTATATTCTATATTTAGATATAATATTACAATATTTAGTAACAAATTTTATATAATTTATCATATTATTTGAATAGTTAATTTAATGAGGTTTCAATATGAGTAATATTTTCCACTTAGCAATTCCAGCAGGGAATTTAAATAAATCAATACCATTTTATTCAGAAATTCTTGGATGCAAGTTAGGTGAGTTTGAAGAAGGTAAGTGGCAGGATATAAATTTTTGGGGAAATGAGCTTACACTGCATGAAACTAATCAAAGAATAAAAAAAGGGGCAGAAAGGGAAAGGCATTCTGTAGATATGGGTAATGTATGTATACCACATTTTGGCATCCATTTAAATTGGGAGCATTATCTAAATGTTAAATCTAAGGTTCAGCAATCAAGAGGCTTTCTTGACCAACCCTATACAAGATTTAAGAATCAAGAAACAGAACAAGAAACATTTTTTGTAGAAGATACGAATTTTAATGTTATTGAAATAAAATCTGTTAAGGGTGATTACTACAAGAATATGAAATATAGAAAATAAATTCAAAGTTCGTCAACATGAATTCTTGAAGAAGATATTTAGAAAAATAATGGATTATATCTTAAGTATTAATTTCTTCTTTAAATGTGGGTAATGATTTTATAGCCTCTTTAAGAGATGCCCCCCATCTTTCAGATATATTTTTAAAATATAAGTTATTTTGGTCTATCCTTATTTTGTTTGAAATTATAAAAGAAGATTTTTTCAATGTACACAAATCGATAGGAAGACCTACAGAAACATTAGCCTTCATGGTGCTGTCAAAAGATACAAGTAATAACTTTATAGCTTCACCAAAATCTAAACTGTTATCATAAGCCCTTACAATTATAGGCTTTCCATATTTAGTTTCTCCGATTTGAAAAAAAGGTTGGTCTTCGGAAGATTCAATAAAATTACCTTCAGGATAAATTAAAAATAATTTATGATCGTCACCTTTAATCTGTCCACCTAAAATAAATGTGGAAGAGTACTGATTATCTGCATTTTGACCATCAGCAGCAAATTCTGAAGTAACCTCTCTTAAAATTCTTCCGATAATTCGAGCTACTTTAAACATGCTCGGAGCTTTTAAAATATTATCATGTTCTAAGTCATTTTCTGAAATTTTTTCATTTATAATATTAACTGCAGCTTGAGATGTTGCAAGATTTCCAGACGTTAATAGTATGATTGATCTGTAATTTTTAATTGACCAACTGTACATTTTCTTATTTCTATTGATATTGTCAACACCAGCATTGGTGAGTGTATCAGACATAAAAACCAAACCATTTTCCAATCGTAATCCCACACAATAGGTCATACTTTACTCATTAATACTTTTGATACTTAATTTGATTTTATGTGCTTCGGTTAAATTTCCTTTTAAAACACCCTTGATAGGTACTACATCGTTATAGTCAAAACCTTTAGCAACTGAGATATATTTATCGTCTGGTGAAATACCATTTGCTACATCATAACCTATCCATCCTAAATCTTGAATATATACTTCAGCCCAAGCATGCATTGCAAGATTCTGATTGTCTTTATCAGTTAGAAGAAAACCACTCACATATCTACATGGATAATTATTTATTCTTACAATCGATAAAAAGATTTGGGTGTGATCCTGGCATACCCCTTCTTTCAATTGGATTGCTTCTTCGGCAGCGGTTCTATAAGTAGTTGAACCGGGGTTATATTTTATTTCATCTTTTATGAAATTTGATAATAAATGAAGGTCTTCAATAATGTTTTCTTCTTTAAGTTTTATTTTTTTCGAAAAGTTTTTTATATGTTTCCCTGGTTGAGTAAGCTTGGATTGTTGAGAGTAACACCAAAGTGGAATGTCTTTTTTGTTCATTTCAGATATTCCATGAGTATTAAAAGTATTAACTTCTCCTTTTACTTTAACAATTATTTTATTGGAGTCATCACTGATCCTAATTAAATTTACATGGTTATTAAAGTGATCATTTGTTAAAATCTCTTTAACCCCTCCAGTTACACTTAATTCCCAATTATTGACTTTTTGTGAATTTGAACTTTTTGGAGATAGAATAACTCTTTGATAGCCAGCATTTAATACACCGTCTATTTTAAATTCTGTTTTATATGATATATTTAATAGCATTTATCTATGAAAATTAAATTCTTCCTCTATTAAGTTTCCCAGTTTTATATTTGATTTAATTAGTCTATCTAAGTAGTTGTGAAGGCCAAAGTCGTAGTTGTAGTTTTTTTTCCTAGAGACTAATTTAGATTGAATTGAAAGGCCAAGATTAAAACTTACACTATCTTTGACTTTATTTTTTTTTAACAATTTAATATAATTAAGAATTTGATCTAATGAAAATTTTAGTGATCTAGGCATTTTTTCATCAAATAGTAAAAAATTAGATATATTTATTGCACTTAATTCATTTTGGTTTTGCCACATGTAAGCCCTATACGCTGATAAAGATCTTAAAATAGCTTCCCACTGAGTTTCACCTATAATATCATTTCTAATCATTGTATTTGGTAGAAACAAAAAATGTCTAACATCTAGGATTCTTGCAGTATTATCAAATCTTTCAATATAAGTTCCTAAATAACAAAAATATAAGATTTCATTCCTAAGCATTGTATTATTTAAGTAACCAATAATTAAAGCTATTTTCTCTCGTAGTTGAAAAAGAATATTTTGAACGTCTTTATCATAAATATTTTTTTTAAGCATCTGGTTCATATCAAGCCAACAGGAGTTTGTGGCTTCCCATACTTCTTTAGTAAGTGAAACCCTTGATTTTTTTGCATTGTTTCTAGCTTTTTCTAATAGAGTTAAAATATTATTAGGATTTGAAGGTTCTTTTAAAATGAATTTAATAACTGTAACACTGTCTATTAGTTCATTGTTTTGATAATAATAATTCTCTGATCCTGATGTTTTTAAAATAGACTTCCATTCACTTTTGATGTTTTCTTTAGATGTCAAAAATAATTGAAACCCTGTTTCAATTAAACGAGAAGCATGTTCAGCTCGTTCTAAATATCGAAACATCCAGAAAATTGAATCTGCAGTATTACCCAACATCAGCTATCAATTACCCAGGTATCTTTTGTACCACCGCCTTGGCTTGAATTGACTACTAATGAACCTTTTTTAAGTGCTACTCTGGTTAAGCCACCGGGTGTTACATACACTTCATCTTTTGATAATAAAGCAAAAGGTCTTAAATCTACATGCCTAGGAACGAGACCAGTTTTAGTAAAAATTGGACATGTAGATAAAGATAAAGTTGGTTGTGCAATATATTTTTTAGGATTAGCAAGGATTTTCTTTTTAAAAGAATTAATTTCATTTGAGGTTGCAAAAGGGCCTATAAGCATTCCATAACCACCAGATCCATGAACTTCCTTTACAACAAGCTCTTTAATATTTTCAATTACATATTTCAGACTTTGGCTATCACTACACCTATAGGTTTCTATATTTTTGAGAATTGGTTGTTCACCTAAATAAAATTTAATCATTTCTGGGACATAAGAATAAATTGCTTTATCATCTGCTATACCTGTTCCAGGGGCATTAGCTATAGTAATATTTCCTTTTCTATAAACATCCATTAAACCTGGTACACCAAGTAAACTATCTTCCTTGAACCAAAGTGGGTCTATATATTCATCGTCAATTCTCCTATAAAGAACATCAATATTTTTCCAACCATCAATTGTTCTCATTGCCAGATAGCCTTTTATAACACTTAGATCTATCCCCTCTACTAATTCCACCCCCATTTGGTCTGCAAGATATGAATGCTCAAAAAAAGCTGAATTGTTGACACCAGGTGTTAAAATAGCAACGACAGGATTCTTTTTATTTGAAGAAGATGATTTTTTTAACATTTTAGAAAGATTTAGAGGATACAACTTTGAATTTTTAATCGAAAGCTTAGAAAATAATTCTGGGAAAAGATTGATCATAATATCTCTATTTTTCATCATATAAGATATACCAGAAGGAACCCTTACATTATCTTCCAGAACGAAAAATTCTGACCCTTTGGTTTTAATTAAGTCAATTCCAGAGATATGATTATAGATATTATTTGGAGGCCTAAAGCCTATCATCTGAAATAAAAATGCAGGATTATTATAAACTAATTCTAGAGGTAAAATGTTAGATTTTATAATTTCTTGACTATGATAAATATCATTTAGAAATGAATTTATTGCCCTTATTCTTTGGCTTACCCCTTTCTCAACCTTTTGCCATTCTTTAGCAGAAATTATTCTAGGCACCATATCAAATGGTATTAATTTTTCTCTATCCTGTTTGTTGCCATAAACGTTAAATGTTATTCCAGTTATTTTAAATAATTTATTGGCATCAAGATGTTTCTTTGAAAGATCAGAATATTCCTGGTCTTTAAACCAATTAAGGAATTTTTTGTAACTGAGCCTTACTTTAGAATTTTCATTAAGGGCTTCATCATAGCCACTAACTTTGTAATTTTTAAACAGATCAGTTTTTATACTATCAAGTTCAGAATTATTTAAAGAATTCATAAGATCAATAATATTAATTAATATTAAACTTAATAATCTTTAATGAATTTTTTAAAGTGCCTATTTATCAATTTAATTATGTTAAAAATGCACACCTGAGTTAAAATGTTAGGGCCATTGTAGATAAAATTAATACTTAATATGCAATAAAATCATATTAAATAAAACGAAAATTCATTAATTCATTTCTCATTTAAATGGTATTTAATACAATTTGGGTGTATATTATGAAATTAACAAAAGGTGACAAAATTGGAGATATTAATTTACCTTCGATAGATGGTAAAAAATTTAATATCAAAAATATTGCTGGGAAAAAAACCATTATTACTTTTTATAGATTTGCAACATGTCCGTTTTGCAATCTTAGGATCAATGAAATTATTAATCGATATAATGAACTAAATCCGAAATTTAATATGATAGGTATTTTTGACTCTACTCTTGAGTTTTTAACAGAAAGTATGAAAAAGCATGACATTCCTTTTACTATTTTGGCTGATGAAAATTTTGAATACTTTAAAAAATATGAAGTAGAACAATCTATTTGGAAATTTTTAGTTGGCTCTACTGTGGGTTTTTTTAAAATTCTAAGAGCATCAGCTAAAGGTTATTTTCCCATGGAAATAAATGGTATGACTATAGTTCCTGTCGACATTCTTATTAATGAAAAAGGAATTATTGAAAAAGTTTATTATGGAAAAAATACTACTGATCACTTAAGTTTTGAAGAAATTAGAGATTTTTCTTTATCATAAATTAGCAGTAAATTTTATTTATAAGTTCTATTTTCTATTCGTTTTGCTTATCATCTCTTGAGGCTAAAAAGAATAAAACCATAATAAGGGTTAAGACAAATATCATTATATAAAAGCTTGGATCAATTGGAAAATATCCAAACATTGCATGGTATATTGGCATTAGAATTAGTATAGCTTGAACAGCCAGTCCCAAAATTGACACTCTTTTAAGACTTTCTAAATTTAGAAAGCTTGGCAAAAACCAAAAATATATGCTTACACAAATTAAAGTAGATCCATGGTGTTCTACCATAGCTGCAAATCCTATTGAATAATCCCATCCATATTGTTCTGCAATATTTCTACCTCCAAACGTCATAAATAACCCCTGAAGAAAGTGGATGACTGCGACAACTCTATGTAAAATTTTCAAATCAAGTATATATTTAGTCATATCTAATTCCTTTAGCTTTTTATTTAAAGTTAGTTATTAATCTATCAAAACTTATTTTACTTATAAGGTTTAATTAATAATTAGATAGTTATCTAATGCCCCATAATTGGAACTTTGAAATATCTTTTTTACACTTTTGAAACTCAATATTTTTTATATTATGCAAAGGATCACCCCCTTTTCCTTTCCTAGAATTTTTGTTTGAAACCGTAAGGCATATTGAATTGTCATTTGCCAAGTGAATTTCTCCTGTCTTACTAAATATCAAATATTTGGAATTTTTATCATTGCATTGATCTAATATTATTTTTGTTTCAAGACTATTAAACGATGTTTTCATACAGGCAGAAAATCCTGGAATAAAAAACATTGAGTTCAATAATTTATCTTTATCAAATCCCTGATCTACAGCAATTCCTCCTTGATAGCTATAGCATGTATGAGCTTGCAAACCCTTTTCAATTTTTGCTCTACTTTTATGGCCTTTAATATCGAGACAATACCCTCTTTCATCATCTAAATTATCTAATAAGTAAATCTCAACAATTTCTGATGAATGGCATACTGCATTAATAAAAATAAAAACAAAAGAAATAAGAGTTAAAGTTTTCATTTAATTTTAAACCAAAATATTTATTAATTAATATACGAATTTTTTTAAATTCTTAACAGCAGCTGCAACTTCCCTCTTTTTTTTCTGGCTTTGTCTCTATTAACTCTTTTTCGATAAGCAATTTTTCGGCTTTTAACTTCTTTTCTTCTTCTGCTTTAGTATTTTTTTCTAACTTATCATGAATATAATCATAAAGAGAATTGAAGCCTAACTTTTTAGATTTTTTCTCCTCATAGTTTTTTCGACCTTTCAGATTTGATATTATTTCTAGAACCTCTTGATTTTGCATAATACTAACCTTTTAATTACTAATACGTAACTTATATAAACTTTTTTTATTATGCTTTCAATGTAATCACAAAGAAATCATAAGATTGGATTTTATGAAATTCTTGCTGTCATAAAACTTATTAATGTAATTTTTAAACTCAATAAGTGTTCCAGATAAAAAAAAGATCAGCTAACGATAGCTGATCTTTTAGTTTTTATCTAAATATTTTTATTAAATTAACAGTCTTTCAACTTATCTCCTAAATCATTTATAAGTGTGAAATATTGTGATTTGCCAGCATCAAAAATTGAACCTAAAGGATCTAACACCCCAGTTTTAATACCTGTGTCTTGTGCAATTGTTTCTATGATTTTTGGATTAAACTGTGGCTCAGAAAATATACATTTAATATCTCTTTCCGCAATTACTTCCTGTATCTCAGAAATTTGTTTTGCACCTGGAAGTACATCTGTATTTAAGGTAAGAGCTCCAGCTGTTGCAACACCAAACCTTTTTTCAAAGTATTGATAGGCATCATGAAATACTATAAACTTAGCGTTTTTATTTATACTGCTGCTAACACTACTAATCATATCATCAATAGACTTAATTGTATTATCAGCATTACTCTCGTATTTATCATCATTTGCAGGATCTAGATCTGCTAATTCATGAGCAATTTCGTGAAGCATTTCTTTTGCATTGGCAGGATCTAACCAAATATGAGCATCAAACTCGCCATGGTGGTGCCCTTCATGACCATCTCCATGATCATCGTGGTCTTTCTTTTCATCATGTCCATGATCATCGTGGTCTTTCTTTTCATCATGTCCATGATCATCATGATCTTCATGTTCAAAAATATTTTCTTCTCTAAACTTTAATTTTTCAATACTACTTAATTCCATGAATGAAACTTTTTTTGCATTTTTCGCAATCGATTCTAAGGGTTTTTCCATAAAAGTTTCAATGTCTTCTCCAATCCAGAAAATAATATCGGCTTGTTCAATTAACTTAGCGTGTGAGGGTTTCAATACAAAACTATGGGGTGAAGTGCTACCTTCAATAATTAAAGATGGTTCGCCTATACCATCCATAACATTTGAAATTAATGAATGAAGGGGTTTAATAGTGGTAACAACTTTAATATCTGCTTTTGCAGATAATGCACCCATAAAAATAATTGTAAAAATTATAGTTATTAATTGCGCAAAAAATGTTTTATCTTGTTTCATATTAATGTTTACCTCAAAAAATAAGTGTTATAAAGTAACGTTGTTATAATGTAACATTTTAAATTGTAAATAAAAAAATGATAAATCAATCAGAATTATTAGTAAAATTAGACAATGCTGGAGTATATAAATCTTCAAAGTGGTTAGTTCAGGGTGTATCTCTTGAAATTTCAAAAGGGCAAATCGTAACTTTAATCGGACCAAATGGATCTGGTAAAACAACAACCGCAAAAATGGTTTTGAATATTTTAAATACTGACAAGGGTTCAATTTTAAGAAATACAAAAAAACTAGCTTACGTACCGCAAAAAATTGATATTGATTGGGCGTTGCCTCTTCGAGTGATTGATTTTATGAATTTAACAAATGATATTACAGAAAGTATAATCATAGAAAACCTTAAATTAACTGGTGTAAAACATTTAATTCATTCAGATCTTAGAAATTTATCCGGAGGTGAATTCCAAAGAGTATTGATAGCACGTGCAATAGCAAAAAAACCTGAATTGCTAGTCCTAGATGAACCTGTCCAAGGAGTTGACTTTAACGGAGAAATTGCACTTTACAGTTTGATAAAAAAAATTTCAGATAGTTTGAACTGCGGTATATTACTAATATCACATGACATACATTTTGTAATGTCTTCAACCGACCATGTAATTTGTTTAAACGGACATGTTTGTTGTTCAGGAACCCCTAGTTTTGTTGCTAAAAACCCTGCTTACATTGAACTATTTGGAGAACATACAGCATCCGTACTTTCTTTATATAAGCATCAGCATGAGCATTCTCACTCAATAGATGGAAGCATTATAAAATAATGTTTGATGATTTTTTTGTCAGAGCTTTAATAGCGGGTATAGGTATAGCGATTGTTACAGGCCCGCTTGGATGCTTTGTTGTATGGCGTCGTTTATCATATTTTGGAGATACTCTATCACATTCTGCATTGCTTGGCGTCACATTAGCTTTTTCATTAAGCATTAATATATCCTTATCGGTTTTTTTTATTTCAAGCATAATTGCATTACTTTTATTGAGTCTGCAAAAGAGAACAAAATTACCAAGTGATGCGTTATTAGGTATGCTTGCTCACTCAAGTATAGCAGTAGGGTTGGTTTTAATAGGTTTCCTTACTTTCATCCGGTTTGATATTATGGGGTTATTATTTGGAGATATTCTTTCAGTTACTATTAATGATATCTTTATAGTTTGGTTTGGCGGGACTTTAATTTTAATAGTTTTGTATTTTATATGGAAGTCATTGTTTGCAGCAACTGTCAATTATGACTTAGCAGCAGCTGAAGGCATGCACCCAGATAGATCAAATATAATATTCACATTACTTTTGGCTGGCGTTATTGCTATATCGATAAAAATGATAGGGGTCCTATTAATTACTGGTTTGCTTATAATGCCACCTGCTATGGCTAGAAATCTTAGTAGCAATCCCAGACAGATGGTTTTTCTATCTATTTTAGGAGGTATTTCTTCAGTTGTTATAGGCTTATTTAGCTCTTTAGAATTTAACACTGCATCAGGACCAAGTATCATAGTAGTTGCATTAATACTATTTTTCTTATCTTTGTTTGCACCTAAGAAAAATGTTAAGTTGCAAAAATGAAAACAGTTTGATATCAAAAATTATGAGTTCAAAAAAATGAGACTAACTAAAAACCAGAAAATTGTTTTAGATTTACTTTATAAATCAAATGAGCCCTTAAAGGCATATACTATTCTTGATCAAACAAAAAAAGAAGGTTTGAAAGCTCCAACTCAAGTTTATAGAGCACTTGATAGATTAATTGAAATTGGAAAGGTTCACAAAATTAAAAGTAAAAACTCCTATATTGCATGTAATCACTCAGAATGTAACTCAGAAAAGTCAACTTCATTTCTAATTTGCAAGGATTGCGACTTTGTAATCGAACTAGAAAAAAATAATTTTTCTTCATATTTTTCAAAGTTGGGCAAAGAATTTAACTTCAAACCTTCTGATCATAATCTTGAAATTTATGGATCATGCAATTCATGCAATAATTAGAAAATAATGATTTTAAACTTATAAATCTTATTTCTGTCATTATTATATCAAATTTAAAACATCATCTCTTCTTATAAAGGTAATATTGATTATTAAGAGGATTTTATATGCTAGAAAAAATATATTTTTCACCATTGTTAATAGTGATTTTGATTATAACTTTTAACTTTTTTCTAGCCTCATTATCATTTTAAATAGTTGATACAGTTTTATTATTATTTCCTCCCAAACTAACTAAATGGTAGCTAAACGTTATCATTTAGTTTTTTTATTATTAATCATCTTAAAATTGAAAACTAAAGTAAATTTTAGAAAAACATTAATAAACAATACTTGAATTTTTAGTGTTATTAATTATTGTCTGTATATGTGTTCATTAATTTTTTATTTATTTCTTTTCCAAATCGGCGCAAATGTCATTTGGTCATATAGAAAGACAATATTTAGTTTTACCAAAGGTATTACTGACAAATTGTATAATCTGCATCAAAAACATAACACATAACAATCTACAAAAATAATAAGAGGTTTAAAGTGTATAGCATTTATACAAGACCAAATTGTATTTGGTGTGTTAGAGCAAAAGAACTACTAACGAGAAAAGGAATTAGTTTTAATGATCTTGATATAACAGATGATAACTTAAGGAGTGAACTAAAATCAAAAGCACCAGGAATTAAGACAATACCGCAAATATTTAAAGATAATGAAAGAATAGGGGACTATAAAAATTTAGTTGAACATTTAAAGGAAGAAAAAATTAGTAAAGACATTTAAAATAAAACTATTTTTTACGTTATGAAAAAATTTATCCATCTAACTGATCTTCATCTTTCATCTAATGAAAGTCTTAACAAACATACTAATTTCAATTCTCATAAAACACTTAAGAAATTAATAAAAAAAATAAATTCGATCAATCCTCTTCCAGATTTTATTTTAATCAGTGGCGATTTAACAAATTCAGGTGACATAAAAAGCTATGAATGTCTGAAAGAAATTATAAGTCAAATCTTACCTCCAACTTTTCTTGCAATAGGCAATCATGACAAAAGAATCACATTTAACCAGGTTTTCAAAAATATTAAATCTAGTAAACCTTATTTTTATAATCATCTTTTTGAATATTTAAATTTAATAACTTTAGACACTTCATCACCTGGAAAAATCTCAGGGGAAATAAGTGTAGAGCAATTCAAATTTTTAAAAAAAAGTCTTAGTGTAAATAAAAATACTCCTACTTTAATTATGATGCACCATCCTCCAAGGTTCAGTGAGAAAAGTCCAAACTGGATTAGTTTAGATTATGAATCGACAAAAAATCTTCAATCGATTCTTGCAGGCCACAATATACAAGCAATTTTGTGTGGTCATCTTCATATCAACCAAGTGAATTTTTGGCATAATATACCAGTAATTATTTCAAATGGTTTATTTTCAACTGTAGATTTTTTGGAAAATGATGAGCTCTCAATTGTTGAGGGGACAAGTTTCAATCTTTGCAGTTTAAGAGAAAATGGAATTGGGGTATCGATTATCCCTATAAGTCCAAAAGGGAAAGTTTTAAAAAAATTAAATCTAAAAAGATTTAAAAATTTGAAATAGTTAAGTAGATTTAATTATTTATAAATCACTATTTAATGAAAATCACATAAATGTAATTCATTAAAACAGAAGCCAAAAGAAAGTAGAAACCATACATCAAGTATACTTCAAAATAACTAGATGACTTACTTGCGAAAATCATAAAAGCAATTAAAAAAATATCTACCATAGCAAATTTGTGTAAATTAAACCTTTCAAAAAACTCTAACTCAAAAATTTTTAAAATAATTTTAATAAATGGCATAATGAAGCCAAACAAAATTATAAGTGCTGATAGAAGTATTTCTCCATTTATAAATAGATCCCTTGTAATAGAAATAACTGAAAACTCTGAACTAAAAAACCAGAATTCATTAGTGCGGACTAAAGGAAGATAAACCCCACACAAAAGAAAAAAAGTTTCAAAAACTATTAATGAATTTTTAAAATAAATCTTCATTTTATAAAAAGAAAAATTTAAAAAAGGGAGACAATCTAGTCCCCCTTTTTCAATTTTATTTAACCAAGTGCCTTGTTATCTCATAGGAAGCACTTGTATATAAAATTATAGACATAGACCACCTCCTTTTCTTTAAATTAAAATTAATATAAAATTATTTGAATTAGTAAAAAAATGCAAGATTTAAAGGTTTATAGATAAATCTATTTTGATCCCAACCCAAAGCTCATCAGACTTGATTTCAATGGTTTAAAATTAAATAAAAAATCAATAGATTTAGAACGAATATTTTTTAGAATTTGATTATCAGTTCTGGAAACTCGATTAAGTAAATTCACACTGCCAACCCTCAAATTCATATCAACAAACCTTTGTCTTTCATAGGACAGTAGCATTCTTGTTTCACCTAATTTATATGAAGGATCCAATGATTTTTTTAATAAGCACTTAATGTCATTTATACTCATATTAAATCCTTGAGCTCCAATTGGGGGTATAACATGAGCCGCTTCAGCAATAATTGCTGTTCTGTAAGATATTAACCTAGTAGCAACCTGTGTTCGCATTTTCCATAATTGAGGATCAGAAATTAGTTTTAACTTTCCTAATATATTGGCTGAACGTTCATTGGCTTTTTTTTCGAACTCAGATCTTTCTAGATTAATTAATTTATCACTATTTTTCTCACTGTCCATCCATACAACGGAAGAAATTGTCCCATCATTTTTTATATCAAGAGGAACAGTGGTAAATGGACCACCAGAACTATAAATTTCATTAGAAATATTTTCGTGATTATATTCATGCTCTATTCCAAACGTTAATGCACTTTGTTTGAGATCTTTAGAAATTGATTTGATTTTTAGTTTGTTTCTTACGAAAGAATCTTTTCCATCAGATCCAATTAATAGTTTTGATTTATACAGACTTCCATCAGTTAATTTTAATTCAATATAATCATTTAATGTTTCAAATTCTTGTATAGTAGTATCTGAATGAAATCTTATGTTTTTCTCTTTACCAACCATTTTGTAAAGCTCACTTAACATATCACTATTTTTTATATTCCAACCAAGTGGTATAGAATAATTATCATTGGAAAAAGTCTTAGAAGTTTTAATATCTAGTTTATTTTCAGATCGTTTTGTATCAACAATTTTTAAAGATTGCATCGGGCAAGAATATTTTTCTAGATATTGCCAGATACCAATTTCATCTAAAAATCTTTTTGAAGGTTCTAAAAAAGCAGTAGTGCGAAAAGTATTTTTTTTTGTTTTTTTGTAAAACTCAGGTTTGTTTTTATCAACACATACAACTAAAAAACCATTCTTTGCAAAAGCAATAGAAGCTATTAAGCCAGAAAGACCACCACCAGAAATAAATACATCGGTATTATTGTTTTTCATATTCTATACAAATAATTACTAATAGATTTTATCTAAGAATAGTTTTTGATATTTCAATCTATTTATTTGGAATCATCTTCGTTTTGGTAGTGATAAGATCTGCTGGGACGATACCTTACAGCCAAGCATGCTAGAGCTATTATAAGAATTGCGCCTGCTTCATATAATAATGTTGAGGCATCCATGCCTTTTCCCTGCAAAATTATAAGCCGTGATATAGCAGTCATAGCGATAAATAATGGAAGAGTTATTGGTATTCTATTGCTTGTATAAAAAACACCAATCATACCTAAAACTTCAGTGTAAATGAATAAAAGAAGTAAGTCTGCTAAATTTATTGTTCCAGAATCATAAATTTTAATTATTTCCTGAATTGTTGCAACTATAGTTAACAAGGCAATGATAGTTAATAATGACTTCTCAATAAATTTTATAATATTTGCTGCAATATCACCGAACATGTTTTCACCTATTTAATTTAGTTAAACTATCATATTTTAAAAATATTATAAATATATGCAACTTTGGCAATTTGTAAAATTTTAATAATACTTTAATATGCATTTAACCTAATTATCGTATTCTTTTGTTCAATAATAAAAGTAAAAATGGAGGTATAAGTTTACTAGTTGTTAGTGGAACGATATTTACAAACCAGATTGATGTTAACTAAATCAATTACACAAAAAATTCATATGGATACAACCTTACAAAAATCATTTGGGAAATTAGATATAAAGTTTGAGAAAAACTCACTTAAAAAACTTTATCAACAAGGTGCTTCAAAGGCAATTATACCCAATAGTTATAGAAGATTTAAAGAGTTAGTTTTAGTGAATACATCTGGTGGAATGACATCTGGTGATAGTTATTTAAATAATTTTAATTTGTCAGGTTCAGATATTTGCATAACAACACAAACCGCAGAAAAAATTTATAGTGGATTTGGTCAACCAGCAAAATTAAAAATAGATATAGACTTAAAAGAAAGCAACTTGCTCTGGTTACCTCAGGAACTGATCTTATTTAATCAATGTAATTTTTCCAGAAGAATCAATATTAATATAAACAATAATTCAAACTTAATTATGAGTGAAACAAGTGTTTATGGAAGAACTTCAATGGGCGAGGTTGTTGAAAAAGGTTTCTTTTCTGATATATGGGAAATTTTTTGTGAAGGAAAGTTAGCTCATGTTGAGGCATCTAGTTTTGATGGAAATATTAGCAAATTGTTAAATAATAGAACGACATTTGATAACAAATATGCGGTAAATACAATTTTAGTTATTGGTAAACTATTTTATGAAAAGATAAAAAATATCAATGTTGAAAAATTCGAAAATGATGAAGTCAAAATAGCAATGTCAGAATGGGATAATAAAGTATTAATTAGAAGTATTGGAACAAATAGCTATTATCTTAAATTTGCAATTATGGGATTATTGTCTTACATTTTAGATAATGAAATTCCTAAAGTCTGGAACTCTTAAATATGAAACTTACCCCTAGAGAAAAAGATAAAATGTTTGTAAGTCTGGCTGCTATCGTTGCTAGAAATAGACTATCAAGAGGTGTAAAACTTAATTATCCTGAAGCAATAGCAATTATTACAGATTTCGTAATTGAAGGCGCTAGAGACGGTAAGTCAGTTGCTGAACTAATGGAGACAGGCGCTCAAGTTATAAAATTGTCAGATTGTATGGAAGGTATTCCAGAGATGATCCATGAAGTACAAGTTGAGGCAACATTTCCAGATGGAACAAAGTTAGTCACTGTTCATCATCCAATAAGATAGGAAATAAAAATGAAACCTGGAGAAATTATTACAAAAGACGGCGACATAGTTATAAACCAAAATTCAAAAAGTCTAAGTTTAACAGTTTCAAATAAAGGTGACAGGCCTATACAAGTTGGAAGTCACTACCACTTTGCAGAGGCCAATGATTACTTAGATTTTGATAGGAAGATTGCAAATGGAAAAAGACTTAATATTGCTTCAGGTACAGCTATAAGATTTGAACCTGGTCAATCAAGAGATATAGAATTAATCGAAATTCAAGGAGAAAGAAAAATATTTGGCTTCAACAAAAAAGTAATGGGATCAATTAAATGAAAAGTATTTCAAGAAAGTCATACGCTGACATGTATGGTCCCACTACTGGTGATCAAGTAAGGCTTGCAGATACAGAATTATTTATAGAGGTTGAAAAAGATCTCACCACATATGGTGAAGAAGTCAAATTTGGTGGTGGAAAAGTTATACGAGATGGTATGGGCCAATCTCAATATTCACGTCTAAAAGGTGCTGTTGATACGGTAATAACTAACGCATTATTAGTTGATGTAAATGGCATTTTTAAAGCTGATATAGGTATTAAAGATGGGATTATTTCAGGCATTGGAAAAGCTGGTAATCCGGATACTCAGCCAAACGTAAGTATCATAATTGGACCAGGAACAGAAATCATTGCTGGAGAAGGCAAAATTATTACTTCGGGTGGTTTTGATAGCCACATTCATTTTATTTGCCCTCAACAAATTGATGATGCTTTACATTCTGGGATCACTACAATGCTTGGTGGTGGCTCCGGTCCAGCCCATGGAACACTTGCAACAACTTGTACCCCTGGGCCTTGGCACATAAAAAGAATGATTCAATCTGCAGATGCATTTTCTATGAATCTAGCCTTTGCTGGTAAAGGTAATTCATCCTTACCCGATGCTTTAAAAGAGCAAATTATTGCGGGTGCCAGTTCTTTAAAGTTACATGAAGACTGGGGAACAACCCCAGGAGCCATAGACTGCTGTTTAAGTGTAGCAGATGAATTTGATGTTCAAGTAATGATCCATACTGATACATTGAATGAGAGTGGATTCGTAGAAAATACAATTAAAGCGATTAATAATAGAACAATACATGCATTTCATACTGAGGGTGCTGGTGGAGGGCATGCGCCAGATATAATAAAAGTTTGTGGCGAAGAGCATATTATCCCTTCATCTACAAATCCTACTATGCCTTATACTGTAAATACACTTGAAGAGCATCTCGACATGCTAATGGTTTGCCACCATCTTGATAAATCTATACCTGAAGATGTAGCTTTTGCAGAAAGCAGAATAAGAAGAGAGACTATAGCTGCAGAGGATATTCTGCATGATATGGGAGCATTTTCAATAATAGCATCTGATAGTCAGGCTATGGGTCGGGTTGGCGAGGTAATTTCACGGACATGGCAAACGGCACATAAAATGAAAGTTCAACGTGGAAGACTTAGAGATGAAAATGGAGATAATGATAATTTAAGGGTAAAAAGATACATAGCAAAATATACAATAAATCCAGCAATTGCTCATGGCATATCAAAACATATTGGTAGTTTAGAGATAAACAAAAGAGCAGACATTGTTATTTGGGACCCAGCTTTTTTTGGAGCAAAACCTGAAATGATTTTAATTGGTGGAAGCATCGCTTGCGCGCAAATGGGAGATCCAAATGCTTCAATACCAACTCCACAACCTGTTTATTCGAGACCTATGTTTTCATCTTTTGGACGTTCCCTTGAAAGATCTTCTGTTACTTTTGTTAGCAATGAAGCAATAATAAAAGACTCTCTTGTCGATACAGGTATTCGGAAAGATTTACTTCCTGTTGAAAATACTAGAAAAATTTCTAAAAAAGATATGGTCTTAAACAGTTCATGCCCAAGCATTGAGGTCAATCCAGAGACATATGAAGTTAAAGCAAATGGAGAATTATTAACTTGTGAACCTGCTAAAGAACTTCCTTTGGCTCAAAGATATTTTATGTACTAGTTTCATGGAAAGTTGTTTTGAAATTATTGAAAATACAAATGATTTAGAAGTAATAGATTCAATTTTGTTGTCTTATGATAATCGTTTTATTAGAAGAAAAAAATTAACTTCTAATAACGGTATAGAGTTCATCGTCAATTTAGCTGAGACAAAATCACTTTTTCATAATCAAGCCTTTAAACTTGAAAGTAACAAATTAATATTAATTAAATCCCAATCAGAAAAACTTTTGGAAATAACAGGCGATAATTTAATGAAGTTAATTTGGCATATTGGAAACAGGCATATGCCATGTCAGATAGAAGAAAATAGAGTTGTAATTCAATATGATAAAGTAATTAAGGCAATGATATTACAATTAGGTGGAGTGGCCAAAGAAATTGTCGAGCCATTTAATCCTGAAGGGGGAGCATATGGAGTTGGAAGAACCCACAGTCACAAACATTAGAAATTTAAACTCCATAGATAGTAATTTAAAAACTTTACAGATATTACAGACTTGGTTTTCTTCATCATTCCCTATTGGATCGTATAGTTATTCTCATGGGATTGAAGCAATGATAAACGAAGAACTTATTAATGGCCCTAAGGATGTTGTGGAATTTATAGAAGGAATAATTTTTCATGGAACATGCAAAAATGACTCTATTTTAATTAAGTTTACATATGACGGTTTAAATTTAAATGATCTCTCGCTTGCACTTAATCCGTCTAAGGAAAGAAAATCAGAAACTTTAGCGATGGGTAATGCATTTCGAAAAGTAATGATGGATAGTTGGAACTTTGACCTTCCTAAGGATACTTCTTATCCAATTGGAGTAGCAAAAGCCGGTATTTATTTTAAAATACCCCTCAATCAACTCTTGTTGTTTTACGTTCAGTCATTTGTTTCAAACATAATAAATATTTGTGTAAAACACATACCTCTTGGTCAGAAAAAAGGGCAGGATTGTATTTTAGAATCAATGGCTATGATAGAAAAACTCATTAAAAAAACAAAAGATTATTCTTTAGATGATATTGGAAGTACAACGTATCTTTCGGACCTTTACAGTATTAAACATGAAAATTTAATAACTAGATTATATTCAACATGAGTAATTTTAATGGACCTTTAAAAGTAGGTATAGGCGGTCCAGTTGGCGCAGGAAAAACTAGTTTAACTGAAGCATTGTGTAAAGCTTTATCAAAAAAACTATCAATGGCTGTTATATCTAATGATATTTATACAATAGAAGATGCAGAATATTTAATGAAAGCTCAAGCTCTTCCATTAGAGAGGATCAAAGGAGTAGAAACTGGTGGGTGCCCACATACTGCAATTAGAGAGGATGCTTCAATTAATTTATTAGCGGTTGATGAAATGAAATCGAGGTTTCCAGATCTAGATCTAATTTTGATAGAGTCAGGTGGAGATAATTTAGCGGCTACTTTTAGCCCAGAATTAGTTGATATCTCAATTTATGTTATAGATGTTGCAATGGGTGGAGATATACCTCGAAAAGGAGGCCCCGCAATTCAAAAGTCTGATCTTTTAATTATAAACAAAACTGACTTGGCTCCATATGTAGGAGTAAATCTTCAAAACATGGAAACTGACGTTGCAAAGGCAAGAAATGGCCTACCCTATGTTTTTGGTGAAATGAAAAATTCAAATGGTATCGATAAGATTTCTAATTTTCTTTTCGAAGAAGGTGGATTATAGCTAATATTATTTATTTTATTCTGGTAATCCTGCTAGCTTCATTCCTTCAACAAGGTTATTAGTTAAGGCCTCACTCATTTCGGGAGCTACTTTTCTATAGTCGGCAATATTTTTAACTTCCGGCCTTGCATTTTGATACTTTTCAAGCCACTTCTTACTTTCATTTATATCACCCTTGAGCGCTAATACAGCAGCTTTAAAACCAAAAAGTCTATTATGAGGCGAATCAGTTATAGATCTATCAATTGAAATAAGTGCATTATCTAGGTCCTTTTTACTTATATAACAGAATATTAACCAGCTTTCCCATTCAATTCTTCCAACGGGGTCAATTTCGATTGCTTGCTTCACGCAATTAATTGCTTCATCAAATTTATTTTGCCTCATTAAAGACATAGAATACATTTGAAGAGAACGTGGGTGATTAGGATTTACATCAAGAGCTTTTTGAATTAATTCCAAGAACCTTTCAGTGTCTCCCTTTAAATAATATTGAATACATTTGATTACAATAGCATCAGGGTTTTCAGGGTCTAATGAATAAGCTTTTTCGGCATGCAAATTTAGTTTCTTTTCATTTTCCTTTCTTTCAGAATCAAGTGACGGTTCAAATATTCTTTCAAGTAAACTTTGTGATAGTACTAAATGTGCTTCTGCTAAGTTTTCATCTAGAGAAATAGCTTTTTCACTATGTTCAATTGCCTTTAGTCCTAATTCTAGTTTAGATTGTAAATCTAATCCCTGAGTATAGTTCGACTTACTAAAATATGCCTGGGCTTGAAGACTTTCATCCCAGGCACTGAGATTAACTTTTTTCCTTACTTCAAGATTCTTTATCTCATTTGCTTTTAGTGCAGGGGAAATGATTACTGCAACTTTTTGGGATACTTCATCTTGAATTTCAAATATATCTTCTAGAGATCTATCCCAGTTTTGAGACCAAATTTGGGTATCTTTATCAGCATCAATTAGTTTAGTGCTAATTCGAACTTTATTGCCACCTTTTCTAACATTTCCCTCAACTAAATATCTTGCATTAAGTTCTTTTGAAATTGTTTTTGTTGTTTCTTTAGTGCCTTTATATGAAAACATTGAATTACTTGAAATAACAGGAAAAGTTTTCCATTTTGATAAATGTGAAATAATGTCCTCTGTTATACCGTCAGCAAAATAGTCTTGTTCTGGATCATTACTCAAGTTGTTAAAAGGAAGAACGGCAATAGTAGGCGGTTTACTTTCAAAGTCTTCACTTTGTATTTGTTCTTCTAATTTTCTAGTTTCAAGGTCAGGGTCTGCCAAGTCATATGCATGTACAGTTGTATTCTTTACTTTTTGCTCACCAAGATCATGAAAATCAAATTCAGTTTTCTTATTAACAAAATCTAAAATGCTTTTTGAAAGACAAACGCCATTTGGTTGAGATAAAGCTTCAAGTCTTGCGGCAACATTTACACCCTCGCCATAAAGGTTCTCACCCTCTACAATAACATCACCCATATTCAAACCAATTCTGAAATGCATCACTGCTTCTTCAGAAACATTGAAGTTTCTTTCTTTCACTAATTTTTGAAATTCTTTAGCACATACTACAGCAGATACAGCGCTTTGGAATTCAGCTAAAACAGAATCTCCTGCTGTATTGAAAATTCGTCCTCCATGCTCCTCAAATAAGTTGTCTAAAATTTCTCTACAAGATCGGAAGCTTCTGAGAGTTTCATCCTCATTTTTTTCCATCATTTTACTGAAACCAACAACGTCGGTAACTAAAATAACAGCTATTTTTCTTTGAATGTCTTTAGACATTAACTTACCTTTTTTATACTTTTAATTAAAGAAAATAACTATAAATGCTATGAAGCAATATATTAAAAAGTAATATAAAAAAATCCATTTTTTTACCATATAAAAACTTTCTAACTCCTATATAATTGAATTGAATTTAAAATTTCGTATCTTTGGTCTAAAACATCATTAAAATTAGTAGTATTTTTTTTGGAAAACTTAACCTCTTCCTCATAACAATATAAGCACAGCTCTACCTCTCTTTTCTTTGTAGAAATAAAAACTTTAGTAGGTATTGTTTCATTATAGTCAGGATGAGGATTTTCTGTCCTGTTACACCACATGCAGCATGCATCTTTTTTGTTATATTTAAATGACATAGTATGAAACTATTACTTATAAAAATAAAATCAATATTTAAGGGTTTGAATACAAAAATAATAAAAAATCTACCAACCTGATCCAGACGATCCTGGAAGAGGACCTTCTGACCAGAACCTAGGAGTGATAAGAGACATATCTACTATTTGCTTTAATATTCTATTTTCACTTTCAAGAGAGACGGCTTCTAGACACAAAATTAGTCTCCCAGCTTTTGTCTCTTCCCAAAACCAAGTCCCAAGTTTTTCAAAGTCATCAATTTTATCCCTATGTGTTATTGTTTCACTATAATAAGCTTGTAGGTCTTCTACCACTAGTTTTAAAAGAGGAACGGAACCTATTCCTTTTCTTGGGCTCTTAGGAATTTCTCCTTTAACGAATAAAGATATGTAATCTATATACTCAGAAACAATCATCTCACTAGCGCCTACAGTCGTTCTTTTTCGAAAAGACACAGCTTTATCATAGTCTTTCTTTAAACTACTAATTTCAGACTTAACTTCTTCAGCTAGAAGATCTATATCTCCAATTTCATTTTTACTTATCACAAGATCAACAGGAAGAGCGTATCCCATTCTGCCATCTTTGACAGGAATAATATCTGGAAAATCCTTCAGCACAGGTCCTGATGGTTCATTAAATAAATCAAAAGCAGCGCGAATAATTTTTTTCTGGTAATCAGGGTCATTGGGTTTACCGAGAGGGCGGCCCATGGGAAAATCAAGCCATAGAGCTCTTGGTGGTTTAATTGCCTCAATATGTTCTTTTACAAATCCAACAAGCACTGTTGAAAGCCCAAAGGATTCAAAAAAATGAGCAAGCACGCTCACGGCGCGCGTGCAAAATGGTCAGACAGGAACTAAAAGAACTGTATCTACGGCATCCATTTTCATTCTATCAGCAACCTCTCTAGCAGAGCGTTCCATTTTTATTGGATCAGATGATCCAATAAAAGAATAATGCTCATTTGAAACAGACCCTATTTCACCACTTTTGGCCATCTCTTCAAGTCTTTCGATCGGAAGAATTGTGTTAAGGTCTTGCTGCCATGCAGTTCGATCGTATTCAACAGCTACATGCGTCATTACAAGATCAAGATCATTTTTATCTATTACACGGTGATTATTTGCTAACCAAGAAAATGGTTTATCGCCCCTTTTCGTAATGGCAGCAGTAGAGACAATTGAAACTCTTCTCTCTTTTTCTTCCGATGGTTTGTTCCAGGCAGGATTATCAAATGTATACTTTTCAAGTCTGGAAATAAAGCCTTTACCAATTGCAGGCATTTCATTTATTAGAACCATTTAATCTCAAAAGAAATTTTATTATTATTTTTAACATTAATTAAAAAATATTATTTGACAATAATTTTTTTACTACTGGAATGTCTGCTGCTGCCCAGTCTAAATTTTTTAATTTATTCACACTTAGCCAATGATAACTTAAATGTTCAGAAAGCAACAATTGATTACTCTTACTTGAGCAAAGATAAACTTTCATATTTATGAAAAAATCAGGATATTGATAATCAACTGCCATAAAAAATTTATCTATATTAATATCCATTCTAAGCTCTTCCAGTATTTCTCTACGAAGTGCATTTACATCAGTTTCGCCCTCTTCTATCTTTCCACCTGGAAACTCAAATTTTTCTGAAATGTATTTGTATTTGTTTACACCTCTCTGAACACAAAGAATTTTTTTGTCAAAAATGATTACACCAGCTACAACAAAAATAATTTTGTTCATAAGGTTAACTCCGATATTGAAGATATTAAATTATAATTAATTATTCCAAATAACAAAGTTAATATAAGATTAGATTAAATCTTATGTTATTTTTAAGAGTAAGGTGTGGGACTAACCATAAATTTGGATTTAATTTCTGGGAGGAAATATAAATTAATTCAACAGTGAAAAATTTATGGTTAGTAACAGTTTAATACATTTTTAATTTAAATTATTAAATTGCTTTTGATGAATTTTAACTATGATTTCATTACATAATAAAGTATTTGTATCATTCACTCAAAATTGATGGCGGAAGGAGCAGGAGTCGAACCCACCAAAGACGTTTAACGCCTCCCGACGGATTTGAAATCCGCGCGTCTCACCGGAGACGATTTCCTTCCTGTAATATTCTACACCAAATTTTTTAAACATTTAATTAAATCTAACATTTATTGAAAAACCTGATTAGCTTTTTTTTGTAAATAACGATCATTTTTCAATCGAATAGTTAATCCTTTTCTGTCAAAAAACTCTAACAACTCGATAGCTAAATTACGACTAATTTTAGCTTCATTTCTAAAAATTGATAATTCTAATTTATGGTTTATACTTATCGCAGAAATTTTCTCAACAATATTTGCAAAATACAAAATAATATCTGGATAAAAATAACGATTTGATGATACTTGAACAAGAAAATTCAAATCTAATGCTTTTTTTACAACTTTTTCTGTTTCTTTAATATCAAAACTTAATTCTTTTGCAATCTCATTAATTGTAGGGGTGTGGTATTTATTTTTATCTAAGATAAGCTTTATTTTTTCCCATACATATAATTCTTTAGAATTAAAAATAATTTTATGTTCAGCTAAAAATAATTCTTTTCCATTCCGAACTATACTTTTTGAAATAATAAGTTCATTTAAAATATTTTTTATTACATATCCTGGAGCAACAGATTTAAAATTTTGAATAATTTTTTCTTCATTAAGGACGCTAAGTTTGTTAGTTTGGTTAAGAAGATTATTAATGTAATCATAAACAATTTTAATGCAAACACTCCAATTTAAAGTTGTGACCACCCAAAACTTATCCTTTTCTTTTAATATTTTTATATCATTTATTTTTAAAAGTTTTTGAGTTTCAGTTTTATTTAAGTTTCTTCTCACTGAAAATTTTATAAGATCTATTCCCCAGGTTTTTTTAGATAACAAAAGAGTAAGTACTACTTTATGCTCATGTTTACTCATAATGTGAAGATCTTCAATTCTTTCAAGTTTAGACCTGTCTTTAGGAATAGAAAAAGGATCAATTATTCTTCCCCCAGCAATCGTTCTCTTTGCTGATTGATCTCTTAAAATGAATCTGTCTTCAAATGATGATGATGTTTCTTGTTCAAGTTTAAGTTGAACTAAACCATTACATCCCGGCATAATCTCTTTATCTTCTAATGTAATAACTCTACAAATTATTTTAGATGATCCTAAATGCAGATGGGCTCTAGTCCAACTTTTAAGAGACTTTTTTTCATTTAGCGAAACTGAAATGACGGCATCCATGCAATTGGAGGGAAAATGAAGTTCTTTTGATAAAATCCAATCCCCTCTACTAATAGAAGATTTTTCAACATTCATCCCTACCAGATTAAGTGCGCATCTCTGACCAGTATACGCTACTTCTGACACTTTGTTTTGTGAGTGTATTCCCCTTACACGACCTTCAATCCCTTTAGGTGATAAAATTATATTATCACCTTTTCGAATAACACCAGAAAAAATAGTTCCCGTAACAATTAAGCCAGTACCTTTCAAATTAAATTTTCTATCTATGGCAAGACGAAATTCACCTTTAATGGTTTGTGGCTTATTATTATATGCTTCTTCTTTTAGATAATTTATTAAACTATTAATACCGGTTTCTTGTAAATTTGAGATAGGAAAGAATGGTGCTTTTGCTAAAGAAGTCTTTTGAAGAATATTTTTTGATAATTTTATAACTTCATCAATTCTAGTTGATTTAACTTTATCAATTTTTGTTATGGCTACAGCCCCTCTATTAATCCCTAATAGATTAAGAATTTCAAGATGTTCGTTCGTCTGAGGCATTGGGCCATCATCAGCAGCAATAACTAAAAGTCCAAAGTCCACTCCAATTACTCCTGCTAGCATATTTTGAATAAAGCGTTCATGGCCTGGAACGTCAATAAAACCTAATGATATGTTATTACCCAAATCCTTATAGGCAAACCCAAGATCTATTGACATTCCTTTCAGCTTCTCTTCAGGAAGATTGTCGGTATCTTTGTTAGTTAAACATTTAACTAATGATGTTTTCCCGTGATCAATATGCCCTGCAGTGGCTACAATCATGTATTTAAAAAATATTCAGAATTTATTTTTTCTAGTTGTTTAATAATCAAAGTCGTGTCCTCAAGACAACGGCAATCAAATATTAAACTATTTTTGCTCAACCTTCCGATTACAGGGATTGGAAGTTCTCTAAACTTTTTAGATATGCTTTGAAGTAATTTATTTGAATTCCTTTTTAAATTTTTAGAGCTTATTTCTACACCATAGCTTGGCAATAGTTCAACAGGTAATGAGCCACTTCCAATCTGACTTTTACACTTTATAATTTTAACCTCTGCTATATTTGAAATCTTAGATTTTATAGATGGATAAAGTTTTTCTGCAACTTTATAAATATCTGTTTCTTTTCTATTTAATAGTCTCAAAGTAGGTATTTCTAATTTTGCTCTTTCAGGGTTTTCGTATAGTTTGAGTAAAGTTGAAAAAGCTGCAATTGTCATTTTATCGCAACGCAAAGCTCGCTTTAAAGGATTTTTCTTAATTTTGGTTATTAAATCTTTTCTTCCTGCAATTATTCCACATTGCGGTCCTCCAAGTAACTTATCGCCACTAAATGTTATTAAATCAACTCCTTTAGCAAGTGTTTCTGCAGGAGATTGAACTTTAGTTATTCCTATATATTTGAGATCAATTAAAGAACCACTTCCAAGGTCAACCATAAATGGAATATCATTCTTTTTAGAAAGCTTTACTATCTCCTTCTCTTCAACTTCAGATGTATATCCTTCAACATAAAAATTACTTTTATGAGCTTTAAATATCATCGCAGATTTTTTTCCAATAGCGTTCTCAAAATCTTCAAAATGTGTTCGATTTGTTGTTCCCACTTCTAAAATTTTACATCCAGCACTTTTCATTATTTCTGGAAGTCTAAACGAACCTCCAATTTCAATTAATTCCCCTCTACTTATTAGAACTTCTTTTCGTTTTGCTAAGCTATTTAGAACAAGTACTACTGCTGCCGCATTATTATTTACAATAGTACACGCCTCTGCACCAATTAAACGACAAAGCCTTTCATCAATATGGCTGTCACGGTCTCCTCTTTTATTATTTAAAATATCATACTCTAAGTTTGATGGCTCACTTGCAATTTGATTAACGGAATTAATGGCCTCTTTAGGTAATAAAGCACGTCCAAAGTTTGTGTGCAAAACAGTACCCGTCAAATTAAATACTCCTTGAAGGCTATCATTTGTAATTAATGATAAATTTTTTTTAAGTTGATTTAAAAATTCCAAATTTTTTATTTTTTTATTTTTTGAAGTTCCACTTGATAAAAGAAGCTCGCGAAATTCTTTCTGAGTAATTCTTATTGCTTGGGTAACAAGACTAAGTCCATGGATATTTATCAAGTTTTGTACTTCAGAAATTTTTTGAATCTCATGAACAGCAGGAATAGAAGAAAGTAGTGGTTTTATGGGCTGTAATTTATTCATTTTAAGCTTTAAAAAAACATATTTAATTGCTTCAATCTATTTTAATATTATATTCTCATCAAGTGATTTTGATACAATAAATAATATAAGAAATTAAAATTTTTAACTTGTCTTTCTACAAGTTCCAAATGTATTAAAGCTTAAATATTTATAGGATGACTTTATGGGAAATTTTCAGGAAGATAGCGATCTTCAAAATACTATAAAAATTAGTGCGAGACGCTTTGAAGAATCACCTTATATATCAAGGATTGACGATAGTAAAATGATTAGAGGTGTTTACGCTGGAAGATATCATGCAATCTATAATGATGAAGATGTTCTTCATAAATATTGGACTTTAAGAAAGAAAGCTCTCATCTATGACGTCCCGGAAAAACCAATCGAAATTTCTGGACCTGATGCTACAGACTTCCTAAATAAAGTATTGACCAGAGAAATTACAACCTTCAAAGAAGGGAGGGGCCTCTATGCTTTGGCTTGTACACCTCAGGGAGGTATTTTTATGGATGGTGTTTTATTTAAATTTAGTGATAATAAATATTGGTATGTACAAGCAGATGGCGAATTTGAAACATGGCTGTTAGCACATACCGATGGTTTTGATGTTGAAATATCAGACCCACAATCAAGAGTTTTACAAATTCAAGGACCTTCTTCGATGGATATTATGAAAGATCTCACTGATGGTAAGATTGATGAAAATTTAAAATACTACAGGTCAGACTTCTTTTATATTGATAATCAGAAAGTTTATATTTCACGTACTGGTTTCACTGGAGAACTAGGTTATGAAATATTTAGCTTAGGTAAAGAAACAGATCACGTTTCTTTGTGGGATAAAATAATGGAAAAAGGTGAAAAGTATGGGATGGAGTTTTCATCTACTCGTACTATTACGATCAGGAGAATAGAAGCAGGCATTCTTGGTAATTTAACAGATATAGATACTTCAATAACACCATTTCAGGCAGGCCTATCAGGTATTGTAGATTTAGATAAAAAGAATTTTGTAGGTCAAAAAGCTCTTTTGAAATCAAATAAGGGTCAATTATTATTTGGATTTACGTGTAATGAAGAAATTCCTACTTCAGGGAGCAAAATAATAGAAAATAATGAGATAGTTGGCTCAATTACAGCGGGTGTTAATTCACCAACACTTAATTGTGGCATTGGTTATGTAAGGTTTAATTTTCCAGGTGAATGGGTTGGCAAGAAATTAGATATAGAATTGAGTAATGGTTCTAAATCATTTGGTGAAGTTGTTGAATTACCCTTCTTTGATAAAGAAAAGACCCTTCTTAAAGGTCAAAGAGACAAATCACTTATTTAATTTTTGATTAACAGTTATAATAATAAATTATCTATTGACACCGTACTTGTAAAATACAAACATATTTAAAATTATAATATATGTGAAATTTATTTATAAGGGGGAAACCAAAATAATGAAAAAAATTTTAACTACAATTATTATAGGAATTTTTTCTTTGATGGTGTCTGTTAATTTGGCATTTTCATCTAATATTCCTGAGTCTAGTGATCCTATTAAAATTGTTATAAATGATTGGACTGGTCAGCATGTTTCAACAAAACTTGCTGGTGAGGTTCTAAAAAAAATGGGTTATAACGTTGAATATGTGTCTGCAGGAGCATTGCCTATGCTTGCAGCAATTTCAGCAGGTGATCTAGACTTTGTTACTGAAGTTTGGACTAATAATGTTAATCAGTTCTATCATGATGGCATAGCAAGTGGAGACATTTTATTAGTTGGCGAACTAGGGCTTTCACCTCAGGAGGGATGGATTTATCCGCCATACATGGAAGAAAAGTGTCCAGGTTTACCTAATTATATGGCCTTATACGAATGTGCTATGGCCTTTGGAAGAGCTGACACATTCCCAAAAGGAAGACTTATTACATATCCAGCAGACTGGGGTACAAGATCAAGAGATGTTGTAGCAGCTATAGATATGCCATTTATTCCAATTGCAGGTGGCAGTGAAGGTGCGATGGTTGCAGAACTCCAGAGTGCAATAAAGAAAAAAGAACCTGTAATTTCAATGTTCTGGCAACCGCATTGGATTTTTGCAACACAAGAATTTAATTGGGTTAAATGGAACCCAGTTGATGGTCCATGCCAAGAAGAAACTCAACAAAAAGATACCGCATGTGGTTTTGAACAGGCAAAGGTTGTAAAAATTGCATCAAAGCAATTTAAAGAAAAATATCCAATTGCTTACAAGTTTCTTGATGCCTATACATTAAATAATGATATTGAAAACTTAGGAATGTTAGAAATTGATGTAAACGGTAAAAAATTAGAAGCTTGGGTTGATGAGTGGCTTGCTGGCAATGAGAGTGTCTGGCAATCTTGGATTGATGCAGCTAAAAGCTAATTAACTTAGATTTTCTAGGAGTGCAGATAATTATATCTTGCTCCTAGAAATATATAAAAATTAAATAATGGCTAAAAAAGAAGTAAAATTATCCTGCAGAAATGTATGGAAAGTTTACGGTAATGATCCCAGCAGTTTTTTTCAAAACCAAAACGGAATTGTTTCTGATCCTTTAAAACTATCGCAAGATATGCATGAAAAACAACATATTGTTGCAAATGCAAATGTTAGTTTTGATGTTCATGTTGGTGAGATTTTTGTGATAATGGGGCTTTCTGGTTCTGGAAAATCTACAATTATTAGATGCTTGTCACGATTAGTTGAACCAACTGCTGGAGAAGTAGTTCTAGATGGTGAAGATTTATTAAAAAAGTCACCTAATGAATTAACTGAAATCAGAAGACATAAAATGGGTATGGTATTCCAAAACTTTGGGCTTATACCTCATTTAAATGTAATAGAAAATATTTCTTTTCCTCTTAAAATTCAAAATTATAGCAAAGAGACTTGTTATGATAAAGCTATGAAGCTTATTGAGTTAGTTGGTTTAGATGGTAGAGAAGAAAATTATCCTTCACAATTATCAGGTGGGCAACAGCAAAGAGTAGGTATTGCTCGATCATTAATTGTTGAACCTGATGTTTGGTTTTTGGACGAACCGTTTTCTGCTCTAGACCCCTTGATTAGAAGGCAGATGCAGGATGAGTTTATAAAAATCCAATCAGTTTTAAATAAATCAATTGTATTTATTACGCATGACTTTGTTGAAGCTTTAAGGATAGCCGATCGAATGGCTATTATGAGGGATGGCTTTATTGTTCAATTTGGAAGACCTATAGATATAGTGATGAATCCTGCAGACAATTATGTAAGAGATTTTACAGAGGATGTTCCTTTCGAACGGTTTTTAAAAGCATCGGATTTAATTGAAAAGCCAAAAGGAAATGTTGAAAATTTGAAAAGTATATCTAGTGAAATGCCACTTAAAGAAATCTTACCTCAGCTCGCTGAAGAAAAAAATGGATTATCAATTGTTGATAAAAAAAATAAAATACTGGGTATAACAACTCCCCAAGGAGTTTTAAGAATAATGGCTTCTGCAGGTCTTAATAAAACAATAAATAAATCGTGAAATCACTTTTTAAGAATGATACCATTCAGTGGTCTTTTGTAATTATAATTACAATTGCACTATTGCTAATGCAAAATCAATTTTCCTGGATTAAGGAATTTCCAAAAGAGTATATAATCCCACTTTCCTCAGTTCTGAATACTGGAATGAACTGGGTAGTTGAATACTGTGGCTGGTTTTTTAAAGGTATTTCGTGGTTTTTAGAATGGCCTATTAAGTGGGTAAGAGTAATACTACATTTCTTGCCTTGGACAGTTACAGTATTTTTATTTTGTTTGGTTTCATATATAGCCTCTGGTTGGACGTTGGTTTTATTTACACTTTTATCAACTTTATATATGGTATGTATTGGTTATTGGGTTGAGAGTATGAATTCTTTTTCTCTTGTCGCAATAAGTGTTCCCATGGCTGTCTTAGTGGGCTTTGCTGTTGGAACTTGGGGGTTCTTTTCTGAGAGGGCGGAGAGGATAATTAAACCTACTTTGGATTTTTTGCAAACTATCCCTGCTTTTGCTTATCTTTTGCCTATTCTACTATTATTTGGTTTTGGAACAACTGTGGGTCTTTTAGCAAGTCTGATATATTCATTCCCTCCTATGGTAAGAAATACTATATTGGGTTTAAGGCAAGTGCCATCTGAAATAATTGAGTCTGGAATAATGTCTGGTGCCTCTAGCAGACAATTATTTTGGTTAGTACGAGTACCAACTGCGTGGAAACAAATTCTATTAGGTGTTAATCAAACTACTATGGCTTCTCTTAGCATGGTGATTATAGCATCTATAATTGGAGGAACTGCTGACATAGGATGGGAAGTTCTTGTTTATTTGAGAAAAGCTCAATTTGGTGGTAGTCTGGTAGCTGGAATTGTGATTGCATTAATTGCAATGATATTGGACAGGATCACTTCTGGTTTAGCCAAAAACTCTGTTACATATAAGCCAAGAGAAAAATCATTTCTTAAAAGAAACACGTATTGGTTTGTAGCTATAATTGGTGTGATAACTCTATACTTTTTATCTTATTTTTTCCCAATATTTAATGAATGGCCTGAAAGTTTTTTTGCTTCTCCTGCAAATATTATTTCTAATGGTTTGGACACATTTATATTTAACTTTGGATCACAGATTGATTATTTTAAGCAAATAGCCTTTTTCTTCATAATGCTCCCTATAAAAATAGGACTGCAGTTTTCAGTTAGTCCTTACACATGGGGATTTGAATTAACACCTACTTTAATTTCTGGATATTTTATTTTTATGGGCTTACTAGCAATATGGCTTTTTATAAGGGGTAGTAAAAATTTATCTATTGGAATTATTTTATTTTCAATATTTTTTTATTTTGGTCTTACTAACATGCCATGGCTTCCACTCATCTTAATTTATGGTCTGATAGGCTATAAAATTGGTGGGCTATCATTGGCGTTAAGCATTATTTTAGGATTATCCTTTATCACTCTTACAGGAGTATTACCTCAAGCTCTTTTATCAATTTATCTATGTGGAATTGCTGTAATTGTTTCATTTTTGATAGGTTCATCCTTAGGTATTTGGGCTGCCCATAATGATAGAGTATCTGCATTTATGAGACCAATCAATGATACCATGCAGACAATGCCATCTTTTGTGATTTTAATTCCATTTGTTATGATTTTCAAAATTGGAGAGTTTACTGCGTTACTTGCTATTATTGCATATGCATTTGTTCCAGCTATGAGATATACGGAACACGGCTTAAGAAATCTACCAGAAACAGTTATTGAAGCTGCTAAGATGATAGGTTGTTCAAAAAGCCAATTATTATGGAAGGTGAAAATACCTCTTGCGTTTCCAGTCATTATGTTAGGTCTCAATCAGACTATTATGTTTGGTTTAGCAATGCTTGTAATAGCTGCATTAGTAGGAACTACTGGCTTGGGGCAATTAATTTATATTGGACTTTCAAAAGCAAATTTTGGGCTTGGTATGATAGCTGGCGTAAGTATTGCTATTATTGCAATTTTATTTGATAGGGTAACACAAGCTTTGAAAATAAAGCTTGAAAAAAATTATAATCGTTAAACACTTATTAAAAAATCTTTTCTTGAATTCAAAAAAAGTATAGAAATCTTAATATATTGTTAAGAGTCTCAAAATGTATCTAGATTATCTTTTTAAAAATAAAAATAAAATTTTTATTGACGGTGGAACTGGCTCAGAAATTGAGAGACTTGGTGGAAAAATGAACTCTGCATGGGGTGCAACAACAAATTTAACCTCACCAGAAATAGTTATAAAGGTTCATGAGAATTTTATAAATGCTGGGTGTGATATTATAACCACTAACACTTTTGCATCTTGTAGGCATACACTTGATGGTCCTGGTTGTTCTGAAAATACACTTCAAATAAATAAAGCGGCTGTGAATTTAGCAAAAACAGCAATTAAAAATGTTGGTAAAAAAAATATTATAATTGCAGGTTGCATGTCTAATTTTTTTGCTCTTGCAAAAAATGAGTATAGACCAGATCCTAAGTTTGTTCCTTCTCTGAAAGAAGAAGAAAAAAATTATAGAGAAATGGCAAAAATTCTTGTTGGTGAAGGAGTTGATTTTTTAATTCTTGAGATGCTATTAGATATTGAACACTCTAAAATTTTGCTGAATGTAGCACTTGAGACAGGCTTGCCAGTTTGGGTGGGACTTAGTTGTTGTGTTAATAAATTTAATAACGAGGTGGTTGGAAGAAATTATAGTGTAGAGAGAATTGAGTCCTTAATTTATGATAAAAAAACAGCTTTAGATAAACCTAAATTATTACCAGAAAACAGGGTTATCCCATTAGTTGATATTATTAAATCATTAACCTCTATAGGAGGCGATGTTTATGGTATCATGCATAGTTGGTTTGACGATGCTAAAGTGGGTCTAGAGGTCTTAAAAGAAAATTGGAGCGGACCTATAATGTTTTATCCTGAAATACATTTATTTGATACATCTACGGGTGGTGCAATAATCACCTCTACGGAGGATGAATTTTCAGATAATTGCTCTAAGTTAATAGATGACAGAATAAAAATAATTGGAGGCTGTTGTGGAGTTTCACATAATCATTTAAGAAGTCTCATTAACAGATTCAATTAAGGTATAAATTCAGGGTAACAGATGGAAAATAAAAAAATACAAGAGTATGATTTTATAATTTTAGGAGCCGGATCTGCAGGCTGTGTCTTAGCGAATAGGTTGTCTGAAAACGGACAGCATTCCGTTCTTATATTAGAGGCTGGTCCCATGGATATTAATTTTATGAGACCAATAGAATCTCTTTTGATACATATGCCTGCAGGTGTGTATCATGCATATAAAAACCCTGCTATCAATTGGAATTATAAAACAGCTATAGAACCTAATTGTGAGAAAAGGGAAATAGGTCTTCCGAGAGGAAAAATAATTGGAGGATCCTCATCAATCAATTCAATGGTTTATATGAGGGGTCATCCGCTTGATTATGATAATTGGTCTTCCAATTATAATTTGAAGGAGTGGTCATTTGATAAATGTTTACCTTATTTTAAGAAATGTGAAAGTTCAGATAGAGGTGAAAATGAATGGCGCGGAGGCAACGGACCTTTAGGGGTTACTAAAGGAAAGTTACAAAATCCTTTATTTGATGCTTTAATTCAAGCTGGAGAACAGTCTGGTCAAGGTGTCTCAGATGATTTAAATGGGTATAAACAAGAGGGTATCGCAAGACTTGATAGCACAACTAAAAATGGAATGAGGTGTAGCGCAGCCACTGCTCATTTAAAACCTGCTTTGAAAAGATCAAACGTTACTATTGTTACTAATGCACTTACCAGGCAAATTATACACAATAAAGGAAAAGCCATAGGAGTTGAGTATGAACACTCAGGCAATGTAAAAAAAGTTTATACAAATAATTCAGTTATTGTTAGTTGTGGAGCAATTAAATCACCTCAATTATTAATGCTTTCGGGAATTGGTCCATCAGAGCACCTGAGTTCAATGGGTATTAAAACAAGTGTAAATCTACAAGGAGTAGGTGAAAACCTTCAGGATCATTTGTTAGTTGCTACAGGATTTGAATGTACAAAAAATGTAACAATACATAAAATCACACAACCCCATCAAAAGTTTTATGCAGGATTAAAATGGTTACTAACTAGAAAAGGCATTGTTGCTTCTAATATTTGGGAAATGGGAGGTCAAGTATTTGGTAATCATAAGGCCAAATATCCAAATCTTCAGTATCATTTTGCACCAGCATTTAATGAATATGATGGAAGAAAAATTATACTTTCTCAGGGTTTTCTTCTTCAGTGTGATCAACTGAGACCAAAGAGCAAAGGAAGAGTAAGGCTAAAATCAAATAATCCCAGTGAAAGTCCTGATTCATTTTTCAATTACTTATCTCATCCACATGACATAATAGAATTGAGAGAAGCATTTAAAAAAATGATTGAATTAATTGCTCAACCTGCCTTTAATGAATTTAGGGGTAAAAGAATAAAGCCTTCACCAGATATTAAGAATGATTCTGATATTGATCAGTGGATTCGAGAGACTGCTACTACTGATTACCATCCCTCAGGAACATGTAAAATGGGTAAAGGGCCTGATGCAGTTGTAGATGAAGATCTAAAAGTTCATGGGTTTGAAAATTTATATGTTGTAGATGCATCTGTTATGCCAGACGTCGTGAGTGCTAATTTAAACGCTCCTACACAAATGATTGCTGAAAAAGCATCTGATATAATCTTAAATAAAAAGCCACTTGATCCAATTGAAGCAAGTTTCCACTTTCAAAATATATAATTATTGTTTAAGAAATATAATTGTAGGGACTATATCGATTTATGAGTGACAAAAATTTTACAAAAATTACTTCAAGTCATTGGGGAGCTTTTGAAGCTGTAATCGAAAATGGAAAATTAGTTTCAACTAATTCATTCAAACATGACTTGAATCCAAATAATATTTCAAAACTTATTCCAAAAGCTGTTTATCATAAAACTAGAATAAAAAGACCCTCTATAAGGAAAGGTTGGTTGCAGGATCCTAAAGGAAGGTCAAGACATCTTAGAGGTAATGATGATTTTCATGAGGTTCCTTGGGATGAAGCATTAGAAATTGCATCAAATGAGATTAAAAGAATAAAAGATAAATACGGCAACAGTTCAATATATGGTGGTTCATATGGATGGTCTAGTGCTGGAAAATTTCATCACGCTCAAACTCAGCTTCAACGTTTTTTAAATTCTATCGGTGGTTATGTGGGAGCTTTTGGAAGTTATAGTACAGCAGCTGCGCAAGTAATAATACCGCATGTCTTAGGGATGAATTTCCTTCAACTAATATTTAACTTTCAGAATACTTGGCCTACTATTCAAGAAAACACAAAAAATATTTTGATGTTTGGTGGTATTAATCCGAATAATTCAAAGGTTAGCATGGGCGGCTCTACGAGACATGAAAATGATGCATGGTTTAAAAAATTTAATGATAAAAATATAAATTTAATAAATATTAGTCCACAAAAAGCAGATGCTCCTAGTGGTTCCAGCTGGCTTCCAATTGTTCCTGGTACTGACACTGCTTTTATGCTTGGAATAGCATATGAGTTAGAGACTAAAGATTTAGCAGATAGAAATTTTCTAAAAAATTATACAGTTGGATATGAAAAGTTTAAATTATATTTAACTGGGCAAAAAGATGGGCAACCTAAAAATGCTGAATGGGCTGAGAACATATGTGGTATTAGTGCACAGACCATAAGATCAATTGCTGTAAAAATATCTCAAGAAAGAACTCTTATAACAGTTGCATGGTCACTTCAAAGAGCTCAAAATGGTGAACAACCATATTGGATGGCTACGACTTTAGCATCTATGCTCGGACAGATAGGATTGCCTGGAGGAGGAATAGGTTTTGGTTATGGTGCAATTGGCGGAGTTGGAAATCCAATAAAAAATTTTGGAGGTTTGTCTTTTCCTAAGGGTAAGAATCCTATTTCAGATTTTATACCAGTTGCCAGAATTGCTGAAATGCTAAATTCACCTGGATCAAATTATGAGTTTAATGGTGAAGAAAGAGTTTACCCTGATATTAAATTAATTTACTGGTGTGGTGGAAATCCTTTTCATCATCATCAAGATCTTAATACTTTTCATAAAGCTTGGCAAAAGCCAGACACAATAATAGTGAATGAACCTTGGTGGACATCAACTGCGAAAAGGGCTGATATAGTTTTTCCAGCTACAACGTCTTATGAAAGAGAAGATATAGGAAAAGCTAATGGGGGTGATAACTATATTTTTCATATGCCTAAACTGATAGATCCAGTTGGTGAATCAAAAAATGATTATACAATTTTTTCTGAACTCTCGCAAAAGCTAGGATTTTACGAAGAGTTTACAGAAGGAAAAAATGATGATGAGTGGATTGAACATCTCTACAATGAGTTTCAAGTATTTATGGAAAAGTCAGGAACACAATGCCCTTCATTAGATGTGCTTAAGGATAAAAGTTGGATTACACTTCCTGTAGCTGGTAAAGAATTTGCATCAAAACCTTTTCAAGAATTTAGAAAAAATCCAGAAGAAACTCCATTAAAGACACCTTCAGGTAAAATTGAAATCTTTTCTGAAAAAATTGATAGCTTTGGCTACTCAGAATGTCCAGGCCATCCGATTTGGATAGAACCAGATGAATGGCTGGGTTCAAACTTAACTGAAAACTTTCCTTACCATTTAGTTTCTCCTCAACCAAATGATAAGCTTCATAGCCAGCTCGAATGTGCTATTGCAGATATTCCCAATGAAAGGCCAACACCTATAATGATCAATCAAGAAGATGCGAAAGAATTAAATGTTAAAAGTGGAAATATTATAAGAATTTATAATATGAGAGGTTCCTGTCTAGCTCGTGCTCAAATAAGTGATGAAATTAAAAAAGGTGTTTTGTCTTTACCAACAGGTGCATGGTTTGATACAGATGAAGAGGGAATTGAGCAACAAGGTAATCCGAATGTACTAACTTTTGACAAAGGAACTTCAAGGTTGGGACAAGGTCCAAGCGCACATACAACACTAGTAAATATAGTCAAACAGAAATAATTCTCAAATGAGTGTAATAATATCAATAAATAAAGTTAATAAGACTTTCTCTAATGGTGAACAAGCTGTTAAAGATTTTTCATTAGATATTTTGAGTGGTGAAATAATAGCTCTTCTTGGTCCAAATGGCGCTGGAAAAACAACTTTGATTTCTATGATTTGCGGTATAGTCAGTCCGACTTCAGGAAGTGTAATAGTAAATGGATTTGATGTTGTAAGAGACTACAGAAAAACAAGAAAAAATATAGGCTTAGTTCCACAAGAGCTTCATTTAGAATCCTTTGAAACTGTTTTTAATTCAGTAAAATTTAGTAGAGGCCTTTTTGGCTATAAAAGAAATGATTTTTTTATAGAAAAAATCTTAAAGCAATTAACTCTTTGGGATAAAAGAAACACTAAAATCATGGAATTGTCTGGGGGTATGAAAAGAAGAGTTCTAATTGCTAAAGCTTTAAGTCATGAACCAAACATACTATTTTTAGATGAACCTTCTGCTGGCGTTGATGTAGAGCTTCGAAAAGAAATGTGGGGTATCATAAAGGACTTAAAAAAAGAAGGTGTGACAATAATACTTACAACCCATTATATAGAAGAAGCTGAAGAGATGGCTGACAGAGTTGGAATAATAAATAATGGTGAATTATTACTCGTTGAAGAAAAAAAAGACTTGTTAAGTAAAATGGGCTCCAAAACTTTAACAATAGAATTAACTTCAAAAATTAAATCTATTCCAAAATCACTATCTTCTTATGATTTAAAACTTTTAGATACTGGAAATGTAATTATATATAATTACAAAAGAACAGAAGAAAAAACAGGAATTACTAGCTTATTATTAGATCTTAAGAAAGCAGGTTTGCAACTTTCAGATTTAAATACAAAACAAACATCGCTTGAAGAGATTTTTGTAGATATGGTGAAAAACTAAATGAATTTTGAGGCAATAAAAGCAATCTATATCTTTGAAATGACTAGAACTTTTAGAACACTTCTTCAAAGTTTAGTCTCCCCTGTGATTTCAACTTCTTTATATTTTATTGTTTTTGGAACAGCAATTGGTTCTAGAATGGAAGATATTTCAGAAGTGCCTTATGGCGCATTTATAGTGCCCGGCTTAATCATGCTTACTGTCTTAACCCAAAGCATTTCAAATGCATCTTTTGGAATATACTTTCCCAAATTTATGGGAACTATTAATGAAATTCTTTCTGCTCCTTTATCAGCTATTGAAATCGTAACTGGGTATGTTGGTGCTGCTGCTACAAAATCAATGATGATTGGAGTTATAATTTTTATTACTTCTCATTTTTTTGTAGAAATATCAGTTAAACATCCTTTATGGATGTTCATTTTTCTATTTTCAACATGTGTTTCTTTTAGTTTATTTGGATTTATTATTGGTATTTGGGCAAAAAATTTTGAACAGCTTAATCTTGTTCCCTTGCTAATAGTAACGCCCTTAGTTTTTTTGGGTGGGAGTTTCTATTCAATTTCAATGTTACCAGAATTTTGGCAAAAAGTTTCTTTTTTTAATCCTGTTGTTTATTTAATTTCAGGCTTTAGATGGTCATTTTTTGGAAGTTCTGATGTTTCTATTGAAATTAGTATTGTAGCAATTCTAATTTTTGCTTCACTTTGCTTGCTAACCATTTATCAAATTTTTAAAACTGGTTATAGAATTAAGCAATAAATTTAAATTATAGTATCTTGTTTTTGAACAAGTTTTGAAGTTTTATTTAAAACTACTATACTATAAAAAATTATAATAAATATTTCTATTAATTTGAGAATTGTCACATGAATATTCAAGATTTTTTTAATCAGGATAAAGTTGTTGATCTTAGTTTTTTTAACTTCGAAAATGCTATCACCGCAGCTTACTATGCTAATGATAAATTAGAGGTCCAGAAAGTTAATAAAAACTTTATTAAGTTTTTCCCTGTTTTAGGAAATATTACAAATGTTTTTTTCCCAGATGTTTTGGAGCAACTAGGAGTTCCAGAAGAACAAATATCTCAATTTAAATCTGAATTAGACAAAAATGGAAAAGTTTTGATCCCTCAAATACTTATAAATATTGATGGTGAAGAAAGGACTTTTTCACTTCTATCAGCTAAAACAAAAAGTGATAATTTTGATTATTTAAATGGAGTTCAGGGCCAGTTTGTAGATAGAACAGCTGAGTGGGAGTTAAAAAAGGAAAGAGAAAAACTATATGAACAAAGTAAAATTGACAATCAAATTATTGAAGAAAAAAGTGCCCAGTTAGAAAATCTAGCAACTAGGCTAGCAAAGTATTTATCCCCTCAAATTTATAAAAGTATTTTTGAGGATAAAAAAGAGATAAAAAATACTCACGCACGAAAAAACCTAACCATATTTTTTTCTGATATAATTCAATTTACCGATCTTACTGATACAATGGAGCCTGAAAAACTTGCCAAAGTAATAAATTCTTATTTATCAGAAATGACTACAATTGCAGTAAAAAGTGGTGGAACTATAGACAAGTTTATTGGAGATGCAATAATGGTATTTTTTGGAGATCCTGAGACAGAGGGTGAAGTCCAGGATGCTCTTAAATGTGTTGAAATGGCAATCATGATGAAGAATAGAGTTGAAGAGCTTCAAAAACATTGGAAGAAAATGGGTGTTACAAATGGACTTGGAATAAGAATGGGTATTTCTACTGGCTTTTGCACAGTCGGAAATTTTGGTTCAGATTTAAGATTAGATTATACAGTTTTAGGTAGTCCTGTAAATCTTGCTGCTAGACTCCAATCTGCTGCTGCAAGAAATGGTATTCTAATAGATGAAAATACTAATAATCTTATAAGTGAAGTTGTTAACACTGAAAAAAATAGTACAATTACTCCCAAAGGGTTTGTTCGTCCTATAGATACTTTTATATTGAAAGATTTTAAATCTGATATACATAAAAATAAAAGGAAAATGCTTTCACATTCTGGGAAAAGAATAGAAATAAATGTTATAGATAGTTCTGATATTCGGGCCGCAATAGAAGAATTAAAAAATATTCAAGAAAAATTTGAAAATGAATATTCATCAGAAGAATAGTTTGATTAGATGGAAACCTTAATAGAATTTTGTAGAAGATTTTTAATTATTGGAAATTGGATTTTCTTGGGAATACTATCAATGGTTTTGATTGGTGGTTCACTCAATGTGAATAGTAGAATGTTTTACTTTGCTCTTGGTACTATAGCGGTCGCTTTTTTAATTCATTATTTGATCAATATTATTGCTCTAAGGCTAAGTCCAAAAAAAAGAGATACTACTTAATTATTTCCTCAAACTTGTCGTAACTAAAAAGAGGAGACAAAAATAAATGAATAACTATTTAAAATTAAAAATTTTTATATTTTGTCTCATAGGATTTATATCTTCACAGACTGCATTTTCTTACACATTTTTTGTTGAAACTTCTCAATTTAATGATGACGTTTATGTAATTGAGAATGTTGTTAGCGATAAGGAAAATCAAATTACAGATTTGAATATAGGTTCAGATCTAAAAGATAAAGATAATGTGGTTTCAAATAGTAATAATATTTCTCAAACAGATAAAGATGATAACTTCATTAGAGAATATGAAACAAGTTGTACTAATCTAAAATCTAAGCCTTTGTTAAATACTACACAACAGTTTAAACGTGAAAGTGGGGGAAAAGGGCTTAGTTTAACTTCTTTTAATAATGCCTTAGATTTTTGGAATGATAGTGAGGCAAGAGATTCTTTAGATAATTGCAATCAATTGAATAAAGATCATCTTTTCAAAACAGTTAGTAATTTACAAAAAATTCTCTTAGAAAAAAAATATCATAATTCTTTGAATTCTTTTCCAAAGATCTATAGTTTTGATAAAGACATTAATAAAAAACTAGAAAAAATAGCCAGTAAATCTGAGGAAAGATATTTACAAGAACTCTTAATTGAAGTTTCAAATCTAAGAAAAAAACTTTTAAGGGATACAGAAAACAATATCATATTCTCGCATTATTATAAAATTATCAGAGAAAAATCTCATTCTCAAAAACTTAGTAATGATGAGAAAAAATTTATTAAAGATTATAATAAATTTCAAATAAATTATAAAATTGAAAAACTAGGGTTTGGAAAAAAATCTTTTTTAACAAATAAAAATACAAACGACAATATAGTATTAATAAAAAATGATTTTTATAATGATATTAGTCCTATGTTAGATCTTTTCTTTATAACTTCAGATCCTAAAAGTTATGAGTATAAAAATGATTTTAATTATGAAAACTCATCTTCATTAATAATAAAATTTTCGAACCTTATGAACAATCTATAATTATTTTTTTGACTTTTTTTATATAAATTAGTTATTTAAATGTAAATATTTTTTAGAAGTTCAAATGTTAGTCAATTACCATTTTATTATTATTGGAGGAGGAATTGTAGGTCTGTCTACGGCCATGCAGCTTCAACAAGAATATCCTGACAAAAAAGTACTAGTTCTTGAAAAAGAAGGGAAATTAGCTTCCCATCAAACTGGACATAATAGTGGAGTCATACATGCAGGAGTCTATTATGAGCCAGGGAGTTTTAAGGCTAAGTTTTGCAAATTAGGTGTAGAACAGACAATAGAATTTTGTACTAAGCACCAATTGCCTTTTGAACAATGTGGTAAACTTATAGTTGCAACTGATGATCAAGAAGTTATTCGTATGAAAAGTCTTTTTGATAGATGCAAAAAAAATGGATTAAATCCAGAGATGCTTAATGAAACTCAATTAAAAAATCTTGAGCCTAATGTAACGGGCTTAGGTGCTATTAAGGTTCAAGAAACTGGTATAGTGGATTATATTTCAATGGCTAAAGCAATGGCTAAAGAATTTGAATCTATGGGAGGTGAGATTAGATTAAATTCTGAAGTCAAATCTTTAAAAGAGACCAAAGACTACATTTTACTAAAGCTTAAAAGTGGAGATATTTTCAAATCAAATTATTTAATTGCATGTGCAGGGCTTCAGTCTGACAGAATAGCAAAAATGATGGGAGTCAAAATTGATTTTCAAATTGTTCCTTTCAGGGGAGATTATTTTAAATTAAATAAAAAATTTAACAAGATAGTTAATCATTTAATTTACCCTATACCTGACCCTGCTTATCCATTTTTAGGTGTTCATTTGACTAAAATGATTGATGGGTCTGTTACTGTAGGACCTAATGCAGTTTTGAACCTCTCTCGAGAGGGTTATGGCAAGTTTAATTTTAACTTTAAAGACTTTATGCAAATGTCCTTTTTTAGTGGTTTTTGGAAATTAATTTTTAATAGTTTGAGGCCTGCTTTTAGCGAAATATATAGTTCTTTGAATAAAAAGAGTTATTTGAGGCTATGCCAAAAATACTGTCCATCTTTGACCATTTCTGATTTAGAACCATACAGATCAGGTGTGAGGGCCCAAGCTGTTTCTAAAGATGGAAAATTAATACATGATTTTTTAATTGAAGAAACATCTAGATCTTTTCACGTTTGTAATGCACCATCACCTGCTGCAACATCTTCATTGCCTATAGGAAAATATATTGTAGAATTAATTAACAAAAAAATTAGAAAGAGCTAAAATGGAAAAAAGTTTTGATGCAATAATAATTGGTGCAGGCGTAATTGGTTCTGCTATTGGTTTTGAATTATCAAAAAAAGGATACAAAACTCTTAATTTAGATAGCAACCCAACTTCAGGTTATGGATCAACAGCTGCATCATGTGCTATCATAAGAGTGCACTATTCAACTTTTGATGGCTGTGCACTAGCTTATGAGGGCTATCATTATTGGAAAGATTGGGAAAATTATTTAGGCTGCATGGATGAAAAAGGTTTAGCTAAATTTATAGAGTGTGGATGTATGATCTATAAAACTGAGGCAAATCAGCAATTAAAAAAAGTTATTCAAAGAGCAGATGAATTGAATATTCCTTATAAAGAATGGGATCCGAAAGATATAAAGAAAAACTTACCAATAGTTGACACTCATAAATTTGGCCCAGTTAAATTACCTACAAATCCTGAGTTTGGTAAACATAATGAAAATAACCTAAGAGGATCAGTCTTTTTCCCAACAGCCGGTTATGTTAATGATCCTCAGCTCTCTGCACATAACTTACAAAGAGCTGCAGAAAACAAAGGAGCAGAGTTTAAATTTAATAGTAAAGTAGTAAAAATTCTTCAAGAAAGTGGAAGAGTTTCTGGTATAGAATTAGAAGATGGATCAATTATCAACTCAAACATAGTTGTGAATGTTGCTGGCCCACATTCAATGAAAATTAATCAAATGGCAGGTGTTGAAGATGAGATGAACATTAAAACAAAAGCTCTGAAGGTAGAGGTTTCACATGTTAAACCTCCTAAGGACTTTGATTATGAAAATAATGCTTTTGTTGTTTCAGATAGTGATATTGGATGTTATAGCAGACCTGAAACAGGAAATCACATTTTAATTGGAAGCGAGGATCCAGAATGTGATGAAAGAATATATGTTGACCCTGATAACTGGGATGACAATTTCACTGATCAATGGAATGCTCAATTATACAGACAAGCTCAGAGATATCCAAACCTTCCTCTTTCTTCTAAAGTAAAGGGAGTTGTATCCTTATACGATGTTTCTGATGATTGGATCCCAATTTATGATAAATCTGATTTACCTGGCTTTTATATGGCGATTGGTTCTAGTGGAAACCAATATAAAAATGCTCCAATTGCTGGAGTCATGATGACAAAGTTGATAGATGCTTGTGAAAATGGTCAAAATCATGATAAAGAGCCTGTTAAACTTGATTTAAAATATATTAATAGAGAAATCGATATTGGGTTTTATTCTCGCAATAGGGTAATAAATTCTGAAAGTAGTATGTCTGTGTTGGGATAAATCAATTTTATGTTAAGGCTTTTTAAGCCAAACTGAAACTTTTCCAAAAATTAAAAAATTATATGTTAAGAGGATGCATATAGGAATTATTATTATAATATATTGCAGAACATCTGATTTAATTAAACTTTGTACTGGAAACCTAAAAATATCATAAAATATTGAATAAATTGCTAATATCTCAACAGCTAAAACAAGTAGTGAAAGGAATCTTGATAGCCTCCAAAAAAAATAAATAAACTTTGATTTCGGAGTACTTTGGTATGAATAAGAAAGCTTTTTATTTTTTTTCTTTTCTCTAAGCCAAAGAAATAAAAAAGTTATTATTAATATTGGTTGAATAACAATAAAAAGAAGTATGTTTGATAGTTCATATCCAAGACCAGTAACGTCTCCAAAATATTCAATAAACTGCACACACTTCCAAAATATTTGATCTACAGTATTCATCTATGATATTTTATTTAACTACTAAAGTATTTAAACTAACATATGGCATATGAATTGCTTTTATTTTTTTATTATGAATTTGTCAAATTTTTGAAAGGAAAATCATGCTTGTTAATAGTAATTATACAGTAGGTCAATATTTTCTTGCATCTTCAATTATCAATTCTGGATTTAAAAGAAAAACAAATAAGAACATTTTATTTTCTACAATATTAATTGTTACTCTAATTGCTTTTATATCAAATTCATTTTAACCTCATTAAATAAATATTAAATAGTTGATTTCTGATTAATACTTAATCAGCTAACTTATAATGTGGAGGTTTAATGCCAGAGGTAATTGGAATTGCTATTGCAAAAAAACTTATGGGTGAGATTGAAGAGTTAAAAACTGTTGATGTTTCAGTTGAATCTGGCATTAGTGGTGACGCAAGAGGAAGAAAAAGAGATAGACAGATTACTATTTTATTTGAGGATGACTGGGGTGATGCCTGTAAAGATATTAATGAAAATCTTCATTGGACGAGTAGAAGAGCTAATTTATTAGTGAGTGGTTTAAGAGGCCCTCAAAAAGAGGGATCAATAATTGAAATAGGGGATATTAAATTAAAGGTTAGTTTTGAAACAGATCCTTGTGACGTAATGGAAAAAACTTTTAAGGGTCTTAGAAAAGCCCTTGAACCAGGATGGCGTGGTGGTGTCTGTTGCTCTGTTTTAAGTGGAGGAAAGTTATCAATTGGTGACAAATTGTCAATCAAATGAAAAAACCTCACCAGTAAATGGTGAGGTTTCTATTTCTGGGAGGAAACAAATACATTAATATAGATTTATTATCCTAGATCTAGCATAAATAGTGCAAATAATTATTTCCATTTTGGAAAGAATATAATTTATAATGAAAAAGCTTCAATGTGTTATTCACAGTCCATCTGATAACACTTCTTTAATCAAGAAAAGAATTGCTCAAACGTTAATAAACGAAACCTCAAATCTATCTGTTTCTATTAAAAGTCCATTTGAAACTATTGCTGAAGATATTCTTAATGCTGATGGTTTACTTATCGGAACAACTGAAAATCTTTCTAGTATGGCAGGTGCTACCAAAGACTTTTTTGATAGAACATATTATGATCTTATAGAAAAAAAAGCAGGTCTACCAACAGCTATATGGATAAGAGCTGGTCATGATGGAACTGGAACTTTAATGCAATTCAATTCTATAATAAAAGGATTAAGATGGAAGTTAGTTCAGGATATTTTGATTTGTAAAGGAAACTGGAATGAAAAATTCATTGACCAATGCACAGAATTAAGTCTTGGATTGGCTATTGGGCTAGAGACAAATATTTATTAATTTCTTTTTGAAATTGTTCTTATAAATGAAATAGAAAAAAAATATAATGAAGAAGCTATCCAGAGCCAAAAAATTAAGCTTGAGATAGTTCCAGCCTCATTTGTTTGTGTTCTCTCATGTATTAGTCTAAAAGCAGTAGCTCCCCATAATACTGCCATTGGTATAGTTATTGATCTCCATGCTTTAACTCTCAAAGGATGAATAATTTTGATTGGTGCAAACGTAAGAATACAGCATATACTTATAATGATTAAGTTAGTTAATTGGCTGGTCTCAAGAAGGAAGAAAAATAGAACCAACAAATTCCAAAATGCTGCAAATCCTTTAAAATAATAGTCATCAGTTTTCATGGATGTGTCTGCAAAAGTATAGCAACTAACAGCCATAATTGCAGCTGCAGCTGGTATAGAAAATTGCTCTGGAACCATCTCAAACCAATATATCATTAAGGCAGGTAAAACTGAGTAATTAAACATATCAACAACGTTATCAAGCGATGCTCCATCAACTTGAGGAGTTACTTGAGTTACTTTAGCTAATCTTGCTAATGTCCCGTCTACACCATCTACTAGTAAAGCTAATCCCATGAAAATAAATGCTAATTCTTGTTTTCCTTCAAAAACAGCTACAAGACCTAAAAAACCTAAGACTATACCTGATGTAGTAAAACTATGTACAGCCCATGCAGCTGCTTTTTGTCGTGTTTTGTGTTTTTGATTGCTTACTTTTGGTTCAGAAACTGACATAAAATTTTAAAAAGCTTATTATTCTAATAACCTATTAGGTACATATTACAAGTTTGGAATCTATTTGCAAAGATGAAAAATTTTAAAATCTAGTTGAAGAATTTGAAAATAAATGACAGTTTTCTTGTAGTATTGAATTTAGGGGAAAAAATGAAAAATTTAAATGAAAAAAGAGAACTTGCAGCAGCATTCAGATGGTTTGCTCGTCTAGATATGAATGAGGGTATTGCAAACCACTTTAGTCTGGCAGTCTCTGATGATGGACAAAATTTTTTAATGAACCCTGTAGGTAAATTTTGGTCAAAAATAAAGTCAAGTGATATTCTAGAATTAGATACTAGAATAGAACCAAAAAATATTGGGCCAGTTGTGGATGAAACTGCATGGTGTATTCATGGCGCTATTCATAGAAAAGTTCCCAACGCAAAGTGCATTATGCATCTACACCCTCAATATTCAACTGCTCTATCATGTTTAAGAGACCCAAAGTTACCTGCTCTAAATCAAGAAAGTATGATGTTCCATAATAGAGTTTCCTATGATTTAGACTATGGAGGGCTAGGGATTGGTGATGAAGGTGAGAGAATTGCTTCTAAAATTGGAAATAATTCAATTCTTATGATGGGACAGCATGGTATCATAGTTACAGGTCAATCTGTAGCAGAAACTTTTGATAAAATGTATTATTTTGAAAGAGCTGCTCGCATATATATTACCGCATTACAAACAGGCCAGGAATTGTCAATTTCTAAAGATGATATTGCTGAAAAAACTGCTCAACAAGCAGAAGAATATAAATCAGAACTTCATTTTAAAGCTGTAATAGATGTTCTAGATGAGGAGGAGCCAGAATACAAAAATTAAATTAAAAATTTATTTAGATTTAAAAGGTGAAAGGTTCTCTCTTGGTAAAGGATCTTTCCCTAAAATCATATCTGAAGCTTTTTCTCCAACCATTATACTAGGTGCATTTGTGTTACCATTTGTAATTCTTGGAAAGATAGATGAATCAACCACTCTTAAGTTTTTAACTCCTATAACCTTACACTCTGGATCAACCACTGACATAGGATTACTAATTTGACCCATTTTCATAGTGCCACAAGGATGATATGCACTTTCAGCCTTTTCTATTATAAACTGGTCTATTTCATTATTAGATGTAACGTTTTCTCCGGGCTGTATTTCTTTTCCACAAAAATTAGAGAATGATAGTTGCTGCAAAATTTTTCTAGTATTTTTAATACAATTTCTGAAATCAACCCAATCATCAGGATGGCTCATATAATTAAATTTAATTTCTGGCTTAGTAATTAGTTTGTTACTTTTAATCCTAACCCATCCCCTAGATTTTGATCTCATAGGGCCTACATGTAATTGGAAACCATGACCCTTAAAAGAAGAGCTTCCATCATAGTTTACTGCAACTGGAAGTAAATGATACTGAATATCTGGATACGATACATTATCTCTAGACCTTATAAAACCCAATGTTTCAAAATGATTGGTTGCACCTAAACCAGATTTAAACAGTAACCATTTCATCCCTATAAATGCTTTAGAAATTGAGTTTAAATATGGATAAAGTGATATTGGTTTTTTGCTTTCAACTTGAAAATAAACTTCAAGATGATCCTGTAAGTTTTCTCCAACTCCTGGACTATCTTTAATGATATCAATATTATATTTTTTTAATAACTTTGCTGGACCAACACCAGATCTTTGAAGAATTAGAGGGCTATTTATGCTACCTGCAGAACAAATAATTTCTTTTGAAGCATAAATTTCTTTATGTAATCCATAATGATTAAAACTAATACCTTTTGCTTCATTATTAGAAAAAATAACTCTATCAACAAGTGCCTTTTTAAATAGTTTAAGTTTTTTTGTTTTTAAAGCAGGTTTTAAATATGCGTTTGCTGCTGACCATCTAGAACCTTTCCATATTGTCCTATCAGCAGGACCAAAACCTTCCTGTTGGAAACCGTTATAATCTTCAGTTGCCAAAAATCCAGCTTCTTTAGCAGAATTCACTAAAGCTGCATTAAGGGGATTATCTCTTTTACCTCTTGTTATATATAGCGGTCCATTCTTACCTCTCCAACTTTCATCACCAGCTTCAGAGTTTTCTTGTCTTTTGAAATATGGTAAAACATCAGGAAAACCCCATCCACTTGCTCCACTTTCTTCCCAATAATCAAAATCACTAGCATTTCCCCTAACATAAATCATACCATTTATTGAAGAAGATCCTCCAATTACTTTTCCTCTCGGGCAAGCCAGTATTCTTCCATTTAAGCCTTCCTCAGGCTCAGTATGGTATCCCCAATTGTAAAGATTCATGTTCATGGGATACGATAGTGCGGAAGGCATTTGAATAAGTGGTCCATAATCATTGCCACCAAACTCTAAAATAGCAACTGAATATTTCTTATCTTCAGTAAGTCGATGTGCCAAAGCACACCCAGCCGAACCTGCTCCAATAATTATATAATCAAAAGTAATTATTTAATATCTCCCAATAGAAATTCAGAGTTTTATTTAAGGTATATTACTAATTGTATAATTTTTTTTAAGATTAAACTCTATTAACGCGCTTTATCAATCGTTTCTTTTATTATAATTTCTAAATCACTAATACTTGCAGTTTTGGGATTAGTAAATGCAGCAGAATCTTTACTAGACTTAATTGCTAATTCATTAATTCTATCATCTTTAACTTGAATGGATTGTAGATTATTAGGAATATTTAAATCGTCCAAAAGAATACAAACTTTATTATAAAAACTATCAAAATCACCAGGTTTATTAAATATTGAAAAGTGCATAGAATTTATCTTACTTAGAATTTCACTTTTATTATAGTTTAATACTTTTGGTAAAATGATAGCATTGGTGAGACCATGCTGAGTATTATATACAGCACCTATCATATGACTAATTGCGTGAACTAATCCAAGACCTTTTAAAAAGGAAATTCCTGTTAAACATGATCCAATTAACATTGCTCCTCTGGATGATAAGTTACTAGGATCTTTGTAGACTTCTAACAAATTGTTTCCTATTAAATTTAATCCTTCTAATGCCATTCCGTCTGCAACTGAATAAAGTGAATTAACACTATAAGCTTCTATTCCATGAACTAACGCATCAACACCAGTCCAAGCAGTTAGGTTTTTTGGTAGGCTCAGTGTTAAGCTTGGATCAAGAAAAGCTGCTAGAGGTTTTTGGTTGGGATGCCAAATACAAAGTTTCATACCTAATTTAGAGTTTGTGATCATTGCAGTGCTTTCAGTTTCAGCACCTGTTCCTGCTGTAGTAGGTATACAAATTAATGGTGGGAATGGATTTAAATTTATCGAAGGATCATTGTCATAATTAAAGTCCCAAAGATCTAAAGTATTATTAGCAATTAAGCTAATAGCCTTTCCACCATCCATGCCTGATCCACCTCCAATAGATATTATAGAATCATGTTTACCATCCTTATAAAATGATTTACCTCTATAAATCTCATTATCTATTGGATTAGGACTTATATCTGAAAAGACTTCACACTTTAAATTTGAAGAGTTTAAGCTTTTTAAAACTTCTTTGATAAATGGTAGATCAGAGGAACTATTATCTGTCACTAAAAGTGGACGAGATAAATTTTTTGATTTACAGAAATTTGAAAGTTCTTTAACCCTATCAGGCCCATAATATATAGGAACAGGAAAAGACCAGTCGGCGTTATTTAAAAAGTTCATATTACTCAAAAATTTTCTTCCTAATTAGATCAAACAGAATCAAAAGTAAATAATACTAATCATGTTTAAAGTAATTTCTTTGTGTCGTTCGTTTTTATTGATAGTTTTTTCTCCCGCCAAATAATTATAAAACCAGCTAACACAATTCCAATTACCCCAGGAAATAGTTGCTCTATTGGTGTCTCATTAAAAAATAACCAGCCTAAAACAAAGGACGATGGTATACCAAGATATTCAAATGGAGCTAGAGTACTAGGTGATATCACTCTGTATGCGTAGCTAAAAAGAATTGAAGCAACGCCTCCTAGTATACCAATTAATATCATTAGTAACCAATGAATACTGCCTTGAACTGATGAAAAGTCATTGGTAAGAAGCAGAATAATTATAGAGGTTAAATATGAAAAGTTTAATGAATAGAAATTTATTTTTACACTTGATATATCATCAGGAATAAATTTTAGAACAATATTAGAAATTGCCCAACATAATGCTGCTAACAAAGGAAAAATAGAAAAAAAGGAAAATAATTCACTTCTTGGGTTCATAATAATTAAGACACCAGAAAAACCTATGAAGATCGCAGACCATCTGAAAAACCCGATCCTTTCTTTTAAAAGAAGCATTGATAAAACAACTATGAAAATTGGTGATGAAAAAGTTAATGTTATGGCTGTTGCAAAATTCATATTTATTACTGCGATATAGAAAAAAATTTGCATAAAAACAAAGCTTATTCCTCTTAAAAAGCATAAAAAAAGAAATTTTTTTGAAATATCTTTAAAAATATCCGATAAGTCTTTTGTTATGAATAATAAAAATACAACTGGTAATAATGCAAAAAAATTTCTAAAGAAAGCTAATTGAGGAGTTGAATATTGATTGCCTAAAGATTTGATTATTACACTATAAAAGTCGACTAAAACTATTCCCGTAAGCATTGAAATTATAGCTAAAAAAACTTTATTTTGTAACAAATTTGACATTAGCATCTTCAATTCAACTAATATGAATTAACTATTTTAGTTTAAATTCAATACCAATTGATGCACCATCCAAAGTGCTAAAACCAAAATTTAATTTGGGAGTATTAAACTTTTTGGAATTAACTCTTTTGTTAAATAACTTTATATCTGAATAACATTGTTCATTTGGTTTGACCATAAAAAACCGTATTGATTTTTGGCATTTATAAAGGCATTTTTTTTTATCATCTATCTTCAACTCTTCCTGATATTTACAAATATCTGAAAAACTTTCATTCGAAAAAGAGAGAATGGGGTAAAAACATAATAATGTTAAAATTAATTTTGTGTATCTTATTATCTTTGTACCCATTATCACCTTAATTTCTACAAACTGGACCTATAGTTCCATCTAAGTTTTTTTGTTTAAAAAAAACTTGATCTCCGATTGTAAACGCAAATCCACTTTCTTTTTCACCGGAAATACATTGTTGAGGTCCTATATATTCCCAATTTGGGTTATCATTACCTTTATCAGTCATTACTACTCCAAAAACTGACATACTTACTAATAATGCAAACATTTTAAACATCCTTTTATAATTTTAAAATTATCATATATAATTAAACGAAGGCAAAATAATTACCAAATTACGGCTATAATATGCGCGTAGAAATTTTTTAATTCTTTAAGGGTGAGTTAAATGAAATTTAGTATTATTTTTATTTTATTATTTTTTTCACTAAATGTATATGGTGAGACAACAATGGAAAGTTTTAAGTCAAATCCTCAAAATCGGTGGCAATTTTTTACTGATCAAGTCATGGGTGGTAGATCAAATGGAAAGTTAGATTTTGTATCTGAAGATGATATCTACTTTGCAAGAATGACTGGTGATGTGACTACTGAAAATAATGGAGGTTTTATACAATTTAGGGCACAATTGTCTAATAGTTTAAATGATAACTTTAAAGGTTTAAGATTAAAAGTCAGAGGCAACAATCAAAAATACTTTATTCATATTAGAACCAAAGGTTCAGTTTTACCATGGCAGTATTATGGAAAAAATTTTTTTGCTTCACCATCATGGACTGAGGTTGAATTGAAATTTTCTGATTTTGAAAAATCTAGTAGCTTTATGCGCAAAAATTTTAAACCATCCAGTATACGAACTATTGGTATAGTAGCTTATGGGCGAGATCATAAGGCTGAAATAGAAGTAAGTAAAATAAATATATTTTAAACAGAGGTTAATATGTTAAATTTGAAAATTCATGATCTAAATACAAAGCATTATGAAAACTGGCTAGAGCTTTATCTGCAATATGCTCAATACTACAAAGTTGAGATACCTAGTGACAAATTTAAATTAACTTGGAAATGGCTAAATAATAAAGATCATCCATTAAAAGGCGTAATTGCTGAGTTTAATGGAAAATATGTTGGTTTTGCACACTTCCGTTCAATGCCTAGTCCTTTAGATTCTTGTGAGATAGGTTTTTTAGATGATTTGTTTGTGACACAAAAATTTAGAGGTAAAAAAATTGGTTTTAATCTAATTGAAAGAGTAAAGAAACATGCTGAAGATAAAGGATGGCCATATATTAATTGGATTACAAAAGACGATAACTATACCGCTCGTTCACTTTATGATAAAATAGCTAAAAAAACAGATTGGAATTTCTATGAATTGGTTGTTACTGAATAAATTTGTAAATAAATAATCTATTAAATATTATAATTTTAATATATTTATTTAGACAAAAATTCTTTAGGGTTATAATGATCAAATTTACAGCAAACCCTATATATTTCCAAATCATTCTCTGAAATAAGACCTTTATTATAAAAGTACATTGCTGCTCCATACCGAGTGTAACCAGATTTTTTTATATTTAAAGGAGTGTTTAAAAATTCATATTGAATAAAATCATCTTTTGTTTTTAAAGAGCTCTTTATTTTCATTTGCTAAGAGGTGGCGTTATATTTCGCCTTTTAAGTTTAACAAAAGGGGCTTTAACTATAATTACTTTTTTCATCATTTTATAATACTCTAGTTCCCTTAAGACATAAATTTCAACCCAAAGATTAGATTGTATTTCGTCACCGTATGGAAGTTTTAAACTTGCTAAAGCTATACTTTTTTTTGCAGTTGGTGACCAAGTGGCAGCAGTTATTATGCCAACCTCTTGTTTCTTATTATAGTAGATTATAGCTCCGTCAGCAGGTTCTTTACCATCTATTTCTAAAGCTGCAAAAACAAATTTACTTTCATTTTTATCCCTTATTTTTATTAAGGCATTTTTGCCATTAAAATAAGGTTTTGTCATATCTACCATCCAAGACATCCCTATTTCATCAGGGTTTCTAATTCTATTGTTCCTTAAAGCATGTTCACTAGTTATAAAGTCAGAATTTGCGATTATAAAACCTGTTTCTATTCTTGCTATATTTAAAGCATTAAGACCAATAGCCTTGATACCTAAATTTTCTCCAGCTTTCCAAATTTTATCCCAGGTAATCTTTGCAAGTTTATTAGGAAGAAAAATTTCATATCCAAGATCACCAGTAAACCCGGTTCTAGAAATTAATAATTTATCTTGGGTTTCTATCATTTCAAAAGGTTTTAGTTTTTCAATTAAATTATAACCTGCTTTTATTAAAACTGATGCTGATGTTGGGCCTTGAATTGATAGTCCTGCAATATCTTCGGTTTCTTCAATAATTTTAACATCAAAACCCAGAGATGTATCAATCAGCCAGGGAAGATTTCTTTCTTGGCAACATATTCTGAAGTCATCTACATCAAATTTAAATAAAGTTCCATCATCTAAAACACTTCCATTATCATCACACCACATTGTATATTGAACAGTATTAATTTTTTGAAGACTTACGTTTCTTACAGTTAACTTATTAAGAAAATTTTCAGCATCCTTACCTTTAATTCTATATTTAATAAGTGGTGAGATATCAAAAACACTAGCAGTAGATCTTATAGCAAAATATTCTAATTCTTGGTCTTGAACAATGCTAGCAGCTTTGTAACCTGCCCAATCATCCCAATATCCCTGTGTCATTTCACTTGCGATCATCTCGTAAAAAGGTGTTTTCAACAAAGGCTGATTAAAGTTGCTTCTATTTTTATTAAAGTCTTTTTTCATATTTAATTAATTATACTATTTTTCATCTACTATGATTTGATTAGCTGCATTAATTCCTGGGTTACCACTTATTCCACCACCAGGATGAGTGCCTGCACCACAAATATATAAATTCTTTATTGAAGTTTTGTAATTAGAATATTTAAAAATAGGTCTAAGAGAATAGAGTCTATCAATTTGTAATTCACTATGATGCCAATGCCCTCCTGGAACATTGAATTGACTTTCAATATCAACTGGAGAGAGAAATTGAGAAGCAATAATTGATTTTTTTAAACCTGGAAATAAAGAGTCTAGCCTTGTTAAAATACTATTATACAAGAATTCCTTAGATTTCTCCCATCCTGCTTTTAGGTCATATGGAGTGTTTTGGATAATTATTGATGCTGTAGTTATCTTATTTGGGGCCAAATCATCATCGATAATACTTGGAAACAAAATTTCAAAGCATGGATCTTCTGGAAGCTCTTTATATTTTGAAGGATTAAATTTTTTCTCAACATGATTTATTGAAGGAGCATAAACTATTCTTGAATTAAGGCATTGATTATCCAGAAAACTTGAAACTGGTTTTTGATCAAGAGCCAAATTTAGTTTCGAAACATTTCCTTTATACCGTAATGATTTTAATTCTCTTAAAACACCTGTATCTAATTTTTTATGTCCAATAAATTCAAAAAAAGTTTTTATTGGACTAACAGAAGAAAGAACTTTATTTGCCCTATATTCCTTACCATTAATTGTTTTTACACCTTGGATTTTATTATTTTCTATAATTAAATTTTTTACTTCTTGACCAAAAATAATTTCGACGCCAGACCCAATAGCTGATTTATAAAAGGTATCAACTAATTTTTCTATTCCTCCTTTTGGAAAAATTTGAGAACTTTGCTCCCCATTTACTTCACCTGACAGTTTATATAAAAGACCCATGAGTGATGTAGGTGATCTTGGCCCTAGATTTATTCCAAGCGTTGCATCAAAAGATAATAATCCTTTTAATAGATCATTATTAATTTCTTCTTCTAAAACATCGGCAACACACATAAGTATCATTCTAAAAAATTCTTGAAACTCCTCTCTTCCTTTTAATCTTAAATCAATTCCAGCTTTCAAAAATTTAAGTTTTTGCAAAAGTTTATTATTGTCTTTATTGATTGGGGAATCATAAATAAAACGTTTTAATAAACTTGATTGGTAGGTAAGTCTCTTTTTGAGATTGATCCAATTTTTTTGATCTAATGAAGATATACCTTCTATTTCAGAACCATAATTTCCTGATAATTGAATGTATCTTCCAGAATGGTCAATACATATCGTAGGAATTGAGTAGTTCTTGGTCTCTAATCCATACTTTAATAAATCTAGTTCTCTGATTGCTTTTGAAGATAATTGATTAATTATATGAGGTAGAGTTGCTGTTTTAAAGCCATTAAAAACTTCCTTTGATGCAGCCAAACCACCTGGTTCTGAAGATGTTTCTAACAACAAAACTTTCCTTCCAGTTTTAGCTAGCTTAATAGAAGCGGCTAGTCCGTTATGTCCTGCTCCTACAACAATTACATCAAATGACTTCATAAGCACTTCTTGCATGAGATGTTCCTTTATTAAGATCTTTTAATATCTCTAGGGCTGCATTTCTTCCGGGAGCTCCCATCACACCACCACCTGGATGTGTTGAGGAACCACATATATAAAGCCCTTTCAAAGGGCTTTTATATTGAGCATAGCCGGGTATTGGCCTATTAAAAAGAAGTTGATCAAAAGTTAGTTCACCTTGAAAAATATTTCCTTCTGTTAAACCAACTTCATCTTCTAATTCTTTTGGTGTTCTTATTTCCATATGAATAATTTTTTCTCTAAAACCTGGAGAATATTCTTCTATTTGTCTAATAACTGTTTCACCAAAATTTTCTTTATTTTCATTTGTCCAATTTTTGCCATAAATTTTTGGGGGACAATACTGAACAAAACAGCTCATAAAATGTTTTCCTGGAGGGGCCATGGTAGGGTCAGTTGCAGTAGGTATCATCATATCAAGGAAAGGATCTTTAGACCAAGTACCACTTTTCCAATCATCATAAGCTCTTTCCATTCTTTCTATACTGTCAGTAAAATGAATATCTCCTTTTAGACAAGGATCATTTTTAGGTACTGCAGGAAATTCTGGCATGCTATCTAAACCAATATTAACTTTTCCTGAAGATCCTCTAATTTTAAAATTTCTAACTTTTTTTATGAATGCTTCTGGTAATTCATGTTCGTCTACCAACCTTAAAAAAGTTCTTTTAACATCGGCGTTCGATATAACAATAGATGAATAGTGTTCATCACCATTTTTTAAAACAACTCCATGTGCCTTGTTATTTTTAATTAAAACTTTCGAAACTTCTGCCTCTGTTATTATTGACCCACCATAGGATTTAAATGAAGATGTAAGAGCCTGCGTAATAGCGCCCATTCCACCTCTTGCATATCCCCATGAACCTATTGATCCATCAACTTCTCCCATGTAGTGATGTAAGAGAACATATGCTGATCCTGGTGACATAGGACCTAACGCTGTTCCAATAATTCCTGAGACTGCTAAAGAAGCTTTTATAACATCATTTTCAAAATACCCGTCTAAATAGTCAGAAATAGACATTGTCCAAAATCTTATAGTTTCAGCCATTTGATCAGGTGTAAGATTGTTGAATTGTTTTATTAAGTAAAAAACTTCTGAAATATCTCTAATTTTAAAACTTGCAGGGTCAGGAGCAGTTCTCATTAACAATGGCTGAATAAATCTACACTGTCTAGTAACATCCCTAGAATACCTCTCATATGCTTCACTGTCTTTTGCGCTAAATCTTGCCATTTCTCGTCGTTTAGAGTGGTGGTTTCTGTATGAAGCTAGATATCCACCGTCTTTTGTAAATACAGCACCACCTTCAATGCCAATAATTTGGAGTCCATGTTTAGGGAGTTCGAGATCACGCATTATTTCTGGTCTAAAAAGGCTACAAACATAAGAACAGTTTGAATATAAAATTTCTGGAGTTAGCTCTCGGCTAACAGCAGCTCCTCCTATCCAATCATTTTTTTCTAAAACAAGAACATTTAAGCCAGCTTTTTGCAAATAACATGCATTTACCAATCCGTTATGGCCAGCACCAATAATTATTGCATCAAACTTATTTCTATTAGACATATCTCAGCACTTTATTACTTATTTAAATAATTTCATAGAATAACATTAATGTTATGTTTTAATAAGAAACACTTGAAAATATTTCTTATATCGTGAAATAATATCAAATAAAAGTATTTAACGGAGGAAATAATGAGACTATTAAAGAATTTATTAATTAGTCCTTTCGTAGGACTATCTTTAGCAATTAGTTTGTCTCTTAGTGCAAATGCAGCTGATAGTGAATTAGTTGTTTTTGATTGGGGAGGATATGAAGACCCAGGGTTTTTTCAAGCATATATTGAAAAATATGGAGATAGCCCTACATACTCTTTCTTTTCTGATGAAGAGGAAGCTTTCCAAAAGGTAAGAGCGGGATTTAGAGCAGACTTAGGACACCCATGCTCTCAATCAGTTGTTAAATGGAGAAATGCAGGAATTATTGTTCCTATTGACACTTCACGTCTATCAAATTGGGATAAAGTTATGAAAAATTTTGCCAATATGGAAGGATGGAATGTTGATGGTCAGCAGTGGGCTATTCCTATTGATTGGGGCTCAAGTGCATTAACCTATAATACTGAAAAAGTAACTGCAGAAGAAGCATCATCTCTTTATGTTTTAGCTGACCCAAAATTTAAAGATAGAGTTTCTTTAGTAGATAATGTAGATGATGCATTTGCTCTTGGTTTTCTTGCTGTAGGTGTTAAAGATTGGAACAAGGCAACAGATGCGGATTTTAAAAAAGCTGCAGCTTTTTTAAGAGATGTACATAAAAATGTTAGGACTTATCATGCAGATGGAGCTGAAGGCTCTGAACTTATGAAAAGTGGTGAAATTCTATTAGAATGGACATGGAATGAAGTTGCTGCTACGCTCGGTTGGGATGGACTTCCAGTTGCTATGAACCGTGAAACAAAAGAAGGTGCTTCTACGTGGGTTTGTGGATATACAATGATGAAAGATGCTCCTGGCTCAGAACAAAAGGCTTATGATTTTATTGATGCGTGGTTAGCAGACAGTTCTGCTGAATATATTCTTACAGAATGGGGATATGGCCATTCTAATGGTAAAGTAATGGATGCCATTGGTGAAGAAAATGGTTTTGGTTCTTTAGAAAGTTATTCAAAGAATACTCTTTGGCAATCACCAACTGATCCAGCTCTTCGTGAAAGAATGATCAAGGAATGGGAACTGATTAAAACTGGATTTTAAAAATTAGTTTCAATACATGATTTTATATCAGAGGTAATAAAAATTACCTCTGATATTATTTTAAAAAACCGACAATACTTTTTAAATCAATTTTAAATTCTATCTTTTCTCCAATACTATAATCAATATGCCCAAACGAATTTTGTGCTGATATACTGAAAATTTTAGAATCAATATCGCATTTAATTTTATAGTATGTTGTTTCACCAAAGTATGAAATATCTGAAACTTTTCCTGAAATAGAATTTTTTATTTTTGACCCTTTTGGTAATATCGATATCATTTCTGGCCTTATACCAATAGTAATCGAATTATTAGATGATACTCCAGAAACTTGTTCTTTTGATAAATCAAAACTCCCTAAAACTGAGTCTCGAATTTTTAAGTTTTTACCCTTTTCCAAAACTTTACATTCAATAAAATTCATTGCTCCAATAAAAGATGCAACTCTTTGTGTGGAAGGCCTTTCGTATAAATCTCTAGGAGATGCAACTTGCTCTACTTTTCCATCAAACATCACTGCAACCTTATCGCTCATCGTAAGTGCTTCTTCTTGATCGTGTGTTACTAAGATAAACGTAATACCAACAGCTTTTTGAAGGTGGCGAAGTTCAGATTGCATCTGCTCTCGAAGTTTCTTATCTAAAGCAGATAATGGTTCATCTAATAATAGTACCTTTGGTTTAAGGATTAAGGCCCTTGCTAAAGCGACCCTTTGCTTTTGACCACCAGATAAAGCATTTGATGACCTCTCGTTTAAGCCAGATAAACCAACGAGATCAAGGGCTTGGTTTATCATAGAAGCCCTCTCACTATTCGTTAGCTTTTTCTTTCTAAGACCATAAGCAACATTTTGTTCAACATTAAGATGTGGAAAAATTGCATAATTTTGAAAAACCATGTTAGTAGGTCTTAAGTTAGGATCAACACCGTCCATAGACTTACTATCAATTAGAATATCTCCAGAGTTTGGAACTTCAAATCCAGCAATAAGTCTTAAGAGAGTTGTTTTCCCACAACCAGATGGTCCAAGAAGTGAAAAAAATTGCCCTTGTTCTATTTCTAATGAAACACCATCGACAGCCCTTACTTGGTCAAAATTTTTGATTACATCTTTAACTTGAACCTGATTACTCATTTTATTAATCCTTATTAATTTTGATAGGTTTTGTTGGTTCTTTTTCGGTACTTAATAGAAAATCTTTAGAATAGGTTCTTCTTCTATAATATTCACTTATTGATAATAAAATAAGAGAAACAAAAATTAGTATAGTCCCTAAAGCCATGGTAGTAGGCAACTTTTTTGGGAATCTGAATTGTGACCAAATATAGACTGGCAATGTCGTATCAGTACCAGTAAGAAAAAAAGCAATAATAAATTCATCCAGAGACAATGTGAAGCCTATTAATAAGCTAGCAATTATTCCTGGAAAAACTAAAGGCAAAATAACCCTGTAAAATGTTCCAAAACGATTTTCACCTAGATCCATAGATGCTTCCTCTAAACTTACATCTAGGTTATTAAAAGCTGAATTCATTATAATTATCGAAAAAGGCATTATCAGAAGCGTATGTCCGAGAATAACGCTCCAGATATTTAGTGAAAGTCCAAGTTGGATAAGAACTATTAAAAGAGAAACACCAACAATTATTTCAGGTAAAATTAGAGGTGCAAGTATAAAAGTTAAAGATATTTGCTTGCCCTTAAAATCATATCTAGTTGCTGATCGAGACGCAAGTGTTCCTAAAATTGTTGCTAAAGTGCAAGACGAAATGGCGACAATCAAAGAATTTTTCAGAGCTTCATGCAATGTATCCTGGTATAAAAGGGTTTCAAACCATTGAAGTGAAAAACCAGTCAAAGGAAAAGCTATTATTTGACTTTTATTGAATGAAAAAATAGGTAAAAGCAAAGCAGGAGCATATAAAAAAACTAGATAAGTGTATGCAAAAATTTTTAAATATTTTGAAGATTTTGATATTTTAATATCTCCTCAAATATTTTCTATTAAATAGAACAAATACAATTGCTATAAATGATACAATCATTAGTGAAGACATGGATAAAGCTGCAGCAAGTGGAGCATTATTAGCTTTTGAAAACTGTACTTGTATCATATTGGCTATCATTAACCCGTCAGTTCCCCCAACTAATTTTGGAGTTATATAGTCACCAACAGTTGGTATAAAAATAATTAATGCTGCTCCTATTACTCCTGGAGCAGATAAAGGAAGAATAACCCGAAAAAATTGTTGGACTGAATTATCTCCTAAATCTTTGCTTGCCTCAAGTAGAGAGCGGTCTATTTTTTCTAAAGAAACAAAAATGGGCAAAATAGCAAAAGGAGCCCAACCATGGGTAAGTGCAATCACAACAGCATTTGCATTATATAGAAGAAAAGTTACTGGCTCAGTTATCATTTCTAGCCACAGTAATAATGAATTTAAAACTCCATTATAACCTAAAATAACTTTCCATAAAAACATCCTTATTAAATAACTTGTCCAAAATGGAATTGTGATTAAGAAAAGCCATAGGGCTTTTCTATTTCCTCCATGGAATGAAATAAAATAAGCCATGGGGAATGCCAAAAGCACAGTAAAAAATGTTGCTGTTAAAGAAATTAAAAGTGATCTTGTAAAAAGTAATTGATAAACCGGTTGAGTGGCTGCCTCAATATAATTTTTCAGAGTGAAGGTCCTGTCCAAAACAAGATAGTCTTGTGTCCAAAAGCTTAACAAAAACATCATAGTTATTGGAGCAGCTAATAGCAAAATGCTGAATATAAAGGGTGCGGATAATAAACGCCATCCCTTCTTAGTTTCAGGTTTCATTGCAAATATCAAAGTTCCCCCCTAACTTTGTTAGAATGCTAATTTTCTAATTCATTTTATTATTTAGAAAATCATCCTTATTCGTTACTTTGCTCCAAAAATATTATAAGTTAATAGTAATTATTTCAATTATTAATATACAGATAGCAAACTTAAGAAAATAAACATCAATTTTTATTCATCATTTTTTTGTTTAACTCAAAAATAGAATCATCTTTTGGTTCTTTCTGAGAATTAAGAACAGGTATAATTTTTCTTAGGTGATCGTGGTGTGATTTCACTCCATATTCTAAATCTGATAAGTAGAAGTCGTCAAAGGCTTTAGAATCCATAGACTCGTTTGACCAAATTGTAAGTTGAACATCTTCATCTATTGCATGGTTATCAATTCTATTACCTAGATAGCGCGCTACTCTTTGTTCTCTACTTTCAATTTTGTGACGATAAATTCCACCTCTAAGTAAAGTTTTATGGGTTGAAATGGGAAACTCTTGGTAAAATTGTACAATTTCTGGAGTTACAGCAATCACACAGTTAGGAAATATACCGTAGTAATTCCAAGACTTATGTAAATTTTTGGGAATATGTTCGGCAGGCGATGTAAACTTTTTATAGTTCCTGACACTCCAGTTTCTACCATTTTGGCCACTAAAAGAAGCATGGGTTTTACTGGTACCATTTACAAATGGCTCATCATAATAATCTTTACCATATAAATCTTGTAATGATGGATGTGCCATTGGAACGTGATAGCCCTCATTATCTACGTCTCTAACTGACTTCCAATTAACTTCTGAGAACTGGGACCAAATCTTATCAGACGGGACCATTTCATCAATTTTATAGAATGCAAGTTCTTCTGAAAAAGGTGACATCAGATTTTTAACAGAGGGTTGAGGGCCTTTATTTAACCTAATAAAGACAAATCCTTTCCATATTTCACATTCTATTTTTTTTAGACCGAACTTTTTTTTGTCTATAGAAGGAAATGAGCTTGGTTTTGAAACTCCTCGTAAAGAGCCATCTAAATTGTACACCCAACCATGAAAAGGGCATACTATTGAAGTGCAAGTCCCTTGTTTATCAGCTACAACTCTAGACCCTCTATGTCTACATAGATTAAAAAAGGCATTAATTTTATTATGCTTGTCTCTAACAATTAATATTCTTTCTTTACAAATATCAAATGTAATAAAATCACCTACAGAATTTAAATCAGATTGATGACAAATTAATTGCCAGTGTTTATGAAAAAGCTCTTCTTCTTCAATTTTTAGTAAATTTTCATTGTGATACGCCCAACTTGGTAAACCTCTCCTGTCCCAATTTTTGGGTATTGACACATCACGAACAGTCTCTTTTTTTTTCATTTTAATTAATTCACTTTGATACAATTGAAGAACTTGAGGTCATTTTATTAATTGAGATTAAAAATACAATCAAAATTATAAAGATATAACCAAATACAACCTGTGTCATTTGTATAGTTAGGTAGTCACTTACAAAACCAAATATTATTGTTCCAAGAGCTGCAGAGCCCATATTTATCATCACCCAAACACTCATTACTCTGCCTCTAAAAGTATCACTAAGCTCAAGTTGAATTTTTGATTGTATAGAAATTCCAATAGTAGTTACTAGGAATCCTAAAATAAAAATTAAAAATAAAGTAATTTTGAATTCATTCACATACCCTAGGGTTAAAACTATTAATGGTATCATAAGTGCTATTAAAAAACTTTTTACTGGGATGTTTGTGCCTACTACTTCTGACTTTCCAAGAGCTTTTGTTATTGAAGAAAAAAGCGCACCAGCGCCTGCAGTTGCAGTTATCAGTCCTAATCCTGAGGGACCTTTTTGGAAAACTCCTTCAGAGATTAAAGGTAATGTTTCTAAAATTCCTCTTCCAATAAAAGAAGTGATACCACTTAAAATAATTGCAATTTTAATTATCTTATTCGATAGTATTAACTTTATTCCCTCAATAAAAGATGAGATGAGTGTTTTGCTATTTCTATCAATTTCAATATTTCTGGGTTTAATTATTGTAATAAACAGCATGACTGGAATAAAAGAAAAAATTGAGCAGAGTATTGCACCACTTACATCAAAAGTTTGAATAAGAATTCCCCCTACAGCAGGTCCAATTAACCTCGAAGTATTAAAATTAACAGCAGTTAGAATAACCATTGATGGGAGGTGGATGTCATCCACTAGCCTTGGAGCTAAGGACATTCTGATTGGATGTGCTGCAGAAGCTATAAACCCAATAAACAAGCAAATAACTAATAACGAGTTGTTGTTTAATAGTTCAGTTTTTATTAAAGAAAATAGAAGAATAGAACAAATTATCATTCCACTGTAAGAAAGGAAAAATGCAATTCTAATATTTGTTCTATCAATTATTACACCAAAAATTGGTCCACTTATAATTGTTGGTGCTAAACTAAGAAAAGCTGCAAGTCCTACAAAAGCTGGAGAGCCAGTCAATTCCCAAGCAAGCCAACCAATAATTACTCTCTGAACCCATAAACCATTAAGTGCTATAAAACTTCCAAATAAATATAATCTAAAGCTAGGAGAATTTAAGGCAGTAACATTCATGATATTTTAAAAATATATAGATATTTTATATTCCGGTATATACATTTTATATAAAATTATAATTTATAAAACACATGATGAAATTGACTAATATATGTCCAAATTGTTTTCTAAAGTGGGAAAGTGATAGATTTCCACTACAGTGTTTACAATGTAATTCTAATAAAATAATTAGTCATAAAGAATTAAATAATTTAAATATTGCTCATTTAGATTGTGATTCTTTTTATGCTTCAGTTGAGAAAAGAGATAATCAAAAAATTAAAGATAAGCCAGTTGTGGTAGGAGGTAGTGAGAGAGGAGTTGTGGCAGCAGCATGTTATGAAGCTAGAAAATTTGGGATTAAGTCAGCAATGCCTATTTTTAAGGCTAAACAACTTTGTCCTGAACTACTAACTATAAAACCAAGAATGAGTCATTACTTAAATATCAGTAAACAAATAAGATCCATAATGGAAAAGGTTACGCCAATTATTCAACCAATTTCGATAGATGAGGCTTTTCTTGATTTATCTGGTACTGAAAAACTTCATAAATGTATACCTGTTGTATCAATGTTGAAAATACAAAAAGAGGTTATTCAAGAAATAGGTATCACTGTTTCAATTGGTTTGTCATATAACAAATCAATGGCAAAATTGGCATCTGAGCAAAATAAGCCCAACGGTTTTTTTTGCTCTTGGTAAAGAGGAAGCAGAGAAATGGTTAGAAGAAAAGCCCATTTCAATTATTTTTGGTTTGGGCAAATCTACAGTAAAGAAATTAAATGCTGAAAATATTTACTTATGTAAAGATTTAAGAACATCATCGATTGAAAAAATAAAAAAAATTTTAGGAAATAATACTGAAAAAATTCTTAATATTTCAAAAGGTATTGATGATAGACCTGTTATAAGCAAAAGTGATGTGAAAAGTATCTCTGTTGAGACAACATTTTCAAATAAAAAAAATATTGAACAAATAAAAAATGAACTCCACCTTCTTTGTTTAAAATTATCTTTAAGACTTAAGGAAAAAAATCTTTACGGTAAAACACTTACCCTAAAATTAAAAACAACAAATTTTAAACTTGTAACAAGGTCAATTTCATCAAACAATTTTTTTCAAATGGCGCACCATTTATACTCTGAGTCTGAGATATTATTAGAGGAAGAACTTAAAAAATTAATAGATTATAGACTTATAGGTATTGGTGTATCTAATTTTGTTAAAGAAAATAATGAAAATTATGAACTTCAATTAGAAGATATGAAGAACCAAAAAAAAAATAAACTAGAAAATGCATTAGATGAAATCAATCAAAAGCTAGGATTTAACAATATAACTGTAGGACGTCATTTTAATAATAACTAATTAATGGTATAAATATCTTATGGAATTGAACTTCAAAATTATAGGTGAATGCAATGGGTGATCAAAAGTGGAATAAAAATGCTCTTGGATATGGAGAAAAAGGTAAAGCTATTTCACAGGACCAATGGAATAAAAACGCTCTAAATTATGATCCTAACAAAAAAATAGATAAAGATAAAACAATTAATAAAACTAAAAAACAATCAAAAGACCAATGGAATAAAAATGCTGTTGAATATGGTGCTAAGGAAGTTTTATCAAATAATGATCAATGGAATAAAAATGCAATGAATTATAAAAAATAAATATAATATTTATTGCGAATTCAATTTTAAAATATCACTTTGAATATCTACATCAAAAAAATACCCTTTTGATTTACTTGAAAATTTTAATACATTCATCTTATTTTTATCAATAATTTTTTTGCCTCCCTCATCTCCTTTTAACAATAATAGTTCATTATAAAAGTGACGTCCAAATATTACTGGATTTCCTCTTCTTCCATCATTAAATGGAACAATGATACTAGATGCGTTTCCTTTATTTTTTTCAAAATTTAATATGCTATTATAGTCTTCGGTTCTCAATAAAGGCATGTCAGCAAGACAAATCATAACTGAAGAGCTTCTCTTATCTAAATTTTTAATACCAAATGATATTGAAGAATTAATACCATCATTTCGGTTATTATTTTTAATAACCTTAACTCTAGATTTGTTTAAAATTTCATTTATTTTTTTGTGATCACTGCCACTTATAACATAAATATTTTCTATTTCTGATTTGCAAATTGCATTAATGACATGAAGTATTAGTGGCTTTGAGTATACATTTGTTAATAATTTATTTGCAGCGCCAAACCTAATTGATTTTCCAGCTGCTAAAACTATAGCATCGGTCATGATAAATCTAAAACTATAAATGTTTCATATTGTTTTTTATTTGAATAATTTGAGAAATTATTGAAACAGCAATTTCAGCTGGACTTTTAGCATTAATGCTTAAACCGACAGGCCCATTTATTTTTTGAATTTCATTAGGTTTAAAACCAAACTTTCTTAATCTTTCAACTCTAATAGAGTGTGTCTTTTTACTGCCTAAGCATCCGATATAAAAAGCATTGCTCTTTAAGGCATGAAATAATGCTGGATCATCTAATTTAGGATCATGCGTTAATGTTACTATAGCAGTTCTATTATCAATTGAGTTTTTATTAAAATAATCATCAGGCCATTGATTTATTAATTTCCCAATCTTAAATCTTTTTTTTGATGCAAAAGTATCTCTGGGGTCTATGATTTCAATAGAAAACCCGCATGCATCACACATTTTTTCTAAATGTTGTGCAATATGAACAGCACCAATTATAATAATTTTAGGTTTTGGAGTATATGATTGAATGAACCATTTGCCGTCCTCGAACATTCCAGTTGTCAAATTCTTATGTTCTATAGTACTTACAAATTTTTTTATTTCAGGATTAGAAATTTTTTGTGAAGAGCCGAAATATAAGAAATTATTATGGCGAGTTAAGTCTTTTATAATAGTAAAAAATTTTCTACTCTGAATTGCATTCATCATATTTTCATATATTTCTGACTTGATTTCGTCAGTTTCAATGTAAACAGAGACTTTTCCACCACAAGTTAAGCCAACTTCCATGCTCTTTCATTACTTACATTAAAATTTAATTTTTTTGGAGAAGCCCCTTTCATTATTTGAAATGATTCCTCTATAACCGCACTTTCTATGCATCCGCCGGATACAGAGCCAATTATTTCGCTTGAATCTGTAACTAGCATTTGACTGCCTATTGGTCTAGGTGAACTGCCCCAAGTATCTACAACTGTTGCTATAGCAAAGCGTTTTCTTATCTTAAGATAGTTTATAGCACCTGATAAAATTAATAAATTATCGTCACTTCCAATTGCTTGCATATTCTGAAATAAATGTTTCCAAAATTTAAAAATTTATTTAATGATAAGAATATAGACATTTTTTTTTAAATTTGTAAGATTGTAATTTTTTTTGTGAAATAAAATGAAAGTTACTAAAGAATTTATTGATAAAAATTTTTCAGCAATTCACTTATCTTTTCTTCAAATAGTTGTTTTTAGACAAAGTTTAATTAATAAATTGCTAGGAGGTCCAGTCGATAGTTGCATAATACAAATTGTTTGTTGGCATCATCTAACATCTCTTTTAAGTGACAATTTAAACAACCAAGATGTTGAATATATTAAAGTGTTAGATTATTGGAATAATTCTTTTGGTGAAAACTTTTCTTCAAAAAAACTTACACTAACCTTATTAAGTGAATTATCTGGAATACCTTTAGAGACTGTTAGAAGAAGAGTTATCCAGTTAGAGAGAAAAAATTGGATCAAATATAATGCAAAAACTGGAGTGATTTATTCACCCAATGAAAAAAATAATAAGCTTATTGTTGAAATTATTCACGAAAAAGAAAAAGATCTTCAGGTCATTTATTTAAACTCTTTTGAAAAATCTAAAAGTCTCCCTTTGCAATAAATGGAGTATTTCTAAACTCTTTTTTTCCATATTTAAAATTTGTTCCATCTATATTTTCAACATTACCTCCAGCAAATCTTAAAATTGCATCCCCTGCTGCGGTATCCCATTCCATTGTAGGGCCAAATCTTGGGTATACATCTGCTTCACCACTTGCTACTAAGCAGAATTTTAAAGAAGATCCAATAGAAATGGTTTCTAAAACATGATTTTTTTCTAACCAATCAATTGTTTCTTGATCTCGATGAGAAGAACTTGCAACAGCTACAATACAATCTTTAATAGATTTTCTAATTTTAATCTTTTTTAAACCATTTTTATCCTCTTCAAATGCCCCAATACTTTCGCTAGCGTAAAAAAGTCTATTCAAAGCTGGTGCATAAACAATTCCAAAAACAGGACTTCTATCTTTTATGAATGCTACATTTACTGTAAAAGACCCCTTTCCATCACGTTTTAAAAATTCCTTTGTTCCATCTAGAGGGTCAACTAGAAAAAACTCTCTTGGCGGTTTTAAAGAATGACTATCTGGATTCTCTTCAGATACTATTGGAATATCAGGATGAAGTTCTTTAATTTTTGTAAGCAGAATTATTTCTGCAGCTTTATCAGCAATAGTTACAGGGCTACCATCTTTCTTAATTTCTGTATTTGGATTAAAATTATAGATCTCAATAATTCTCCTGCCAGCTTCCTTCACACAGGGCAGTAGATTTTCAATTGCTAATTTATCATTCATTTTAAAGTAAAATTCATACTGTTAGTATATTAAATATTAATAATAATTGTTATTAAAGCAATTAAGATTAACATAAATAATGCTGCCTTTCTAAAATAACCACTACCTGATTTATTAAAATATCTAGCACCTAACCATGTAAACCCAATATAAATTGGAAAGGCAAATGCGCTTACGATTACTAAATTTATTGTCATCATTCCATAGAAAAACTGTGTTAAAGTTGTAAGTAGTGACATGCATCCCATAGTAATTATGATGTTTGATCTAGTGATTTCAGCATCATCATTTCTAGCCATTAAAACAGTTACAAAAGGTGGTCCTCCTACCCCAGCTGCACCATTGACTAAACCAGAAAAACCTCCACCCATAATCATAGTAGTTAAATTAATATCACCTTTAGGTTTCCAACCACTAGCTAGAAGAGCAACCATTAAAATTACCATAACTGAAATAACTATTCTTATAGTTTCAGGGTTTAATGAAACCACAAAATAAAACCCAATTGGTATTGTGACCATAAGTGCTAATATCATGGGAAAAACAATTTTAACGTTACCTTTTTTTAATGCTGGTGGCATTAAGTATAATACCGTAGGAACTTCAACTAAATACATTATTACAAGTCCAACTGCAGGTGTAAGTATACTAGATAATATAGGTACCATTAAAAGGGCAGCACCAAAACCTAAGAAGCCCCTTAGAAAACCTCCTAAAGCAATTGTTAGTGCGCATCCAATCAAGCCAAAAATTGAAACATCTACTGGTAAAAGGTCAATCATCTTAAAATTTTAAAAGTTGATAGTAATAATATTTTTCAGTTAAGTATAGTTATACAATATTTAAAAAACAAAAAGACAAAATTCTTTTTTTAAAAATCTGATTATGAAACAGTATACAAATAAAATTGAAATATCATCGTTTGGATTAAAAATTCAAAATATTACTCAATTTATAAAGGAAGCTGTTTTTAAATCTGATATAACAAATGGAATCATAAACTTAACTATTTTAAATACAACTGCCTCTTTAATAATTCAAGAAAATGCTGACCCTGAAGTTTTAGAAGACATTGAAACTTTTTTTAAAGATCTAGTGCCCATGAATGGAAATTATAGGCATTCTTCTGAAGGCCGTGATGATATGCCTGCTCATATTAAGTCAGTTCTTACAAATACTAATTTAACGCTCAGTATAATCAATAGAGAAATGGAACTTGGTATTTGGCAAGGAATTTATTTATTTGAGCATAGAGAAATCAAAAAAAATAGAGTTATTTTAGTTCACATTATAGGAAGTTAATTGTGGAAAAAACTTTTAAGAAAAGAATGGAAATTTTAAAATCTAAACTTGATTTTAATAATGTAGATTTAGCTATTATAACGGATGAAGATTCGATCTATTATTTTACTGGTTACTATGACTATTTACACATGGATTTTGGCAGGCCAACTATTTTACTAGTTTCAAATAAAAGTGGGAGCCATTTGATAACTCCTGAAATGGAAAGGCATATGGCTAACATATCGGCTAATGTTGAAAAATTAAGTTTTTGGAATGATGGTAATGATGATGAATGGAGAACCCATTTACCAAGTGCTTTAAATAAAAACTCTTCAATTGCTTTTGAAAAAAATCTGATGCCTCCTTTAATTCAAAACTACATAAAAGAATATCTAATTAATCGGGATATTGTGGATATCAGTCCTATAATCTCAGATATAAGAATGATAAAGTCTGAAGAGGAATTAAATTTGGCCCGTCACGCTGGGCAAGTTGCAATTGCAATGATGGATGCTGGTAAGGAAGCAATTTCAGAAGGTGTTGAAGAATATGAAGTAGCATTGGCAACTTCAGCTGCTGGAACCAGAGTTGCTGCCCAACTATTAAAAAAGCACTATAAAGATATGAATATGTCTCCGAATACACATTTCCTTCAGATAATGTCGTCAGGGGAAAATATCTCTATGCCACATCATAGAGCATCAACAAAAAAAATGAAATTTGGTGATCCGGTATTTTTATGTTTTTGTGGGATGACAAATTTCAACAGATTTAAACTTGGTTTTGATCGTACATTTTGGATAGGGGAAATTAACAATTCAAATCATAAAAAAATATATGAATTAGCAATTCAAAGTCAGTCGAAAGCCCTTTCTTTACTTAAACCAGGTGTGGTCGCGGAAGATATCCATAAAGCATATGCAAAAGTTATTTCTGAAGCTGGTTTTGATTATCCTTTTAGATGTGGAAGGGCTACTGGGTATAGTTATTTAGAAAAACCTGAGATTGTATATGGTGATAAAACTATAATTAAACCAGGTATGGTTTTAGCTATTGATGGTTCAATAACACTTGATTCAACATTTAGGGTACAAGTTGGAGATAGCTTTATAGTTACAGATGATGGTTATGAATGTTTGACACCTTATCCCAATACTTTAAATGAAATTATAATTAAAGGATAAGCAATGTTCGCCTCAATAGATAATCTAAGTTATTTAGCTGAAGAGCTAAAAACTTTTCGCCAAGATTTACACAAAAACCCAGAATTAGGTTTTAAAGAGATACGAACATCAAAAAAAATATATAATGAGTTAAAAGATATGGGCTTAGATGTTTATTCTAATATTGGTAAAACAGGAGTAGTTGGCGTTCTAAAAAAAGGAAATGGCACTAAAAGAATAATGCTAAGAGCTGACATGGACGCTCTCCCAATTCAAGAAACAAGTAATCATGATTATATTTCTCAAAATCCTGGAGTTATGCATGCGTGTGGTCATGATGGTCATACAACTATGTTATTGGGGGCTGCAAAATATTTATCAAAAAAAAATACTTTCTCAGGAACGGTTTACTTTGTTTTTCAACCAAATGAAGAGCATGGTCTTGGTGCTAAGGCTATGCTAGATGACGGGCTTTTAAAACTTTGTCCAACTCAAGAAATATATGGAATGCATAATTTGCCAGGATCGCCTTTAGGAGAGATTTCCTCTCGTGAAGGAGTAATTTGTGCAAGTGAAACCCTTTTTGAAATAAATATATTAGCTAAAGGAGGCCACTCCTCAATGCCCCATTTAGGAGTAGACAGTATTTTAGTTGGATCAGATCTAGTAATGTCTATTCAAACAATTGTATCAAGAAAATTAAAGCCTGGAACAGGATCTGTTATTTCAGTGACAGAATTTAATTCAGATGGATCAAGAAATATATTGCCTGGTAATACTATTTTAAAAGGAGACTTTAGGGCTTTCAATTCTAAAGACAGACTAGATATCCAGAAGCATTTAAAGCAAATTTGTAATGGAGCTTCAAAACTTCATAATGTTAAAATTGATATTAGTTTTAATAATGAATTTATTGAGACGTTCAATTCTAAAATACCTCTTTTAAAGTCAATTTCAGTTGCAGAAATTTTAGGTTTAAAAGTAATTCCTGACCGAACAGCAATGACGTTTTCAGAAGATTTTTCTCAGTTTTCAAAAATAAAACCAAGCTGCTTTATTTTAATGGGGAATGGTACTGAGGGAATTAATTCACAACCTCTTCATTCATCAAACTATGATTTTAATGATGAGGCTCTAATTATTGGAGCAACCTTTTGGTCAAGACTAGTTGAAAGTCAATTAAAGATTTGAATACTTTGTACTGGTCAAAATGTATTCTTTTTTTTAAAAAGTTCATCAAGCTTTTCTTCATAAGAATTATAATTTAGAAAATCATACAATTCTTCTCGAGTTTGCATTTGATCCAAAGCATTTTTTTGATGACCTTCTGAAATAAGAGTCTCATAAATATTCAAAGCAGCTTTACTCATAGCTCGAAATGCACTTAATGGATAGAGAACCATATCAACGCCAACTGAAGCAAGCTGTTCTAGATCACTTAATGGTGTTCTACCAAACTCAGTCATATTAGCTAGTATAGGAACACTGATTTTATCTTTAAACTCTTTGTAATGATCTATATTTGTCATTGCTTCTGCAAATATTCCGTCTGCCCCCGCTTCTATGTATGCCATTGATCTATCTATTGAGCTTGCCATCCCTTCACTCGCAAATGCGTCAGTTCTAGCCATAATAAAAAAGCTTTCGTCCTCTCTTGCATCTACACAAGCTTTGATTCTATCAACCATTTCTAACGTTGAGACCATCTCTTTATTTGGTCTATGTCCACACCTTTTTTGTCCTACCTGGTCTTCAATATGAATAGCAGCAACATTTGCTCTAGAGAGTTCTTTTACAGTCCTGGAAATATTAAACGCACCTCCCCACCCAGTATCTATATCAACAAGTAGGGGGACGTTTGTTACGCTTGTTATTCTTTTAGAGTCTTCGACCACATCACCAAGACTAGTAATGCCTAGATCTGGAATTCCAAATGATGCATTAGCAACACCTGCTCCTGATAAATAAATAGATTTATGGCCTACTTTTTCAGCCATAACTGCACAGTAAGCATTTATACAGCCAACTATTTGAAGAGGTTTTTTTTGTTTCAAAAGCTCTCTAAAAGCTTTGCTGGGGTTTTTATTATTCATATTAAAATTCAACTTATTTTTTTTATGCAGTCTATTATAAATTTTTCATTTTTTATAGGTATAAAAATATCATCTTTATTTACCATTGGTTGAAAACCATATTTATATTTCTTCAAAACATATTTTTCTGCTTCAGATGCAGAAGTAATTTTAAGATTTTTAATAATCAATGAATTGTTTTTTGTGATTTTCTGTCCATCAATTAAATTAAAATCTATATGATAATTTACCTTCCACATATTTTATTCTATTTTAAAGTCTTATTAAGATACTAATTATAAGTAATAAAAAAGAGTTTAGTTTAAAATGGAAAAATTGCAAAATTTTGGATGGGAGTTAAATCCAAAAAAAATTGTAGATAGAAAAAAATATCCTAAATTAAACTCAGACTTTAATACGGATTGGCTTATTGTAGGTTGTGGTTTAACTGGGTTGTCAGCATTAAACCAATTAAAAAAATACAAAGTAAATCATAAAATTACGATTGTTGATGCTGGAAGAATAGGGCAGGGTTCAAGTTCTCGTAACTCAGGTTTTCTAGTAGATTCAACTCTCAATAATGGTTCGACATCAATTTCCAACTTAAAAGATTATAAGAAAAAATATGCTTTGAATTTAGTAGGTATGTCTGAATTAAGAACTATTATTAAAGAGAATGAAATTAACTGTGATTGGTCAGAAGATGGTAAATTTCATGCATCTGCAAATAAAAGAGAATTTTATAAGCTAGAACGATTTGGAAAACTGTTACGCACTGCTGGTGTTCCTTTTAAAGAATTACATGAAGATGAGTTAAATTTATTGTTAGGAACAAGTTTTTATAAATATGCTATCAAAACTCACGGTGGAGTATTGCTTAATCCTCAAAAACTTGTTCAAGGGCTTATTAAAAAGATTGATGAAAATATAAATATTTTTGAAAATACAAAAATTATTAAATTTAGTACAAAAAATGACCCATTAGCTATAACAGCAGATGGATTTAAAATTAGTGCAAAAAAAATTATTGTAGCTGTAAATTCTGAATTGCCTAGTTTAAATATAAAAAAATATAGCTCTTTACCACTTATTTTGACTTCAAGTATAACCAGGAAGCTTACTCAGGAAGAACAGTCATTAATTGGTAATCCTTTGCCTTGGGGTGTTTTATCAGTTAAACCAACGGGGGCTACGGTAAGGTATACAAATGATAATCGAATTTTGATAAGGAATACAAGTAGCCCATTTAAAATATCTAAAAAAGTTTTTAGTAAAAATAAAAACCATCACAAAGAAGGTTTAAAAAAGAGGTTCCCAATGCTTAAGAACCTTTCCTTTGAAAATTCTTGGAGTGGAATGATTTCAGTTTCAAGTAATGGAAACCCATTATTTGGCAATATTAAGGAAAAAATATTTTATGCTGGGGTTTTTAATGGAGGTGGACTTGGTTTGAGCGTATTATATGGAGCTGCCATGATTGACAGTGCATTGAAAATATCTAATACAAGATTAAAAATTGTTAAAGAATACCCTCAAGCTAATCTTCTTCCACCACTCCCAAAAATTGCAGCATTTCTCAGAATTAAATTAGATAAAATTTTTGGATCAAATGAAACATAACAAGCTATTTAGAAATTCACTTAGGAGAGAATAATGCCAAGAGTAAGGAAACTTTCTTTGAGAGATATTAGAAAAGAAGATAGAAATGAATACTTGAAATTTAAAGAAATTTTTTCTGGCTTTGAAAATCAAATATCTATTTACTCACACTCTCCAATAGGAATGAAATATTTATATGGAATGTCATATGAAATAAGTAAAAAAAGTACAATATCAAAGCGACTGATTGAAATAGCAGTTGTTGCAGCGAGTTTTCAAAACAAATGCCAATATTGTATTGTTCACCATACATCTATTTTGGTTGATTTAGGTTTAAAACCAGATGCTATTTCAAATATAACAAAATTGGGACAAAAGGGATTAAGCGAAGAAGAAGTTCTGGTTAGAGACTATGCTTTATCAGTTACAGATAAGGCATGGAAAGTAGATGAAAGTCTATTTGTAAAACTAAAGAAGTTTTTCTCTGAAGCTGAAATTGTTGAACTAACAATGAGAATAGCCTTAACTGGGCTTTTTAATAAAGTTAATCAAGCCTTAGGAATTGAGATGGAGGAAGGTTTAATGGCTCAGCTTATGAGCAAAGGCATTTCAACTGAGAATTTATAATAAAAAAGCCTTAATTTATCTAAATAAAATATAATTAAAATACTGTTTTTATTTAATTTTTAATCTATTAACAAAATATGGTTAATAATTATTTTCTCTATCCTTTAGTGATACAATCAATGCGCCTACAATAATTATGAAACAACCTAAAAAACTAACCCAATCTGGAATGTAACTAAAAATTAAGAAATCAAGTATCACAACAAATATTAAAGTTGAATAGAAAAAAGGCATCACAAAACTTGCATCAGCTCGTTTCATTGAATTTAAAAAGAAAATCTGACCCAAAAGAAAACATACTGCAACAGCAATCAATGTAAGCAATTCATTTATATTTGGCATTTTAAAAATAAACGGTAAAGACAAAGAGCATATTAGAGATGCTATTGCATTATTAATAAGCAATATTCTAAATAAATCTTCTTTATTACTTAAATATTTAATACAGATTATTTCAAAACCCATCGAAATTGCTCCAAAAATACATAGCACTGCATAGGGATTAAAATCAAAATTTAGGTTAGGTCTAATCAGTAATAGACCGCCTAGAAAAGAAAAAATTGCTCCTGACCATCTTATAATGCCAACTTTTTCTTTTAAAAAATAAATTGCAAATAACATTGCGAAAATAGGATTCAAAAAATTAATTGCTGTTGCATCGCTTATAGGTATATTCAAAATTGCAGTGAACCAAATAACTATTCCTAAAAGACCTAAAGAGGACCGCAATAGATGAATTTTAAAGAATTGGAATTTAAAATTTATTTTAAAAAAAACTGCAATAGGAAGAAGTATTAAAAACGCAAACGTAAATCTTGCATGCGCTATTTGTAATGGTTTGACACCTTCGCCTAATATGTTACTTCCCAAAATTTTTGCAACAATACTCCCAGAAGCAAATGCAAGTGAGGCAAATATTATAAAGATTATAGAAATTGTTAAAGGGCTATAATTAAATTTAAAGACTTTGATCATAATCCATAATTCTTAATCTAGGTTAAATTTGCTTAATCATTGTTAGTGAAAAATTTGATTACTTTCAAATTCTTTAATTGATTTTTTGTAAAGCTATAACTTAATAATAAAGTATTAAAAATAATTTAAGGAAATTGAATTATTATCTAGAGGAATAAATATGCCAATCATTGAAAGAATAAATGAGTTTTCTGATGATCTTACAAAAATAAGAAGGGACTTTCATGAGCATCCTGAACTGGGTATGCAGGAAATTAGAACTTCAAAAATTGTGAATGAGTTATTAACTAAATGGGGTATTAAGGCTTATACAGGTATAGGTAAAACTGGTGTAGTTGGAGTTTTAGAGGGAAACAAACCTGGAAAAACTATAGGACTAAGAGCTGACATGGATGCACTTCCTATTCAAGAAAAAACAAATTTACCATATTCGTCAAAAACGCCAGGTGTCATGCACGCATGTGGTCATGATTCCCATACAACAATGTTATTAGGCGCAGCAAGATATCTTTCAGAAAAAAAAGATTTCAGTGGAAAAGCAATTTTTATTTTTCAGCCAGCTGAAGAAGGATTGGGTGGCGCAAAAGCAATGCTTGAAGACAAATTATTTGAAAAATTTCCATGTGATGAAATATATGGTTTACATAACTGGCCTACTGGAGAGCTTGGAAAAGTATCAATTAAACCAGGAGTAGCAATGGCTGGAGCCGATTTTTTTGATATTAAGATTAGAGCATTCGGTTCGCATGCAGCTAGGCCAGAAGGATCAAAAGATCCAATAATAATAGCTTCAACCCTTATTTCACAATTGCAATCAATAGTTAGTAGAAATGTTCCTCCAACAGAAACTATAGTTTTATCAGTAACACAAATTCATTCTGGAACTGCTTACAATGTTATCCCTTCTGAGTGTAATATAGCAGGTACCATGCGATATTTTGATAGCGAGTTAGCTAATTTAGTTAGAGATAGAATGAGAAAAATTATTGATGGAATTGCAAAAAGCTATGATGTCGAGATTGAATTAGATAATAAAGAGATTTTTGATGTTCTTGTTAACGATGAGAGCTTAACTAATGCAATGCTTGATGTAGCAGTAGATATTGTAGGGGAGGGTAATGCATCACTAAGAAAAGATTTAGTTACAGGATCGGAAGATTTTTCAGATATGCTAAAAGTAATTCCTGGCGCATATTGTAATATAGGTCACGGAGGCACTTTACCATTACACAATGATGGATTTATTCTTGACGATAATATTCTTCCAATTGGAGCTTCAATTTACGCAAGACTAGTTGAGAAAAGAGGTTATAAGTAGTTATAGATGTTTAATTAAAATCTTTTTTTGAGTTGATCTCACTTAAGGCAATATTAACTCCAGCTATAATTACTGCCAAGATACCAATAAAACTCATTAAGGAGGGAATTTGGTTCCAAAACAACCACCCAAAAAAACCAGCTGAAATTAAATATGTATATTCGAAAATTGAAGAGTAACTTGGTTTATAAATTTGATAAGCATAAATTATCAAATAAATTGCAAGAGCAGCGCTTAATCCAAGAAAAATTAAAATACTCCAATAATACAAATTTGTTTTTTGCCAACTCATAAATATAAATGGGGCACTATTCAAATATTCAACTTCAGCGGGGTTGTATGTAAACCACATACTTACTAAAAATCCTGAAACCCCAATTGATATAAGAAAAATAAATAGTAAAGAAAGTGGGTTTTCTTCTTTACAAAACCGATTAGTAAAAATTGTACCCGTTGCGTAACTAGCACCAGCTAATATTGGTAATAAATGATAAATTGTTAAACTTGATAATTTTGTACCTAAAATTAAAAAAACTCCAACTAGGCCAATTAAAAATGAAAATAATTGTTGAATTGAAATTTTTTCTCCAAAAAACAAATAAGAGAATAAAAGAACGAAAATTGGAGAGGTAAATAATCCAGCCCCAGCCTCTGCTATAGGCATCATTGGGATAACACCAAAATACAGTATCATCGCAATAACATTAAAAATGGTTCTCAATAATACCATTTTTATGTTTTTTGGAATTAAACTTTCTTTAAAATAATAAGCTATAACTAAAACAGCTAAGCAAGCAACCAATGACCTTGAAAAATGGAACTGTCCTACACTGACTTTGTCTGAAATTAAAATAATAAAGTTGTCAGCAAATCCAAAAATAAATAAACCTGAACAAAGCAAAAAAGCACTTTTTAGAAGAGGTGAAAAATTATTTACCATAGAAATTTTTATTAGTTAATTGTGGGTAGTTCTTTTTGTGCTCTAATTGTAAGTAGGACAGGCCCATCATCAGAAATAAAAATATTTTCTTCATGAACCATAGTTTTTCCTGGCAAGTATTCAATGCCAGGTTCTATTGTTAAAACCATATTTTTTAGAATTTTAGTTTTACCATTAAAAGTATGAGAAGGTGGTTCTGTGAGTTGAAGACCTAATCCGTGACCTAGACGGCCAACATTGTTTCTTATAGTCAATTGACTTTCAATTACTTTGTTCATCTCTTTCCATATATCACCAGTAGTAGCCCCTGGTATTGCTGCATTTATTCCAGCTTCAGTTGCCTCCCAAAGAAGTTCATAAGTTTTTGAGACTGTATCTGAAACTTTACCAATAGCAAAATTTCTATTAAAATCACAAAAATATCCATCATACGTTGATCCAGTATCAATAAATAAAACATCACCATTACTTAAAACACGATCAGAAGGCCCGCTTATAATTTGAGAAATACCATTCTCTCCTGACACAACTGGCATATATGGAATAGTATCTGCCCCTCTTCGAATAATATCCATTTTAAGTTTATCAGCGGCATCTTTTTCGGTTTCACCAATTCTAAGAAAATTTGGTAGGTCATTGTATGCTTGACTAGTAATTTTACAAATATGATTGATATGAGTGATTTCAGCTTCAGTTTTTGTCATTCTTACTTCCCATATTGCAGGGGTACCATCTACTATTTCTGCATTGGTTTTTGTTTTTAAAATATTGAAATCAATTAAAGGCATTCTTAGTGACATTTCTCTTCCGAGTTCAGCGCCAACTCTATTGTTCTTACCATTTTTTTCATTGATTATGGAGCTTAGTAATGAAATTCCATCATCTTTAGGGTTTGGTGAATGCCAAGTTGATATATTTTTTATCCAAGTTGATTGCATTACACTTTTACCAATCTCTGGAATTACGGCTATTGGCTCTTCCCCAAAAGGTATCACTAAAAACCATGGTCTTGTTGGACTATGAAGAAATTGAGTATCAAAACCACTAAAGTATCGTATATTTGCAGGCATTGTTAACAATAGAACATCAAGTTGATGTTTATGCATAATCTTATGAGCTTTTATTAGTCTGGTTTCAAATTCACTCGATGTAAATCCTCTTTTAGGAGGATAATTTGAATTCAACATACCACATTATTCTTATTAAAATTAAAATAACTTTACATTAATATATTTATTTAAGAAATTGGAATAAACTTTGTTGGAAGTTTTGAAAATCCATAAATAGTATTATTCAAAGCAATTTCAGGCTCCTTGGTTTCTATTTTTTTAACTAGTGGTAACATTGCTTCAAGAAGTGATATCATTTCTATTTGAGCTAAATGCATTCCAATACAACTATGAATTCCGTGACCAAATCCAAGATGCTCTTTAAAGTCTCTATTAATTAAAAATTCATTTGGTTTTTCATAAACATTCTCATCACGATTTGCAGAAGCAAAAACCATCATAACCCTAGAGTTTTTAGGAATGATATACTCTTCTATTTCTATATCTTTAATGGCAATTCTTGAAAAACTTCGAATTGGAGACCCTAATCGGATAGCTTCATTAACAGTATTTTTTAATAATTTAGGATCTTTTTGTAATTTTTTCCATTCACAATTATTATTTGATAGTAAGTGTATTAGATGAGAAATTGCTGATACGGTAGTATCTAAGCTTGGATTTATATAATCTCTTATAATTTTATTCCCTAAAGTTTCATCTAGATTTCCACTGTCAATCATCTTTAAAATTCGTTCTATCCAACTTTTTGGCTTAACATTTTTGAGATGAAGTTCTCCAGAGATAAATTTTCTTAATTCAACTATTTCCTGAGCACCTTTTATGCCTCTTTCATTTTGAATGCCTAAAACATCAAATGAAGCAGCAGCCCATTTGAGCATATTTTCTTTTCCAAAATCAGGAAGGCCAACTAGTTCCCTTACAATAGAAAGAGGAAGATATTGTGCTAAATCAGAGACGCCATCAAATTCTTTTTTTTTAATTAATTCATTGATAATTTTATCAGATGCTTTTTTAATATCTGGTATTACTTGTTTAAGGGCTTGTGGCATGAGTGGAGGCAACATTGCTTTTCTCATAACTTTATGAACTGGTGGATCAGATGAAACGATCTGCCCTTTTACAAATTTGCAACCAATTTCATCAGAAGCTATACCCAGTCCACTTACCAATGAATGACAATCCATTAAAGCCATTTTAAGAGCATTAAATTGAGTAATTGCGTAATTATTTAACTTTGGAATATATACTACAGGCCCTAATGCTCTCATTTCTGCATAATGCTGAAAAGGGTTCTTTATAAAATCGTCACTATAAAAATCACAATCATATTTTGGTACTATTTTCATAATAATGAAAAAATTTAAACATAGTGTATAAAAAAAATCTAATGATTTATTAAGATGTCATTTTTAAAATTATCTTAAAGTATTAAAACAACTCTCTCTAATTTTCCTTTTTTAAAGCCCTTTTCTCACTAAATATAACCTCATATAAGCCAGCAAAAATAATAGCACATGCTCCAATCCATTGAATTAGAAACATCTTCTCTTCTGGAATTAAAAGTGATGCTGAAATGACAGCAACAATCACTTCTGACATCATTAATATTGCCACTCTTCCAGGGAACAAAAATTTAGAAACAAAAAATATTGTGCAAAAACTTGGTAACAATAAAATGATAGACCAAAAAAACATTATTGGTATTGATAGTTTTACCAAACTTAAAATTGGAAAAGCCTCATTATAAATAAATATTGCGAAAAAAGATGAATAAATCGTTGTGAAAATAAAGCATAAAGTAGCTAAGGTGACTACAGACATTTTTGACCACCTTTTTATAAATGTGGCTCCTAACCCCCAAAAAATACCTGATAGAAAACCATATAAATCTCCTATGTTCAGAGGTTGTCCTGAATTGTTAGTGCTTGATAGAAGTAGAAACATTCCTAAGAATGCTATTATAATCGAAATTATTCTAGTCAAAGTTAGATTTTCTGACAACCAAATTATACCAAATATTGTTGACCAAATAGGTGTCAAATAAAATAGTAATGTCGCTCTAACTACGGTAGTTTCAACAAGACCTTTTGAATAAAAGGTTATAGCTAAACCAATAAAAATGGCAGAATAGATTGTTGGCCTAAACAAAGCATCATATTTTTTGAAAGTTAAAAGAAAAATTGGTATTAGGACTATTAGTGGAATTGCATTGAATATCACCACAGTCCAAGAGCCTGAAATACCTAAAGCTTCAACTTGTCTCAAAGGTATCCAAAATAATCCCCATGCAGCAGCACTAAAAAATAAAGCTATACTTAGATTATTAGTAGTTAAGTACTTATACATTTATTTTTTTCGATTTCTCCTACTTTTAAATTTAAAGTTTCTTCCCTTTCCTTTTTTAGAGTTTTTAAATCTAGGCTTTGATTTTAATTCATCTAAAGTGCCTGAAATATCCTCAACATCTTCAATTGGAGATAAGCCTTTTTTTATTTTTCTAATATAAGCTAATGCTATTTCTTCGAATGAAAACTTATCTACAATTTTTTGTAAAATCATTTTTTCACTATCAATCACTTTATCTTCAGAAAAAATATTAGCAATGACTCTCTTATTATCTTTTTTTTCAATTTGTTCTTTTGAAATAAACTTATTTAATTTTGGTTTAATTTTAGAATGCATTACTAAATTGTCATAATGTCTTATTTCATTAGGAGAGAAAAACAAAATACTTTTCCCCTTGTTACCCGCTCTTCCTGTTCGTCCACTTCTATGAAGAAGGCTCTCCCCATTCCTTGGTAAATCTGCATGAACCACAATATCTAAATTTACTAAGTCTATTCCCCTTGCTGCTACATCAGTTGCAACACAAATCCTTGACCTTCCATTTTTCATAGCTTGAAGAGCTTTAAACCTTTCTGACTGATTTAATGCTCCTGATAAGCACACTACACCAAATCCTCTATTAAGAAGTCTAGAATGTATATGTGTAACTGAGGATCTAGTTGAACAAAAAATAAGAATATTTTTATCATCGTAGAATCTTAGTAAGTTAAAAATAGCATTTTCAGTATCTTTTTTATTTATGAAATAAGATTCATAGCTAATATCTTTATGAGGAACATTTTGATTTGAAACCTCAATTCTCTTTGGATTTTTTTGATATTTATTAGCAAGTGAAATTATTTTTTTTGGAAGTGTAGCAGAAAATAAAAGCTTTCTTGAATTTTCTGGTGAAGATTGGATAATTTTATCTAAGTCTTCTTTAAATCCTAAATCAAGCATCTCATCAGCTTCATCTAATACTAGAACTGATAATTTAGATAAATTTAAATATTTTTTTCTTAAATGGTCATTAATTCTTCCAGGTGTTCCAATTAACAAATTGAATTTTCTTTTAAGTTTTGCCCTTTCTTTATTGATATCCATTCCGCCAATAGAGGTCACAGCAGTCAAATCAGTTTTTTCAAATAGCCATTTTATTTCTTGGTAAACTTGAAGAGCGAGTTCTCTTGTTGGAGTTATTATCAATCCAGAAGGAGTAGAGGGATCTTTTCCTTTAGATATTAAAATTTCATCGGAAATTGATAGGCTGTAAGCTAATGTTTTCCCAGAACCTGTTTGTGAACTTACAAGTAGGTCACGCCCAACATTTTTCTCATCAATTACAAAATTTTGAACATCAGTAAATTTTGTAAATCCCTTTTTATTGATGTTATCATTAAGTGTTTTATTTATTGTATCATTTTTAAGCATTCCGCTTAGTAACAGATAACTTAAAGTAATTATATACATAATTCAAAAATCTTAGATAATTTAAATTATGTATAATAAAAAAAGCATTAACTTATTTAGTAAATTGCATCGCTTTACTTTTCACCTATCAAATATAATATATTTAATATGACTGTCGAAATAGAAATCCAAGATAAGCCTACTTTTAATTGGAAGTGCATACATACATGGAAGAAATCATCATATAATACTATGTGGTGCTTGATAGGATGCTCCATTGGTGATTTTGGAACAATAGCCTTTTTCCAATTTTCAGGAATTCAATGGCCTGTTCTTTTTATTATGACTTTGGCAATAATTAATGGTTTGATTACATCCATTATTTTAGAAACTATTATAATGAGTCGTCAAATGGAAATTAAGAAGGCATTTAATACTGCAATAGGAATGTCAATGATCTCAATGATATCTATGGAACTTGCAATGAACATTACTGATGTTTTGCTTACAGGTGGAGCAATCTTGAAATGGTGGGTAATTCCATTTATGTTAATTGCAGGATTTATTGTTCCTCTTCCTTATAATTATTGGCGTCTTAAAGTTCATGGTAAATCTTGTCACTAAAAATTTATTAAATTATAAATTCTAATTAAATTACTAAAATTATTAAAAATTAGTTGTTTAACGATGAATGAAAAAACTAGGAAGCTTTCATTAGGAATTCCATCACTTGATATTGAAAATAATATAGATGGATCAATAATAATAAAGAATATTATTCAACCAGATGATTGGCCAAATAATATTATTGAAAAATTAATTTTTTGGGCCCAAAAAAAACCAAAAAAAATATTTCTAGCTCAAAGAAATAAATCATTATCTTGGGAAAAACTGTCGTATGAAGAAACTTTAAGAAAAGTAAAAAGTTTATCTTATTTCTTATTAAAGCAAGGACTATCAAAAAATAACCCAGTAATAATTTTATCTGGCAATGATAATAATCATGCTTTATTAGCGTTGTCATGTTTATTTTCAAAAATTCCTTTTTCTGCATTATCCCCTGCTTATTCATTATACTCTGATAATTTAAATAGATTAGAAAATGTTAAAGAAATTCTTAATCCTGGATTTATATTTGCAAGTAATGGGGATATTTTTAAAAATGCAATTCTGAAGTTTTCTCTCAAACCAGAAAAAATTTTAGTAGGCAAAAGTCCTTTACCTGGCAATTTAGTAATAAAAGATATTTTTCAAAAATATTTTAATAAAAAAGTTGATTTAGCAAAAACCAATGGAAATGATATTGCAAAATTTTTGTTCACAAGTGGCTCTACAGGAACTCCTAAAGCTGTTATACAAACTCATCGAATGTTAAGTAGTAACATAGCTATGGCCTATAAAGCATATGAGTTTCTTCAAAAAGAACCCCCAATTCTTGTTGACTGGATGCCATGGTCACATGTAGCGGGTGGGAATAAAGCTTTTAATCTTGCTTTGTATTCAGGTGGAACATTTTATATTGATAATGGCACACCATCAGAAATTGAATTTATAAAAACAATAAGAAATTTAACGGATATCAGCCCTTCTTGGTACTTTAATGTTCCAAAGGGCTATGAATTTTTGATTAGGGAATTAAACAATAATGAAAATCTTTCAGCTTCATTTTTTAAAAACCTTAAAATACTTGTCTATTCTGGCGCTTCAATGCCAACCCATCTTTTTAAGAGTATGGATAAATTAGCATTACAATATGTAGGAAAAAAAATATTTTTCTCAGCTGCTTATGGAGCAAGCGAAACTGCTCCTATGGCAACAATGCCAACTCATGAAAGTAATTATGTTAGAAATATTGGTGTTCCTCAATTTGGAACAGAAATGAAATTAGTCCCTTTCGGTGATAAATATGAGGTGAGACTGAAGGGGCCACATATTACACCAGGATATTGGAAGGATAAAGTTAATACAAAAAAATCATTTGATAACGAGGGTTATTTCAAGATTGGAGACGCATTAAAATTTAAAGATAAGTTAAATCCAGAAAAAGGGTTTTATTTTGATGGTAGAATAGCTGAAAATTTTAAACTCAACACTGGGACATGGGTTTCTGTTGGAAATGTAAGAAGCAAACTACTAGATGCACTTGGTGGCATTGTAATTGATGCAATTATTGTTGGGGAAGATCAAGAATATTTAAGCGCTTTTTTAATTCCTGATATTGCATTTTGTAGGAGTTTACTTAATCTAAACATTCAAGATAGTGAAGAAAAAATTTTATCACATCAGATACTTAAAAATAAAATTTCGGAAATTTTAACTAGTTATAAAAACAATAATCACAGTAAATCGCAATATATAAAAAAAGTAGTTTTTTTCAGGGATGTCTTATCAAAAGCTAAAGGCGAAATAACGGACAAGGGCTCTATAAATCAAATAAAATTTATTTTAAACCGAGATCAATTAGTAAAAAAACTCTTCACGAACCAACTTAAAGATATTATTTCATTATAGCATCATAGTCTTCAAGCTTTATTTATTTTTTAATATTAGAGACGGATCTGTCACTTTTTTTAAAAAAGTCTATTCTTTTGTTTATTAAATTCTCATTCGCATAAGATCATTTATTAAACAAGATTTAAGTACAAAAAAGAAACTTTATAAATTGTATCACTCATACTCTAACAAATCATTTTTAGGAACAAGTATACATTTTTTTGATGAGTTTTTCGGCCAGCACCATACTGATAAAAAAGGTTTCTTCCCAACTTTCATTGCGTGAACTTTATATGGTTCATTGTAGATAATGCTCCCTGCAGATTTTGATCTCCAATCTGAATTATTAAATCTCCACTTTGTTCCTGAAGTAAGATTTATATACAATTCAGGCGCCTCATGTTTATGATCTTTATAAAAAATTTTAGGTTCCAGAAGGAACAACCCAAGCTTAAGCTCTTTTGATTTGAAATGCCCATTTACTGGCCCTATTAATTCTGTATTCATATTTCCACATAAATAATCATTACCTATATCGCAATCTTTATCATAATATAATCCATTGTCGATATTCCATCTTAACGATTCTAAGGAAAAGTTAATAGTTTCTTTAATAGAAATAAGTGAAGGATTATTAATTGTTTCTAAGGCTTTTAAAAGGGCATTTTTTTTTGGTGGATTATTACTATCTAATTCATTAAAATTTTTACTTTCTAATGGTATATTTTTTAAATAGTTGGTTATTTCTTTATCACCTTTATTCAACTGGTTATTCTCTAAATATTTAATAATTTCACAGATTAAATTTTTAATTGTTTCCATTTAAATTATTTAATCCACTCTAATTTAGGTGGCCTATTTAGCATTTTTTCAACTTCAATTTTCAAATCTAAATTATCTTGATTAGTAACTGTAACAAACCTTGTAATAGGCATCTCAAGGTTTAATTTTTCAGCATTCTTCATTGCCATTTTTGAAGCCTTTAATCCCTCAACAAGATTGTTTTTAAAGGGAAGTTTTTTTGCTAAAGAATAACCCCAAGCAAAATTTCTAGAGGTCATACTTAAACTGCTAAGAGCCATATCACCTATTCCAGCCAGACCAAAAACTGTCTCAAAATTTCCACCTAAACCTACAACTAGTCTAGCAGTTTCAGCTAATCCTCTTGTTAGAATTGCTGCCCTTGCGTTTTCCCCTAGATTAAGGCCGTATACGATACCTGAAGCAATTGCTATAACATTTTTCATTGCTCCGGATATAGATGTACCTATAATATCTTCCGATCCATATATTCTTAGTTTATTCGAGTGAAATAAATCGGTGGTTAATTTAATTATATCTTTATTGCCAGCAACAACTAGGGCTGTTGGTTTTTTTTTAATTACTTCATAAGCAAAGCTAGGGCCACTTATAACTCCAATATTATCAATTTTTAATTTTTCTTTCAAAATTAGTGGTATAATTTCACCTTTATTACCAAAGCCCTTACTAGCTATTAAAACAGCGCAATTTTTGTTAGTAAAATCCTTTATTTCTTTTATGAAACTTTGCACTCGGTCAACTTCTGTTGCTAATATAACAACAGAAGCACCCTCCAAAATATCTTTAGGTTTTGTTCCAGCTTTGAGTTTTAATTGAATATCATTATCATCAAATCTTGATGATTTTCCATTATTAATATCATTGGCTCTTTTAGGGCTTGAGGTAAGAATGAAGGGAGTAGTTTTTTTTTCTAATACTGCAGATCCTAGTGCACATCCCCATGCACCACCTCCAATTATTACTGTTTTATTCATAAATTTATTTCTTTATTTCAACCTCAATAAAACTATAAGGAAAGTTGTTATTATTAATCACGTTATGATTAACACCCTTTTCCCTGAAATAACAAATCCCTTTTTTTAATTGGGAAATAGATGTGGAACCATTATGGTCGATAATTTTTAAATCTCCATCAAGCATGGGAACTATTACATAATCCAATTCATGAATATGTTGCCCTGTTTCATCTCCAACTTCAAAAGACCACATGGTAACCCTAGTTTTGTTATTATCTATCATTACATTTGATATTGCCATAAATAGCCCCCAGTTTTAGATCAAAGATTAATCAAGATTATAATAACAAAAATTAAATATCAAATGTGCATAACACATTTATTTAACTTAGGTTTTTTATAGCCAATGCAATATCTTGATCCTCAATATTTATAGCTTTTCTTTTAACTCTTAAACTATGTGCAGAAGATAATACATCTGCATAAGATTTGCCTTGAGGAGGTTCAAATTTATAATTAGCTAATTCAACTAGGAGACCTAGGGGATCCTTGAAATATAAAGAGTCCATAAACCCTCTATCCTTTATGCCAGTATTAGAAATATTATTATCATTTAAATTTTTTTCAGCTATTCTAATTGTGCTTTGGCTAACCCATATTGCTATATGATGAACAGATCCAGGTAGATTATCAGCCTTGAGTTTTGAGTTTTTTCTATCTTCACTAGTAAAAACTGTAATTGTTCTTCCATCACCACAATCAAAATATAAATGATTTATTGATAAATCATCAAGATTTGGTTGTTCGAATATCAACTTCATACCTAGAATATTTTGCCAAAAATTAACAGATGTTTCTTTATTAGCTCCATTTAAAGTTATGTGATGTATTCCTTGTGATTGTATTATGCTATTCATTAAAATCCACTAAAGCTATTGATTGATTAAATATCAATTTTTGTATTTAAAATTTATTTTTTAATATTATATTATTACTTCTTAGTATTATATGATAGCAATTATGAAAACACAAAAAAGGTTTCCACCTTCTAATAATGTTATTTCAATGGCTTGGTCAGATATGATTAGTTTTGAAGAAATTTTTAAAAAGACTGGTTTGAAAGAGTCTGAAGTCATAAAAATAATGAGGAAGGAACTATCGCCAAATAGCTTTAAAAATTGGAGAAAAAGGGTATCTGGAAGAAAAGCTAAACACAGAAAATTGAATGAGTTAAGAAATGATCACAGTCTTTTATGATGGTAAATGTAATCTTTGCAGTAAAGAAATTAAATACTACAAATCTATAGCTGATGAAAATGTATTTAATTGGTTTGACATTGCAAATGATCCAAAACATTTAAAATCAATAAATATTTCACAACCAGATGCACTTATGTTACTTCACGCAACCGATAAAGATAATAATTTATTTGTAGGTGTTGATGCATTTATATTAATTTGGAGAAACCTTAGATTTTGGAAATTTTTATCAGTTATAGTTTCTTTACCATTAGTTAAACAAGTTGCTACTTTAGCCTATAAAAGTTTTGCAAAACATAGATTTTCAAAACTCACTCATTGTCAATTAAGCATTAAAAATTAATCTAAAAAGCTTTGATAATTGAATCAACACTTTCCAAAATGTTGTAATTAGGATTATCTTTAGGATTTACTAGCGCATATTCACCAGGGTTAAAAAAGCATTTAATTCCTATATTCAAAGCTGCTGATTGGTTGGCTTTTGTATCTTCAATTGCATAAACATTGTTTTTATTTAAGCCAAGCTTTTTTAATGCAAATTCATAAACTTCACTACTAGGTTTTGGTGATTTAACATCTTCAATTGAAGTAATAATATTAAATACAGAGAAATCCAATTTACTCTTTAAAGCATTTTGAATACTGTTTATATTTTTTTTAGATGTTGAAGTAATAAATCCTACTTTAATATCATTTTCTAAACATTTGTTAATAATCTCAACAACATTATCCCTTGGAGAAATAGAATGAGTTAAAAATTTTTCGAAGTATTCTTCTTTTTTTGAATGAATTATCTCTATCGTGGCTTTATCTAGTGAATTACTAGAAAATTCTTTAATTCTTTTTTTCCCACCAGGTTCTTTTAATAAATCACAGTAAGTCGCAATATTCCAATACCAATCAAGACCTACATCTTTAAAAGATAAGTTGAATGATTGTCTTTGTATTTCAGAAGTTTCAACGACTGTTCCTATTGATCCAAATAATAAAGCTTTCACCATTTATTCCTTTTATTTAAAATAAAAAAAGTATTTTTTTGATCCACTGTCCTTTTTTATAAAGATGCAATAAAAATCTTATTACAAAATATAAAAATTTGTTATCATGTTAAAATTTTTTATGAAAGATTAAAATTAAAGAATGATTACAAAGTTTTTTATTACAAAAATTATTTTTCAAAGAATAAAACTCTTCTCCTTGTTGATAGTTTTTAATTTTTTGTTTGTACCTGTTTCATTATCAAACGATTGGTGGAATTCTATTTTAGAAAAACCATATCTTATTGGAGAGGGTGTTTTAAAAGTTTTTATATGGGATATTTATACCTTAAGACTTTTTTCAGAATCAAAAAAATTTGATAAAGATCAAGCTTTAGTTTTAGAATTTGAATATCTTAGAAACACTTCCAAAAAATCAGTTATAAAAGCCTCAGTAATTGAATTGAAAAAAGTAAATATTTCAAACAATAAATTAGAAATTTGGGAAGGATACCTGGAGCAGTCAATTTCTGATATGTTAAAGGGTGAAAAAGCTGCCATATATTGGGAACCTTCAGGTAAGATTATTTTTTATGTGAAGGGAGGTAAAAAGGTAGTTATTCAAGATAATGAATTTGCTGATGCTTATATAAATATTTGGTTAGGAGAAAACACTGAAAGGCCAAAACTGAGGAAAAAGATTATAGGACAAAATTAATAATATCTCTAGGTTAAATTTTTTATCAAATTGAAACTTAAACATTAATGACTAAATATTTAGAAAAAAATATAATTTTAAAAAATGAAAAAAATAAGTTGGGTCACTCACCCTCAATATGACATTCCTTTACCAAGAAATCATAAATTCACTTCTAGTAAATTTTCAGATTTGTTTAAAGAACTTAATAGAAATGGCCTTATAGATTTTGCTAAAATATTAATCCCTAAAAAAGCCTCTACAAAAGATCTAACTTTAGTTCACGATGAAGAGTATATTAAAAAAATCCTTGATGGAAGTTTAGAGGCTTCAGAGGAGAGAAGGCTTGGTCTTAAATGGTCGCCTGAACTTTCTAATAGGTCATTTCTTGCTGTCAATGGAACATTATTGACAGCTAAAAAAGCAATTGAAGATGGTATTGCATGCCATATTGCTGGAGGGACGCACCATTCCCATTACAATTTTGGATCAGGATATTGTGTATTTAATGATTTAGCATACTCATCAACATATTTAATAAGTCAAGGCCTTGTTAAAAGGATTTTAATTTTGGACTGTGATGTTCATCAAGGTGATGGAACAGCAAGTATTCTTGAAAAAAATGACAAAGTATTTACTTGTTCTATCCATTGCAAAAACAATTTTCCTGCAAGAAAAGCAAAAAGTGATTTAGATGTAGAATTAGAAGACAATCTTGATAGTGGGCAGTACTTAGAAATTTTGAAAAAAACTCTTTTTGAAAGTACTAAGAACTTTAAGCCAGATCTTGTCTTATATGATGCTGGTGTTGATGTTCACGTTAACGATGAATTAGGAAAGTTACAAGTTGATGATAGTGGTTTATTAGAAAGGGATGAGACTGTATTAAAATATTTTAAAAATTTATCAATTCCAATTGCGACTGTAATTGGTGGGGGCTATTCTAAAGATAATTTTGAATTAGCAAAAAGGCACAGCACTATTTTTAAAGCCGCAAAAAATATTTTTTTGTAAAACATTAATTTACCTTTTTATGAATCTTCCTCATTTTTTTTATTCATTTTGTCCTTTCTTAGCCAATAAAGACCAAAACATAGAAACATGAAAATAATCCAAAATAATGATGTATAATTTGATAAAAATTCTGAATGTGATGAAAGCTGAATTAGATATAAACTTCCAATAATAAAAGTATAAAATAAAAGTCTTTTTGGGTTTATAAATTTCACTTTAAATAGTTATAAATTTTTTTAATTGGTTGCATTTTTTCTTGCATGTCTAAATGACATAATACACAGATATAAGAAAAATCCTCCCGATATTAGCATCATAAATTTAGAAGATGAAGCCCAGATGCTTCCCATTCCATCTTGACTAAAAAGATTTCTTAAAAAATCAAGACCACCTAAGAATATTATTAATATAAATATAACAACAATATGCATAAATAATTTTTGTTTTGACGGAAACACTTTTGATGTAAATGAAAATAAAAGTACAGGAATACCAAGCATGCTGGGGATGAATGAAGTAATGGAATTGCTACCGCTTACAAAACTTACAGCAATGCCCCATAATACAAGAAAAATGCTATAAAAAATACATAAATCAACTATATTATAATTCAAAAATGTAAATTCATTTTTATCAGACATTTCGGCCTCTCTATAGATTTATAAACATATAACTACTATACTAGTTAGATTGCAAAATTAAAATTTCTACTCAATAATTTTTTTTAAATTATCACAACACTCATTATCTTATGAAAAAAACAATTACTAATTACTTAAATTTCAGAATATTATATTTTTCTTTTATTTTGGTTTTTATTGGGATTGGTTGGGGCCTGTCTTTTTCCATTTCGAAAATAGTTGTATCTTCTAATGATCATCCAGTATCAATATTATTTTATCAAAATATTATAAGTTTTGTATTTTTAGGAATATTCTATTTTTTTAATTTCAAAAAGTTAAAAATCACTTCTCAAATTTTTAATTTTTTTTTTCTTATTTCTATTTCTGGAGTAGCCATTCCTGGCACACTTTTCTATATTGCCGCAAGTAAAGTACCGGCAGGAATCTTATCTTTATCTGTTGCATTTGTTCCAATGTTAACATACGTAAGTTCTTTGTATTTAAAAATTGAAACTTTTTCTTTATTAAGAATATCAGGTGTTTTTTTGGGTTTTATAGCAATATTTCTTCTAATCGGGCCACCTGATAGTTTTGCAGATAGGTCAATGGTTCCATGGGTTTTGCTCGCTATGATTTGTCCTATCTGTTATACTTTTGAAAATGTTTTTATTGATGTAAAAAAACCAATAGAAGTGAATTCAATCACATTAGCTTTGGGCTCTTCAGCAATAACCATTCTAATACTCCTCCCTGTAGTTTTTTATTTTGAATTATTTATTGATATAAAATATCCCTTTCAAAAAATAGAATTTTCTATAATTGCATTAGGTTTGATTACTGCGGTTGCTTATACATTATTTATTTATCTTATAACGAATGCTGGAGCAGTTTTTGCCTCTAATGTAGGCTATGTAGTAACTATTTCAGGAGTAATATGGGGTATAGTTTTATTTCAAGAAACCCATTCTTATTGGGTGTGGCTATCATTAATTACAATGATAATAGGACTTTCACTTGTCTCACCAAGGAGAACAACAAAAAAATACTAATTTAATTAGATATTTATAAATATAGTAATACTATCTTTAGTAATTATATCAAAATAAACAAATAGGTTTTAAATTGATTACTCTCTAAAGAATGTAAAAATTAAAAAAAAGTATTATTATTGCTGATATTAGACCTGCTAACACATCATCAAAAATGATTCCAAATGCTCCACCCTTATTCTCTATATATTTTATAGGCCCCATTTTTGATATATCGAAGAACCTAAAAAGGAGGAAAGAAAAAAAATGAAGATAAATATTTGTCCCGGCTGCAGCCGAAGCAATTAGCTGACCTGATGCTTCATCAATTACTACTTCCTTGGGATCGGAATTAATATTTTTCCCTATATATTTTTTAGTACACCAAAAGCCTAAAACTGTGAGAAAAATTGCAATTAATAAAGTATATTCCCACCCAAAATATAAATTAACGTAATAACCAAAGATAAAGAAAAAGAATGAACTAAATGTTCCTGAAGCAAAAGGAAACTTTCCCAAAGGCCAAACTTGAACAAAAAAGGATATAAAATTTTTTGGGGATTGGTTTAATACTTCTTCTTCAAAGTAGTCAATTTTTTTAGATAATGAACCATGATTTCTAATTGAAATTTTTATTGAAATAATAATAAAAATTAAAATAGATATTAACGCACTCATTACAGCATATCTGTTTGCTGGATGATAAAAAATTAACATAATTTGAAGACCTGCCCAATAAAGAAAGATTAATTTCATTGCGCTATTTATATTTTTTGAAATTAAGTCAAAGAAAAGTTTTAATTTTCCAGCTAATATCAAGATTGGTGTCAGCAAAGTAAATATTATAATAGTCAAAAGTAATATAATGCCACCTGGTCCTAAAATATATCTCGCAAAATGGTTGATGATGTACTTTAACCTTTCATTATCAAATTCTCCTTTAATAGTTGAAATGAAAGCTTCAAACCAAAATGATGGTGGGGCAAGTACATTCTCTTTAATTGTCGCAGCCTCAGTTAGAAGCACAAACTTATTTCCAAAATAAATATTATGAACTAAAGGTAATAGCACTGGGGAAAAACCAATTAAACAAATCAAAATATTTTTTTGTAAGGATCTTTCTTTTAAAAAAAACATCAACCCAGAGATGAAAAAAATACTTGCGGGAAGCAAATTAGGCCGCATAAAAATTGAAAATGCAAAAAATAGTGAGCACAAAAATATATTCAAAGAGGGATCAGTTTTTTTAATGCTTTGGATACCAAAAACTAGTCCCAATAAAGCAAAAGCGTAACCTACACATTCAGGGTAATGCGCAACAGAGTCAGGATATGAAGGCAGAATTAATAATAATATTATTATCGATAAAAAAGAATGCAATGTTGGAATAAAACTTTTGAATATAAAATATAAAAGACTTGGCATTATAATAACTGCAAAATAGCTTAGCATAGCACTTTCACCAAAAATAATCATTTCAAGGCTTCTAAAATATCTATATCCAGGCATAAAATAAAATACTTGCTCTACGCCCATTAATGCCTCATAAATATTCCCTGTTTTAAGGGACTCAGTAATCCACCTACCATAACCCCAGTGAGTTAAAGTATCACCCCCACCATCAAAAAATAAATTAAATGTAATGAGTATAAATAATTTTCACCCCAAATAAAATTTGAAAGAAAACTAAATCCAAAGATAGGGAGAGAGATATTAAATCTAGGTTTAATCCATGCAAGAACAAAAATAAAACTAGAAATTATTTTAATAATGATAGTTAATTTTTCAAGAAATATATAATATTTTGGAAGTTTGTATGAAAGCTTAAAACTGTCATCTTTATCAAACTGAAGTCCGATTATATCCATTGGAAGAATAGACTTATCTAAAATGATACATTTCTTCGATGAATTAAATTCTAAGTTAACCTCTCCACTTTGATCTATTTTTGCAATATTTCCAGAACCACACAACTCTCCCGATACTGTAGATTTTGGTAATCTCCATTTAATAAAATAAGGAACTTCTGATCTATTAGGATTATCATTTGAAAACTTATCGGAATACCAATTAGAATATGTATCGCCATTTGGAGCATTTGCATTTAAAAACCCTGTTCTATTTAATATTACATTTTCAGAATTGAATTTATTTACTATTCTAGACCAATCAGTTTTTTGCCAAAAACCATCAGCTGAAAATGCATATGGCCTTTTTACATCCCCAAAAAACTTCCAACATCCATATGATTTTTGATCACATTGTAATTCCGAAGGATATTTAAGATTAAATCTTTCTTTTGATAAATCATATACTTTATATGGTAATGCTTCTTTTAAATAGGCACTGTCTTTCCCTATGAAGAATAAATAATTATGTCCTTCATGAATTTGAGGAAATGAAAAACTTAAAGTTGACAAAACTGCTATAAAAGAAATTATTGTAACAGTTATTGAATAAAGATTTATCTTTCGTATTTTACCAGTAATGATAAAAACTGACAAAATAAAAAAAACTAATAATAAATATGGATTTAAAATTGGTAATCCAATGAATATTAATAAAAATAAAAGAAGAGAAACTTTAGATAAAAATTTAAATAAAAACATTATATTTATCTAATAGTTGAATTTATTAAGAGACATTTTTTTTTGCTACAAGCCATTCATGAGAATACCATAACAAAATTTTTGAATTAGTTTCCAGTATTTGAAAACCATTTTTTTCAATTATTTTTACCAATTCATCAAATGGAAAATAACGAATTAATTGATTTGCAAAAACCAAATCATGAATAATGTTCATAAAAGCACAGTACCAAGGCTTCGTACTCATGTCTTTTATTAAAAGTTTTCCCCCAGGTTTAATCTTATTTAAAATTTCTATAATAAACTTATGCTGTTCTGATGGTTTGATATGATGTAAAACATCAATCACTGTAACGACATTAAAATCATCTTTTGGCCAATCTGAAATATCTTTTATTTTTATGTAATTTGTATTTGGGAAAATTTTTTTCACAGTATCTAAATCAGTATCAATTACATCAACACCGAATAACTTTCTGGGTTTTCTGAAAATAGCTATTAAGTATAAGAATACACCATCTCCACACCCAACATCAAAAATACTCTGATTTTTAGGTATTTGAAAAATAAATTTATCAAAAGGACATATCAATGGCCTTGCCCAAGTAAAAAATTTTTTTATTCCATAAGCTTTTCTCAATTGAGATATAACTTCTTTCTGATGAAATTTATTTTTCAATTTAAATCCTAAATTTATTTTTTTCATGATAATGTCATAATATGAATATTACAAATTTAATTGAAATAATCAGACCTAAACACTGGATTAAAAATTTATTTATATTAATTGTTCCTATCATTCATTTTGACATTCTTGACGTCATAACACTCACTAACTTGTTAATTACTTTTATATCATTTTGTTTATTCTCATCTGGGGGTTACGTATTAAATGATTGGATAGATAGAAAAAAAGATAGTCTTCATCCAATAAAAAAACTCCGGCCCTTTGCAAGCGGTAAATTAATTTTTAATCACATGTTAATAATTTTTATTACCTTATCTTTTCTTGGGTCAATATTATCAATAAATATTGATGGAAATGCTAAAATAATTTTATTCTTATATTTTTTTGTAACAATTTGTTACTCTGTAGTTTTAAAAAATATTGCACTATTAGATATATTTACAATTTCTTTTGGGTTTGTTCTGAGACTTTTTTCTGGTTCCTTATCAACGAACCTAGAAATAAGTATAGAGTTATTAGTAATTACTTTCTTACTGTGTCTTTTTTTTCCATTAAGTAAAAGAAGAGATGATATAAACATTGGTCTTGATGATAATCATAGAAAATCACTAAAATATTATAATAAAAAATTTATTGATAATTTGTTAGTAATTTTATTAACATCATCATTTACAGTATTCATTTTATGGTCAATAAGTAAAGAAACAGCCGAGAGATTGGGAACAAATGCAATTCCTTTATTATTACCATTTATATTAATAATTATATTGAGATATATGCAATTTATATTTGTTATGAACCTATCAGGCGATCCAGTAAAAATCTTTTTCAAAGATAAGTTTTTACAGTTAATGATATTTTTAACAGTATCAGTATTTTGTTTTATTAGGGTTTTGGAATTAGATTTAAATAATCTGTTAATATTTTAAACTTTTTAATTACTATTCCAATTTTTAATAATCGTATGAATTTCATTAACACCATCAGTAAGTGCGGCTGGTCCTGGCTGTAGAATAAGAGGTGATTTAATTTCATAGATATTATTATTCTTTATTGCATTTATCTTATGCCAATTATTTCTTTTAATTATTTTATCTTTATTCAATTTTTTCCCGCACCAACTAGCAAAAATTATATCAGGATTTGCATTAACAACTTTATCTGAATTTTTAATGATCCTGTCTTTAGCATTTGGTTTTGATGAGTGATTTTTAAAAATGTCAATCCCTCCTGCAATTTCAACTAATTCTGAAACCCATTTTATTCCAGTAATTATTGGATCATCCCATTCTTCAAAAAATACTTTTGGATTATTTTTCAAGTTTTTTGACGACAACCTAATATTATCTAAATTAATATTGATATCTTTTAAATATTGTTCAGTTTTTTCCTGCAAATTTACAATTCTACCTATAAATTCTATAACATTTAATATTTCACTAATACTTCTTTGATTAAAGCACAAAACATTAATTCCTTCATTTATAAGTGTAGAGCAAATTTCGGATTGTAAATCTGAAAAACCCAAAACCAAGTCAGGTTTTAAGTCCAAGATCTTACCAATCTTAGCTGTTATAAATGCACTTACCTTTGGCTTCTCTTTTCTTGCTCTCTTAGGTCTTACTGTGTAACCAGATATTCCGACTATAAGATCTTCAGCGCCTAAATCATAAAGAATTTCAGCAGTTTCTTCAGTAAGACAGACTATTCTCGAAGGAAAATTCATCTTTGTATATTTTTCTCTTATTGTTAATTTAAGAAATTCTTAAAATATTAATAGATGAAAGTTTTTAAAGCTATTAAAAATCCTAAAATAATTAATGAGAAAATGAATAAATTTTTAAATATTTTTTCATCTATTTTTGATCTTATAATACTGCCAACATACATCCCACTAAAAGCAAAAATACAGGATACTAAAGATCCAAATAATAAATCTTGAGTAAGATAATAATTATTATATGATTTTGATAATCCTAAAAAGAGAGTTAATATTGAAAAATGAAGTCCTAAAGCTTGGATTAATTTTTCTTTATTCAAGCCTAAAGATTGAAAATAAAATACTCCTGGAATTAGAAGAGATCCGGTTGTTCCAGTCAAAATACCATTAGAAGAGAATACAGTAAGTCTCAATAATGTAGACCTGTTATTTTTAATAAAAAAATTCTTTTTTATTAAAACAATAAAACTATAAAGAATTATTAAAATAGAAAGTAATAAAGTAGATATTTGAATATTAATTTTAAGAAATACAATAGTACCTAAATAGACAAACAAACCAGAAATTATAAAAAAAACCCAGAATTCTTTTACTAATTCCTTAAAATACTTTCCTAAAAAACCTTGATATAAGTTTGTTGCCAGAGAAGGGATTATTATTAGAGATATTGCATTATTTATATCAATAAATAACGTTAATAGTAAAAGGCTGATTGTAGGCAAACCCATACCAACAATACCTTTAACTATTCCTGAAATAGTAAAAATAACTAATAAATATACAGCTATGTTCTCTAAGTTATATATTATTTCCACCTTGTCCTATTCTAAACAGAATATCTATGGAGGTAAATACACTGTTTATAAATCAGGAATTGGTCATCAGTTTTGATTTAATTTTAAGTCGTAATAACCAAGAAAAATATAACTAATTCTAGTAAGTAATTTTGACTGAGTAATCATTACTTTATGTTTAATGTAAGAGCGGTGAAAAGAACCATAATATCTACTATCACCACTATGGTCTCTATTATCACCTAAAACAAAATAATGGTTTTTAGGAACAGTCAATTCTGATAAAAAGTCTTGTGAATAATGATTTCCATCATTTAAAATTTTATATGATATATCATTTGAAATATACTCTATTTTCCTCTCATACTTTTTTCCATTAAATCTAAATTTACCGTCATTTTTTTTTTTTAATACTTTTCCATTCAAAACTACTTGTCCATTTTGGATCTTGATTTTATCTCCTGGCAATCCAATTACTCTTTTTGCTAAACCGTTACCCCTGGTTTTGTTATGACCTTCAATGGTAATAACATCACCATATTGTATCTTATTTTTTAAGTAATAGTTATTACCTAAAATCTCATATTTTTTTTGGAAATTTGGCAGCATAGAATCACCAATTATGCCTGTCACTAGAAAGATAGTGTTAAAGTATGTTAAGAAAGATATAAGACCTATAAATAAAGAGATGAAACTGTAAAGATAGATTTCATCTTTAAAACCTTTA
>JBJLFF010000019.1:0-146043 GCA_045565515.1 Puniceispirillales bacterium (SeqCode)
CTCTAAAGCACCCTTACACCTCACTAGCTCTGCTATTTTCGCTAAGTCATTAATATTCATGCATATTCCGCCAGCTGTTCTTGGAGATCCTTCATCATCAAGTGTTACAAATGCATTAAAATTAGGATTGCATTTTTGAAATATTTCTTCTGAAAAAAAATCGCTAAATTTCTTATTGGTAACCTTTTCAACAATCCAACCAAAAAGGTCAGTATTTGGAGAGCAATATTGATAGTTGTTGCCATGAGTGTATTGAGATTTGGGCATTAATTTTAAAAATCCTTTCAACCCTATTTTAGTATCTGTGTCTCTTGGATTAAAACCAGTTGCTTGTCTGTAGAGATTAAATAACCCAGATTTATCTAAATACTCTTCTTGGAAATTTGAAGAGACAGTCATATCTAATAAATTTCTAATGGATGCGTTATCATAAGCACTATTTTTTATTTCAGGGATATAAAAAGTAATATTTTTACTTTCATCGATTAAACGTTTTTCAATAAGTACTCCGGCAATTAAACCTGTCAGAGATTTGGAAATTGAAAATAAAATATGTGGTTTATTTGAATTTTGGTTTTCGCTTAACCATTCAAATACTTTATTCCCTTTTTTAATGACAAGAAACGTATCAGTTAAATTTTTTTTAAGTACTCTTTCAAAGATTGATGTTCTTTATACTTGTTTAGAAAGGTCAATGTTTTTAAATCTTCAAATTTATTCTTAAACCTAACACTATTATTGCCTTTTTTTATAATCGAGATAGGCAAAATTTTTTCAATGTTTGAAAATGCTACTCTGTTGTAAGGGTGGGTTCTCCAGTTATTTAGGTTTATTTTTAGTTTACAAATTTTATTTTTGTTTTTAGTAAAAGATCGAACATTAGAAATATCAGACATTATTTTTTATCAGGGATTTATCTAATAATTACAATAAAAAATGAACGTTATGCAGTTTTAAAACTTGAAACTTATTACATAATATGTATTGATATTAACAATAAGAAAGTTTGTTTTAGATGTGATAAATATATCTAAAATATTGCTCTACAAAGTTTAAACCTATAGGGAGAGAAATAAAGTGTATACAATTGAAAAATTAAAGGGTCTATTTGCTTCTGGTAAGATTGGAAGACGTGATTTTATTCAAGGTGCTGTAGCTCTGGGAGCCACGTTAACGGCTGCAACTTCAATGTCGTCATCAGTAATGGCATCACCAAAAAAAGGCGGTACTTTGAGACTCGCTATGAGTTCAGGTACTACCACTGATATTCTTGATATGTCTGTTTCAACAGGTGCTACATCAGAATTAGTTCATGGGTATTCAATATATAATAATATTGTTGAGATAGGTAATGATGGTTCTGTACTTCCAGAATTAGCTGAAACTATGGAGACTGATGATGCTAAGACATGGAGATTTAAAGTTCGTAAAGGTGTAGAATGGCATAATGGTAAATCATTAGATGTTAACGACTTAATGGCTTCTGTTAACTATCATCGTGGAGATGATAGTAAATCATCTATTAAGGGACAATTAGCAGAGATAGCAGATGTTAAATCTGATGGCGATTATCTAGTTATAGAGCTTAATGGCCCAAATTCTGATTTTCCTGTTATGTTGAGCGATTATCACGCTCCTGTTCAAATTGGTGACTCAAATGGAAAACTAAAAGACCCACTTGCAGGAATTGGCACAGCTGGTTACGTGCTAAAAGAGTTTAACCCAGGAGTAAGTGCTTCTTTTACGAGGAACCCCAATTATTGGAAAGCTGGACATGCTCATTTTGACGCCGTAGAAACTACAATTGTTGGTGATGCGACTGCTAGGCAGCAAGCACTTATGACTGACCAAGTTGATTGTATAGATGATGTATCTGCACCTACTGCACAGCTTTTAGATAGAAATCCAAATTTGGATGTTTTAGCTATTACAGGAACAACACATAGAGTTTTTGCAATGCGTTTAGATACACCTCCATTTGACAATAATGATGTAAGGCTTGCTCTTAAATATGCAGCTAGAAGACAAGAAATGGTTGACAAAGTTTTACTTGGTTATGGACAGATTGGAAACGATCATTCTATTTCACCTACACAGAAGTATTTCAATACTGAATTAGCTCAAAGAGAATTTGATGCTGAAAGAGCTAGGTTTCATTGGAAGAAAACTGGAATTGGTGACAAACCAGTAGTCGTTCATGCTTCTGGTGCTTCACTTGATGGGTCTGTAGATGTTGCGCTGCTTCTTCAAGCTTCTGCTAAGGAGTGTGGTATTAACCTTGAAGTCAAAAAAGAACCTAATGATGGTTACTGGTCTAATGTTTGGAATAAACCAGGTGTTGGAATGTGTACATCATACTGGAGTGGAAGACCTACACCAGACTGGATGTTCTCTACTTGCTGTATAGCTGCATCTGAATGGAATGATATGGCATGGAGAGATACTCCAGCTGCAGATGCTTTTAATGCTCTTGTTACAGCTGCAAAAGGTGAGCTTGATGATAAGAAAAGGCATGAAATGTATTTTGAGTGTCAGAGACTTATGAATGAAGATGGCGGTTATATCACATGGTCATATGGACAAAATGTATCAGCTAACAACAAAAGACTTGCTCATTCACCAACTGTTGCTGGTAACTGGCATCTTGATGGATGTAAGATTACTGAGCGTTGGTGGTTTGCTTAAATCAAACAAATATACAATAATAAGAGCGGTAATTTTACCGCTCTTTTTTTTGAAAGTTACTAGTGAAAATTAAAAAATTAGAAACATTTTCAAATAAATACTTGTCGTTTGTAAAAGTTACAACTGATACAAATGATATAGGCTGGGGGCAAATGTCAACTTATAATGCTGATATCACTTCTCAAATATTTCACAGGCAAGTTTCTCCATGGTCAATTGGCCTTGAGTTGGATGAAGAAAAACCTAACTTTTCAGATCACTTGCAGATTATTTTAGAGAAAGAGCATAAGTTTCCTGGTTCGTATTTGTTAAGAGCTTTATCAGGTTTAGATACTGCATTGTGGGACTTATATGGCAGACTGAAGGAAAAACCTGTGGCAAGCTTAATTGGTGGAGAACCAAAAAAAATTCGAGTTTATGGCTCTTCAATGAGAAGAGACATAACACCAATTAATGAATCTATAAGATTATGTAAATTAAGAGACAAATTAGGAATAACAGCTTTTAAGTTTAGAGTTGGCTCTGAATGCGGAAGAGATAAGGACGAATGGGAAGGGCGCTCGAAAGAAATAGTAAAAACACTTTCAAGGGATTTGGGAAATAAAGTTGATAAATTAGTGGATGGAAATAGTTGCTTTAGTCCAGAAAGTGCTATTGAACTTGGAAAATTCATGCAAGATATTGGAATATCTCATTTTGAGGAACCTTGCCCCTACTGGGAACACAAACAGACAAAAGTAGTTAAAGAGGCTCTCGAAATTGATGTTGCTGGCGGTGAGCAAGACTGTGATATGTCTACCTGGAAATCAACTTTGGAACAAAGAATTGTGGATATTGCTCAGCCTGATGTAATGTATATGGGTGGAATGTATAGGACTTTAGAAGTTGCAGACATGGCAAATAAAATAGGCCTTCCTTGCACTCCCCATGCAGCAAACCTATCTTTAGTTACAATATGCACCAAGCATCTATTAACGGCTATTCCAAATGCTGGTAAGTATTTGGAATTTAGCATTGAAGATGAAACTTATTATCCTTGGCAAAAAAATATTTTTAATGGTGACCCATTTAAAATTGTAGATGGATTTATTGAAGTTACAAATGAACCAGGCTGGGGTGTAGAAATCAATTCTAACTGGTTGGAAAACTCTCAATATGAGGTAAGTGAAGCAACCTAGTAAAATTACTTTTTATTTGGAAATATTTTTCCATTATGAAATGATTTAAAAATATTATCTATAGGTGCATAGATATTTCCATAATTAAGCTCAAAATGTTTATGGTGCAGGTGATGAAAATGATCAGCAAGCTCCAAACGTTTACTCTTAAATAAAACAAGCTTATTAAAACCAGCGTGTGATTGTGCTGGTCCAACCCCAAACCAAACGCCTGTTAATATAATAACAAATGGATCACTAGGGATAAAAAACCAAATTCCTATTATGCTAAAATAAAGTAAGTGCTCGATCGGGTGCATAGATATACCCGACCATGGTCCAGTATTGACATTTTTATGGTGAAGACTGTGTGCAATTTTGTAGAGATATGGATAGTGAAGAATTCTATGAATAATATAAAAATGAATAGCTCCAATAAAAGGCATTAAAATCATACATAATAAAAGATATACTGGTCTTTCATCCCATGAGATGACCTCTATTCTGCCAGATGCTTGCATCCACAGTGCAACAGATTCGAAGATTGTCCATATGGCACATCCGCTCACTAGGCTCCAAAACATGTTATCTTTAACTTGATTTTTAAAAAGGAATTTAGAGTTGTTATCAGTTGGCCATTTAGCATAATACTTATACTCAAAAGTCTGGTTTTTTCTTATATATAGCCACCAGTGGATTGTGCCTGCAAATAAGAATAGAAAAAATATGTTTTTAGCCCAGATTAAGCTTAATAGTTCCCAATCAAAACTGGATAATAAAACTGGATTAATATGTATTAATAAATACCCTATATATGCCATTGCTAAATAGAATATCCACCAAGGAAAGAAAAAATTATAAAGCCAATTAAGTGATTTTATTATTGGAGGCGGTAATTTATAAAATGGCGGTATTTTTATTTCTTCATCTGGGACGTAGCCCTTATTATTACTACGCATAATTCAATCCTATTATAACAATCTTTCTAATAAAATTGATAATTTATTTATCTAGAAAATCAAGGAGAAATTAACTATCTTTTACAAAGCAAACAGAATACATTGGTTTACCATCAAAAAGGTCTTTTCTTTCTGCGCCATCCATATATTCAAATTTTTGAGCAGTTATTTTTCCATCCATTCTATAACCCTTGGAAGATAGCTTCCCTCTATGAAATTCTAAAGCTGCAGCTTCAAAACTTTCAGCTATTATTGTGATTTTATCATCTGACATAAATGTAATCCTCTAATTTTAAAAATATGAATTATTCAGCAACATCTGATACTGTTTCATCATGAAATTGGTGCTCTTCTGTGGATCCTGATAGAGCTGTTGTTGATGATTCTCCACCTTTAACAGCAACAGAAATAGCATCAAACCATCCAGCGCCAACCTCCCTTTGATGTCTGTGAGCAGTATAACCAATGTTTTCAGCTAAAAACTCGGCATCTTGCAGTTCACTATAAGCAGTCATACCTTTCTTTTTATACCCGTGTGCTAATTCAAACATGCTATAGTTAAGAGTATGAAACCCGGCTAAAGTAATAAATTGAAATTTATATCCCATTGCTCCAAGCTCTTTTTGAAACCTTGCAATGTCATCTTTGCTGAGATTAGCAGTCCAATTAAAACTTGGGCTACAATTGTAAGCTAAGAGTTGGTCAGGATTATCTTTCCTTATGGCTTCTGAAAATTTCTTCGCCTGTTCGAGGTTTGGTGTAGACGTTTCCATCCAAATTAAGTCAGCATATTCCGCATAGGCTTTACCCCTAGTAACGCATCTTTCAAAAGAACTTTCAGGAGTAAGAGTGTAAAAGCCTTCTGCCGTTCTGTCACCGGTTAAATAAGGCTTATCTCTGTCATCAACATCTGAAGTAATTAATTTAGCTGACTCCGCATCTGTTCTAGCAATGATTAAAGTTGGCGTTCCTGAAATATCTGCAGCTAATCTTGCGGCATTTAGATTTGCTATATGCTGTTTCACGGGAATAAGAACTTTACCTCCCATATGACCACATTTTTTTTCTGCAGCTAATTGATCTTCAAAGTGTACACCTGATGCCCCTGCTTCAATATAATTACGCGTAATTTCAAAAGCATTTAGAACCCCTCCAAAACCTGCTTCAGCATCAGCAATAATAGGAGCAAACCAGTCTCTTTCTGGAGATCCATTCTCCAGAACTTCTATTTCATCAGCTCTCGATAAAGTACGATTAATTTTTTTTACAAGTTCAGGCCCAGAATTAGCGGGATAAATTGATTGATCTGGATACATTCCCCCAGATAAATTATTATCGGCTGCAATTTGCCAACCAGAAAGATATATCGCTTTTAATCCTGCTCTAACTTGTTGCATTGCCTGGTTGCCTGTCATTGCTCCAAGAGTATTTACATAATCTTCTGAATGCAAAAGAGACCATAATTTTTCTGAACCTTTATGTGCGAGTGTGTGTTGTATTTTGACGGAGCCTGAGAGTTTTTTGACGTCTTCAACAGTATAGTCTCTTTTTTTATTTTTAAATCTTGTATCAACCGTATTATTTAATTTTTCAAATGTTACTGACATCTTAAGCTCCGTAAATTATTTAGTATAATTTAAAATATAAGAACAAAAAAATCATTGAAATAAGTGAAAACTTGTAATAGTGTAAAATTTACAAAAAATATAATTGTAAATATTCACAAAAAATAATTTTTACAAAAATACATATAATAAAATAAATTGTCATCTAAACCTGAAAAAATATTAATTGGTCATAAACTTAAACGATTGAGGCAAAGTTTAAGAATTAGTCAACTTGAAATGGCACAAGAGATTAATATTTCTCCAAGTTACTTAAATTTATTAGAAAACAATCAAAGGCCTATAACTGTTAACCTTCTTTTTAAACTTGGTCAATTATACAACATCGATTTTAAAGAGTTTTCTGATGATGAAACAGGCAAGCTTACAGCTGAACTAAATGAGGTATTTTCAGATCCAATTTTAAAATCTAATGATGTTACTAAAAGAGATATAAAAAATCTAGCTAACACTTCTCCAACTATTTCAAGTGCATTATTAAAATTGTATGATTCATACATTAAATTAAAAGACGGCGAGAGTATAAGCAGTAAGGGTCATACAACAAGTTTTAAACCTACACCATTTGAAACAGTTAGAAAGTTTTTAGAGGCATCAAAAAATTATTTTCCAAGTTTAGAGCAAGCGTCTTTATCAATAAGAACAGAAGCAAAAATAGAGGATCAATCTAGCATTTATTATAAGTTATGTGATTATTTAGAAAAAAATTTAAATATTAAAGTTAAGGTACTTCCAAAGTCAATTATGGAAGAATTATTTAGTCGTAATGATCAACATAGAAGTCGAATACTAATTTCAGAAGCTTTAGACCTTCCTGAGAAAACGTTTCAAATAAGTTCCCAAATTGCATTAATTAAATTTGAAGATAGAATCGATCAGATCATTTCTAAATCAAATTTTACTGATAAAGAAGAAAAGTATTTATTAAAAATCACACTTGCAAATTATTTTGGAACGTCATTAATTATGCCATATGATAAATTTAAAGAATCTGCTGATGACTTAAGGTATGATTTAGAAATTCTATCAACAAGATTTGCAACTAAAGTTGATAATGTTTGTCAAAGATTGACAACTTTAAATAAAAAATCAAACTCAGGGATCCCTTTTTTCTATTTTAAGTTTGATGAGGCTGGTAAAATTCATAATAGGTTACTATCAAAAGACTTAAAATTCCCTTATAATCCTGGCGCTAATTCAGATTGGTCTGTACACCAAGTATTTAAAAATCCTGGAGGAACTTTTGTTCAGATTTCTGAACTAGAAGACGGTAAAAAATATATAAACATTTCAAAAACTGTAAAGAGACCATTAAACTCATATGATGAGAATAGTCCATTATTTTCAATAATATTAGGCTGTGAAATAAGATATATGGAAAATATAATATATGCAGATAAACTTCTTCAAAACAAAGTTCAAAAAATTTCAAAAATTGAACTTGGATGTAGGATATGTGGTATGAATGTATGTGAGCACAAGGAATTAAATCTAAATTTTAGTATGAATTTTGATCCAAATATTAGGTTTAATGGCCTATTTGAATTTAATAATTAACAAATAGGCCGCAATCTTTTGTTTACTGAAGCTTAAATTTGATTCTCAATCCAACTGTACTTGCATCATTATTTTTAAAATTACCAGTAAAAGGATTACCTCCTATCAATGTAGTTACAGCTTTGTCTCCATATACAGACATTGCATAACCGAAAGCAATATCAACAGTTTCAGTTGAATAATTTAAACCCAAACTATAAGTATCTGTTCCGTTTGTGGGTGACAATAAACTTGTCCCAGTAGCTGATGTTCCTTCTTCAGTGGTATAAGATAAAGACCCACTAAATCTATCATTAAACTTTCTCCCAATACCAATATTATAGACTTCACCATCTTCAAAAGATGAAATTGCACCAACACCGTTTAATTTTACTTGTGCGCTTGCATGTTCCCCTTGATGAATCGAACCATAAAGTAATGTATTTTCTGCTATTCCAGTTTCAAATTCAAGCGTAGTAAGAGTTGGTTGAGATACAGTTCCTGATCCCACAACTGTTGCAGGTACTTCTATATCTATTCCAGGTGCTTGAGTAAGTAATACTTTGAGAGCTATAGCAGGAACTTCATAACTTAAACCAGCCATGTAGCCAATACCGCTGTCTGGAGTTGTAACCACATCTGCATTTCCTAAAGCTGCACCAATATTTACAGTTGATCTCTTGATAGTTAATTGTCTTGCTCCAGCTACAATACCAAAACCAGAATCTGAAAAATTATATTTTCCAGTTAAACTTAGTGCCTGTGATCTTAGTTGAGCTTTGACGCCACTTGGATATTGAAGAGTAACAGCCATTGGTTCATACATTTCAAATGCGTATGATATATTTTCACTATAACTAGATTTAAAAGCAGCTGAAAATATACTAAGTTTTTTTACAACAGTTTGATTGTCAGAAGCGAACAAATCATCTTTAATGTTAAAAGAAGAAGTTCTAGTAGAGAAATTAACAGTTTTGTCATTAGAAAACAAAATCATATTATTTTGACGACTAACTTCTGTTCCACCAGCAAAGGCATTATTAGTGAAAAACAACATAAAAATAATTATTTTTGAAATTATTACATACAACCAGTTCATAAAAAACCTCCCAATTAACTGATAAATTCTCAACTAGCTATAGAGGTTAAGGTTTAATATGTAAATAAATAAATCAATCATTTATTATCAATCCAAATAGTAGTTGGCCCGTCATTTATAATCGATACCTTCATGTTACCACCAAAAACACCCTTTTTGGTTTTAATATCCATTTCTTGTAACTTATTAGCAAAAAAATCATATAGCTTCTCACCTTTTTCAGGATGAGCGGCATATGAAAAACCCGGCCTATTTCCCCGTGAAGTATCTGCAGCTAACGTAAATTGGCTTACAACTAAAGCCTCACCACTTATATCTTTAATGGATTTATTCATTTTTCCATTTTCATCGTTAAATATTCTAATTTTAGATATTTTTGATGCCATTTGCTCAGCTTCAATTTCGTTATCATCAGCCATTGCACAAATTAATATTAAAAGTCCTTGTTTTATTTCTGAAATAATTTTTCCTTCAATTTTTACATTTGCTTCAGATACTCTTTGAATTAATGCGCGCATTTTCACTCCATATAAAATTAGATTTCAATTGACTGAAATTTTAAAAAAGTTTTTATCAGAATAATGAATAAATAAAAATAGTAAAACAAAGGATAAAAATATTCTTTTTTTCACATCATTATTGTATTTTTTGTGGTTAGGTTTTAGAAAACTAATTTAAATAAAATACTGCTTTTAGGAAGGTTAAATCAATGGATTGGGATGAATATATAAAATGGGGTGAAGAAGCAGTAAAATGGGGTTCTAATTACAGAAAGACACTACGTGACCATCCTGTACGATCTCAAAACAAACCTGGGGACACTTATAACTCTTTACCGTCTAAACCTCCTGAACAGCCTGAGAATATTGAAAAAATTTTTGATGATTTTAAAAAAATAATTATGCCAGGAGTAACTCATTGGCAACACCCAAGGTTTTTTGCATACTTTCCAGCCAATGCAGCACCAGCGTCAGTTTTTGCAGAAATTTTAGTTAATACTATGGGATTGCAGTGCATGTTATGGCAAACGTCACCAGCAGCAACTGAACTAGAAGAAAAGGTTATAGATTGGCTAAGAATAGCTTTGGATATTCCAATAGGTTTTAAGGGAATAATACAGGATACAGCATCATCGGCAACACTTACAGCTATTTTAACAATGAGAGAAAAAGCATTAAACTGGAAAGGAAATAAAGTTGGTTTATCTGGACAAGGAAAACTAAGAATCTATGCTTCTGCCGAAAACCATAGTTCATTAGATAAAGCTATATGGTTCTCTGGAATAGGGGAAGATAATTTAGTTAGAATTCCTGTTTATGGGAAGCATAGGTCAATGGATCCCGAAGCTTTATGTAATGCAATTAAAACTGATAAAGAAAATGGTTTTATTCCTGCAGGTGTAGTAGGTGTAACGTGTGGAACTTCAACTGGATCATATGATAACCTTGAAGAGATAGGTAATATAGCAAACAAAGAGGATTTATATTTTCACGTTGATGCAGCATGGGCTGGATCAGCAATTATATGTGATGAATATAAATATTTATGGAAAGGAATTGGTACTGCTGACTCAGTAGTTTTTAATCCTCATAAATGGTTAGGTGCTCAGTTTGATTGTTCAGTTCATTTTTTAAAAGATATGGAAGTTCAAAAAAACACATTATCTTTAACTCCTGAGTATTTAAAGACAAAAGGAGTGGAAGGAATTACAAATTTATCAGATTATACAATACCTTTAGGGAGGCGCTTTAGAGCTTTGAAACTATGGTTTTTAATAAGATCAGAGGGTTTATCAGGTATTAGAAAAGTGATACGCAACCATATAAAGTGGTCTGATAATCTTTATGTTATGATGAAAAAATTAAAAAACATTGAAATAATAACGGAACCCATTTTAGGTTTGTTTACATTCCGATTTATAAATCAAAAAAATAAAAATCTTGATTTAATGAATGAAAAACTTATCAAAGAAATAAATGATGATGGTCTTATTTATCTTACTCCTACAAAAGTTGAGGGAAAATTTGTAATAAGATTTATGACTGGAACTTTAGAAATGAATGAGAGCGATATAACTTACGCATTTGAATGTATTAAAAATAAAGCTGATAGTTTGAATTGATTAAATCATAAATTTTTTTCAATCAAGTTCCTAACTTTTTTTATTGCCACTTCTGAAGACTCTCTGAAAGCAATAGTGCCCTTTAAAGTCCTATCATTGTTAATGAGGAAAATTGTAGATGTATGATCAATGGAGTAATCCACGTTATCTGTTGGAATAATTTTTCTATATATACCCCAGGCTTTTGATAAATTTAAAATTTCTTTTTCATCTCCAGTTAAACCAAGAAAAGTCTCATCGAAATTGGACAAATAATCATTTAATTTTGTTGCTGTATCTCTCTTTGGGTCAAGTGTTACAAATAATACTTGTATTTGTTCACTTGATAAACTTAGCTCACTTATCCATGATGAAATATCATAAAGCGTTGTAGGACAAACCTCAGGGCAGTTTGTAAAACCAAAAAATAATACTGAAGGTTTCGCTTGGAATATTTTTTCTGTAATTTTCTCTCCATTATGAGAAATTAAATGAAAAGGTTCTTCAAACTTAATAGAATTTCTTTTTGGGAGGTCGGTCAACTTAAAATACATAAAGCATGCTAAAAAAAATAGCATAATAATTGAAAATATTGTTGACTTGAGAATTATATTTTTCATTTATTTAATATTATGTATTAAAATTATGATTTAGATATAGTTGTATATAATATAGAAACGTTAAATTAAAATCTTTTACCTGTGGATTAAATAAATGCAAGAGAGTTTTTCAAGAAGAAAATTAATTGAACCAAGCCAATTAAAAAAATTAAATGAAAAATCAGATTTTATTGGTTTTTTACAATTGTTCAGTCACGTGTTTGCAATAATTATAATATCAATTCTACATTATCAAACTATTGGAACTTGGTGGTTTCTAGCCACGGGCTTTTGTTTGGGCGTTCTAATTAATTTTCTATATGCAGCTCAGCATGAACTTAGTCATGGAACAGTTTTTAAAACTTTTAAAATCAATGAATTTTTTGGTCGCATTATTGGATTTTTTATGCTTTTCCCGAGGGATTTTGATCAAGTAATGCACTTTGCCCATCACAGATGGACGCAAGAATGGGAAAAAGATGGTGAATTGGTAAGGGAGCCCTTTACTATTAAAACGTACGTTTTGTGGTTTTTGGGTTTCACTTATTGGTATAATAGAATTTTTGGTATAATTAGAAGAGCAAGGGGCATAATATTAGAGCCTTACATAACAAAATCAGAACACGGAAAAGTAATTTTAGAATCAAGGCTTCATGTTTTAGGTTACCTTCTAATACTTATTACTTCTTTATTTTATGGATCATGGATGGCCTTAACTTTTTGGATCCTACCAATGGTATTGACTAAGCCAATTCACCAAATGCAAAATACTATTGAGCATCTTGGTTTAACTCACAAAAAAGATATTCTTCAAAATACGCGATCAACTCGTACAAATTTCTTTATGAAGTGGATGTGTTGGCAAATGCCTTACCATACTGCGCATCATACATTCCCCTCTGTTCCATTTTGGAAATTAAAAGAATTAAATTCGAAAATTGAGAGCAAGTCAGAGAAAATTTATAGTATGGGCTATATTGAATTTCAAATAGAGGTTATTAAGCGCCTTTGGCAAAAAGATGAAAGTCAGTGGCCTATGAATGAAGTTTGGGTGGTCTCTGGAAAGGATGGCGCTCAAATAAGAGTGCCTGCAGAGTAAACTTGTCTCAGAGTTTAGAAATTTTTACATCCTACTGGTCTATGTGTCCCCATGATGATACAGGAGTAAAGTTACCAGACGAAAAAATTTGTGAGCTTGTTTGTGAAGCTGGTTACAATGGTATGGCCATTGATTTAGGCGCATCTGATGTAAAAAAGGCATACGAGTTAGAGCCCATAATGCAAAGACTAAATCTTAAACCGCTAATAGTTGCATTCCCAAAAACTATAGAATCATTGGGTGAGACAATGAAAATGGCAAACGATTTTGGTTCTCCTTTTATAAATGTTATTGGTCAGGTAATGCCTATTTCAGTAGATGGGATGATCCCTGTTATAAGAAAATGGATTGAAATGGCAGATCAAATAAATATACCTATTCAGTTTGAAACACACAGGAACTGTATAACGAATGACCTCTATTCAACATTACAATTATTAGATGCAATACCTGAAATGAGGATGTGTTCTGATTTATCACATTATGTTGTAGATAGGGAATTTTGGTTTCCTCTTTCAGATAGAGACCTTGGAATGATTTCAAGAATCTTAGATAGATCAGATAGTTTCCAAGGTCGAGTAGCTAGTAGGCAGCAAATTCAGCTTCAAATAGACTTCCCTCAGCATCAGAAATGGGTTAATTTATTTAAAGATTGGTGGTTTGAAGGAATAAGTGGGTGGAAATCAAGAAATCAAAATGGGACATGCTATTTTTTATGTGAACTGGGGCCACCAGAATATGCTATTACAGATGCAAATGGAAAAGAACTATCTAATAGGTGGAATGAAGCTCTCAAAATTAAGAGTTGGATTGAAGGTATTTGGGAAAAATCATAAATTAATTGAGATTTTATCTTATGAACGAGCAAACTAATAAAAATGAAATTAGGAACCAAAATTTAACATGTAAACAATGTGGAGCTAATTTTGTGTGCACTTCAGGTCCACCAGGAAGTTGCTGGTGCAACTACTCTCCAAATCTTTTGGAAGGTTTTGATTTGGCTGGAGAATGCCTATGCCCAGATTGTTTAGCACTTGGAAAAAGAGAGGCCATACTTGCAAAACGTGAAAATAATTTTGCAGCAAGAAGAGCTATTGGTCGAAAAAAATAAATTAATTTTTAGCTTATAACTGGATAAATTCTAAATTAATACTAACTAAGATTTATGCATAATTATATTAAAATTTTACTAGGTATATTAATAATGATTGCTACCTTAAATGTAAGTCATTCTTCGACTATAAATAACTTCTATGATATATCCTTTAATTCAATTGATGGTGATAAAATTTATTTATCAGATTTTAAAAACAAGACTTTTATTATAACTAATACAGCGTCTTTTTGTGGTTTCACAAGACAGTTTGTTGGTCTACAAGATATTTCTGATAAATATAAAAAAGATGGTTTGGTCGTTATAGGTGTTCCTTCTAATGATTTTAATCAAGAGGCTAAAACAAATGCTGAAGTTAAAACACTCTGTGAAACAAATTTTAGTATTGACTTTATTTTAGCTGAAATAAGCAACGTTAGAGGCAAAAACGCACATCCATTATTTAAATACCTAGTTGATAATTTAGGGATAAGAAGTGCTCCTAAATGGAACTTTTATAAATATATTATTGATAGAAATGGAGCTCCTGTAGATTACTTTTCTTCAGTTACAAAACCAGACAGCAGTAAATTTATAAGTGCTGTTGAGAGAGAGTTGTATAGCTAATTTAGTTAGTTGTAGAACTAGAACTTGATTGTTCACTTTCACTACCATCCCATACTGATGCAGCGATAAGACCTAAAGCTAAAGAAGCCAAACCAATATTAAATGTAGACGTAAAACTTAATCCGGATGAATTAAGAATCTGTATAGTGTTTGCGCCGTTCTGAGCACTTGCAGCAACTTCTTTGTCAGGAGATGAAATAATTGTTACATTACTGCTACTAGATTGTGCAAAGCATTGGCAGATATTGAAACAAAATATAATTATAATAATAAATTTAGAAAAAAGGTTCATCAAAAATAATTGCAATAATTAAGCCAATCTTTATAAGACAGTAATAATTTTTCAGCGTAAAATAATTTCTATAAATGCAATTTAATGGCATTAAAATTGCTGACATTTGAGAAATAGAAAATAACTCAAGGAACCATTAATATGCATTTATCACAAAATCATGCTCAAGCCATTTTAGACGTTTTTGCAATAGCTATTTCAGACTTAGTTTCAATGGGCTTAACAGAGCAAGATGCTATTAGTGGACTTTTAGGACAAGCATCTGTTAGAGCAGATCATCCAACAATGCAATTAGCGTTAGAATTGCATAGGCTTTACCATAAAGATTTTTCAAAAGCGAAAATTTAAAATTCCATTATTGAGTGAGTATTAATATTCATATTATGTAATATTTTTTCACCTCCAAGTTCTGGAAGATTGATAATAAATCCAGCGCCAACAATATTTTTGTTATCAAACATTTCTATTAATTTAACAGCGGCTACAGCTGTGCCTCCAGTAGCTAACAGGTCATCTATTATAAGAATATTTTTATGGTTATCTAATGCATCTTTGTGAAGATGCATTTCTGTTGAGCCATACTCAAGATCAAATTTTACTTTAAATGTTTCTGCAGGTAGTTTGTCTGGCTTTCTCATTGGTATAAAAGCAGTACTTAATTTGTAAGCAATAGCTCCAGCCATTATAAAACCCCTTGCTTCAATACTAACAATTGCATCAATTTTTTCATTTTCCCAAGGCTTTGTCATTTCATCAATTAAATCATGAAATAAATCAGCCTTTTGTAAAAGTGTTGTAATGTCTCTAAATTGAATTCCTTTTATAGGATAGTCCTGAATAGTTCTTACAAAATCTTTCAAATAAAACCCCTATTAATAATTATTAAAATATTCAAATCATTGATATTGTTAAATAAATTTAGTTTTAACAAAATATAGTTAAATTACCAAGACCCAATATTCTTCATTGTTGACCACGGCTCTATAATCTCTAAAGGATCTCCTTTTTGGAGAAGTTCTATTGATATTCCATCAGGTGATTTTATAAATGCCATATTACCGTCTCTTGGTGGTCTGTTAATTATAACTCCATTGTCAATTAACCGCTGACAATAATTATATATGTTATCAACTCTGTAAGCTAAATGTCCAAAATTCCTTCCACCAGTATACTCCTCTGGGTCCCAATTGTAAGTCAGTTCTAATGCTGGGCTTTTCTTGTCCTCATAACCATTTTTGTCATCTGGTGCATAAAGAAAAAAGTTAGTGTACCTGCCTTTTTCACTTTCTACTTTTCTAGCCAGCTCTAATCCCATAATATCACAGTAAAAGTTTAGTGATTCATCTACATTACTGATTCTAACCATCGTATGAAGGTAAAACATTTATTCTCCAATAATTATTTTTTTATAATTTATATTATCTATTTTTTTCCCAAATCAGTAAACCAATTAAAGATATAATAATGATAAGAGCTCCTAGTAATGTTTGATAGCTAGGTATTTCGCTAAAAATTAAATATCCAATAACTAATACAGGAATTATATGAAAATATTGTATTGGTGCAAGAAATGAAGCCTGTGACAACCTAAAAGCCTTTATATAAAAATATTGAGCACCAGTTGCTAATAATCCAGTTAAAACCATAAATATTAATTCATTTAGTGACAATTCTTTCCAAGTATATAAGCAAAATGGAAGAGACAAAATTGAGATGCCCACAGAATACCAAACCATCAACTGAATTTCTGAAAACTTTTTTGATAGAAATTTTTGAAATATTGTAGATAAAGATCCACAACAACTACCTAGTAAAGCTAATAAAGCTATAAGTTGTATAGAATTACTTTCTGGTGAAAAAACAAGTAAGATTGATAAAAATCCTACAATTAAAACTAACCATCTCCCTTTTGATTGTTTTTCGCTTAAAATAAAGTAAGCAAAAATACTCATTATACTTGGTCTTAAGTAACCAATTGTGCTTACCTGTGCCAATTGAATATTGGATATTGTGAAAAATTGAATTGATATTGCCATAAAAGACAGCACAACTCTTGTTAAGTTTGCCTGAAACTGTACAAAAACATTATTTTGGTTTTTTAAGTAAAACAAAATTGGAATTATAATAATCGAACTGGAAATTGAACGCATAAAAACAATTTGGAAAACTGAAAATTCTCCAACAAGTGTTTTTATTAAAATTATGTGAGCAATTAAGAAAACTTCATTGAAAATTAGCCAATAAAGTCCATTAAAGTTATTATCTTTTATAGACAAGGTAAAATAACAATCGCTTAACTTTTTAGAATGTTTGCAAACATTCTAAAGGCGCCAGGAACGAGATTGTCCATTTGATAAAACAGATTGAGAGCACAGTGTATATAACGGCCTTTACCATAATCTGTCACTAATAACCCTCCCAATAATGGTTGCTCATTATCATCAGACATCATAAATAACGGTTTATAATTTTCATCCCATTTAGAAGCAAAATATAAACCTCTTTCTTTTACCCAGTTATCAAAATCTCTAGGGGTTATTTTGTTTGGACTGTTTAACAATACATGATCTGGATCTAAAAAACCAACTTCAGCTCGTGGGTTTGTAACTCGCCATCTTATAGAAGGACTTCCAATTTTTAAAAAATAAGGACTACTTTTACTTTCATCCCAATTATCTTGAGGCCTCTGGTATTCTGTTACGTAGTTTCCTCCATCATTTATCCATTTATTAATTTTATTAAAAACTTTATGAATGGGTCTGGAAGCACCTGCAAAAACACCAGTAACTATAGTATCAAATTTTGAAAAATCTTCGGAAATGATTTCTTCATCAGATAACAATTTTACATCTGCTCCAAGCATTTTCGCCCATTTCCAAGCATTATCAGCATAGCCATCAATCCACCCTATTTTTAGTCCTGATAAGCTTTCAACCTTTATATTCAAAATAGAAAGTTCAGACTTGTTTTCAAATAAGATCTTTCCTGTGTGTTTATAGCCAAATTCAGATATTTCAGATAATCCTTTATCATTTGATGAAAAATAGATTTTTCCTAAACCTTCATCAACTAATGTTGGTATTTGTATTTCAGTAGAAACCAAAATCCCCTCAAAATTATTATTATTTTTTAGGTTTATACTTGTATTATTACAAATATAATTTTTTGGATGAATTAATTGTAAATTAGTTTCATGATTGGAAAACTTATTTACTAGAAATTTTACATTTATTTTTGTAAATTTATTATTTTGATTATCATTATTTATAATATTTAGAATTTTATTTGTTTCTAAACTAGCTATAATATCAGGTACTATAGATATGTTTTCATTTGGCATAACGCTTATTGAAAACGATGTATTATTAACCTTGAAGTCAACAGATGCATGAACACCTGTGGGTTCTAGGGCAATACCATGCCATTGTTGATATAAATCTTGATACGATTCATTTTGACTTATTAATCCTTCAAAAGTGTAGTCAATTCTATTAGAAGAAATATTTGCCTTATGCTTGAATTTTAAATCAGTTTTAAATGGAGTAATTACATTACAATCTACTTGGGTTAGATCTACTGTATCATTTTTATGTATTGATAAATTTGCTTTAATCTTACCTCCAAAAAAATGAAAGCCTGAATTGAAGCTAAGATTTGGCAACAATGATATACAGTCTGCCATTGCAGCTGAACATTGTTTTTGTTTTAATTTAACTCTATGAACATGTTCTTTAGAAATTGATTTTTCTGCACTTTCTAAAAATGTTTTTAATTTACACAAACTTTTTATCAATAGTTCTGTACTATTAAAATTGGCAATAGCTTCCTCTGAGTACTTATGGGCTTCGATAAGATTTTGTTTTCCATTTTTATCTCTCGAAAATTCAGATAAATCCCAAAGATTCCTTGGTACTAATCCTCCAGTAATATCTCCTTCAACAAATTTACCTTTTAGTAAATGCAAAGGTAATAAAAGATTATCTTCAAGAGCAAGTTGGCCTATATTTTGAGTAGCGTGGTATGAGCGAGACCATTCACCTATTTGGTTATATGTGCCACCAAAGATATTGTTAAAATTGCCTATTTCAATCCAGTGAGATGCTTTAGGAGGAGCTTCCTCATCATCATATGAACCTCCACCACCCCCCCATGCAGGAAGAAAAATTTGAGAGATTTTCCAAGGCTTGAAATTGATTTCAGGATAAATATCTTTTTTATGAGAGGTCTCATATGCTTCTATTGTCGCTCTTGTTACAGCACGATGATGTCCATGTTGGCCATTTACGTCAAGAAAAGTAGGAATAATAATATCAGGCTTGTAAGCTCTTACCATCAGTATCATTCTTTTAATTGTGTGTTCCTTACCCCAAAATCCAAATGTCTCCTCAGCTGATTTAGACAAGCCAAAGTCATTAATAGTACTATCCCTATTATCAGCAAGCCAACCAATATCAACTCTTAGGACAGACATTGCCTTAAGTAATTCAATAGTTCTTAACGCACCAAGGCTGTCATCTCTTTCAGCTCCAATGCTATTTTGCCCTCCTTGTCCTCTAACAGCGTTTATATATGATACATGGTAACCATCATCTAGTGATAACTTAGCAAGCAATCTGCTGGCTTCATCATCTGGATGGGCGCCTGTTTGCATAAATGAGACTGTTGATTTGAGTGATTGTAGGTGAGACCACAAGGACCTATTTAAAAATCGGTATTCTTGATTCTCTATCTCTGCTTTTCTCATTATAATTCTTGTAATATAATTTTATGTAATATTAAATATAAGTATATTTTATAATACAGTAAAAATATATTAATAAAGATAATATGTTATTATAAATAAGTTAAAACAATTATTTTAGTTATGGAGGAAGAAATGAAAAAAATAAAATTACTTTTATTTTCTATTTTTGGTTCAGTATTTATTTTTGGGAGTATTTTAGCAAATGCTGTAGAAATAGAATATTGGCAGTATACCTATAAAGCTAGGGTTGAAGCAATTGACAAGTTAATTGCTAATTTTGAAAAAGCTAATCCAGGCATCACTATAAAGCATACAAATTTCCCATATGCTGACTACCGAAAAAAAGTTGCTATTGCCATTTCATCTGGTGACGGACCAGATTTAGTTCAGCTTTACTATGGTTGGTTAAATGATTACAGAGACAGTGGATTAATCCAGCCCTTGCCAAAAGATGCTTTCTCCCATGATGAAATAGAAAGTAACTTCTTTAAAATGGTTTCTTCAATGAAAGTAGATGGGGAATACTGGGGGCTTCCAACTGCAGTAAGATCTTTAGCATTATTTTACAATAATGATCTGCTTAAGGAGGCAGGTTTATCTGGTCCTCCTGAAACTTTAGATGACTTAGTGGATTATGCAAAAAAACTTACAAAACGAGATGGTAGTGGAAACATGATCCAAGAAGGTTTGGCGTTTGATGGCGGCATTGGGCAAACACACCACTTTTGGAGAGAGGTATTAGTAAGACATTATGGAGGTCAGCCATATTCTGACGATGGCCAAAAAATAGCTTACAATAATGATGCTGGAGTAAAAGCTCTAACGTATCTTACTGACTTTGAGAAAACTCATAAAACAACTAGTAATGGTTTTATGAATAGAGGACAGGATGGTTTTGCTGCTGGGAAAGTTGGTTTATATATTGATGGTTCTTTTAGAATTTCCAAATTTGTTAAAGCTGAAGGATTAAATTTTTCTATTTCTGAATTGCCTGGTCATAATGGTACAAGATATAACTTTTCATCATTTTGGGCAAATGCACTTAGTTCAAAAGCTAAAGGAGAGAAAAAAGAGGCTGCAGCAAAATTTTTAGCTTATCTAACTTCTGATGAAGCTATGCAAGTATGGTTGGATACTGTTGGAGAACTTCCAGCAAAACCATCAGTAGCTCTTGTAGATGCAAATAAGCAACATGAATTATATGGACCGTTTATTCGTGGTCTTGATTATGCGACTGCAACTACATTCATTTCAGAAAAGCCTCAAAGACAATCTGTAGTTGATGCTTATGACATGGTTGTTCTTCAAGGAGTATCACCTAAAGATGCAATTGCAAAAGTTGCAAAAAAAGAACAAGAACTACTTGACGATTTCTTTGGAAATTAATTCTTAAAAAGAGAAGGTCCTTTTTGGACCCTCTCTTTTCTTTCTAAAAAAATAATATATTGATGATTAAGAATTTTTGGGAAAACCTGTCTATTAATCAAAAACTCGCTATTACTGCGTGGGTTTTTTTAGCAATTCCAATTATTTTTTATGTAACAATAAGATTTTATCCTACTTATGAAGCATTTTATGTTTCTTTTATGAAATGGAATTTACTTGGTGCTAAGAAGTATATTGGCTTTAAACACTATATTCGCATTTTTAATGATGAAGACTTTTGGATAGTTCTGTGGAACACAATTAAATATGCACTTATAGGCGTACCAATCAGTTTATTAATTTCTTTTACTGTTGCTTATTACTTAAATGAAATTAAATTTGGCCATCAAACAATAAGAGCATTTTATTTTGTCCCTTTTCTTACAACAGCAATTGCAATGGCATGGGTATGGAGATGGTTTTATCAACCTATGCCGATTGGATATTTTAATATAATGCTATCTTATTTTGGTATACCCCAGCAGCCATTTTTAAGGTCCATTGAACAAGCTCTTTATTCTGTGATGGCACCTGCTGTTTGGGCTGGCTTGGGTTTTCAAATTGTTATTTTTATAGCGGGTATAAGGGCTATACCAAAAAGCTACTTTGAGGCCGCTGAAATTGATGGTGCTGGAAGGTTGCAAATTTTAAAAGAAATTATTTTACCAGCACTTAAGCCTACAACGATATTTCTAGTTGTTATATCAACTATAGGTTTTTTAAGAATATTCGATCAAGTTTATAGCATGAGTGAAGATAGTGCAGGTGGTCCATTAAATGCAACTAAACCTCTTGTCTTGATGATTTATGAATACGCTTTTGATATCTACAAACTAGGTCGAGCATCTGCACTTACAGTTATTTTGTTTTTATTACTTTTAACAGTAAGCCTTCTTCAACTCTGGTTTATGCGGAAACAAAAATGACTAACTCAAACCAAATGATTGAAAAGCTTGAACACCTTAATCCAAAAAAAATAATTATTTGGACACTTATATTCTTAGGGAGCATAGTGATGGTTACCCCCATCATTTTTATGATCAGTATGTCTTTTAAAACTGGGCAAGAGGTCTATATATTTTCTCTATTTCCAGAAAAAGCTACATTAAAAAACTATATATTTGTTTTGACAGATTCAAAATTTATATATTGGGGGTTAAATTCCTTATGGGTTGCAACATTTAGTACCTTATCAGTTTTATTTTTTGATAGTCTAGTTGGCTATACTTTAGCAAAGTATAACTTTAGAGGAAGGGAAATAATATTTGTTGCGATTTTAAGTACACTAATGATCCCAACAGAGATGCTTATAATTCCATGGTATATGATGTCACGAGAATTTGGTTGGATTGATACTTACTGGGGAATTGCTTTTCCTGGATTAATGACAGGGTTTGGAACTTTTCTGATGAGGCAATTTTTTATGAACCTACCAGATGAACTGATAGAGGCTGCAAGAATTGATGGTTGGTCAGAATTTGCAATATGGTGGAAAATTGCTATGCCCCTTGTAGTGCCTGCACTTTCAGCATTGGCAATATTTCATTTTTTAGGTAATTGGACAGCATTTCTATGGCCTCTTATAATAATAAATGATCCAGATATGTATACAATTCCTGTTGGTTTAGCTTCATTTAATGGTGAATATGAGATGAACTGGGAAATTGTAATGACTGCATCATGTTTAGCTACAATTCCAACCTTGTTTGTTTTTATTATTCTCCAAAAGTACATAATTAAAGGCATTATGCTTGCTGGTTTAAAAGGATAGAATAATGAAAAAATATGATAAATTTCCTGCTAAGGTATACGTTGATACATTTTTAAAACCAGACTTGCATATCTACAAAACAGTTTTTAAAGGCGCTCTTTTTCAAATTAATTATGCACAATGTATAATGTTGAAAGAGCAAAAAATAATTTCTGATGAAGAGGCAAATATTATTTTTAAAAATCTAAATGAAATAGAGAATGAATTTGATTTCGAAAACTTAGAATATAATGAAAAATATGAGGATTTATTCTTTTTAATTGAAAAAACATTAATTGATAAAATTGGAGTTGATGTAGCTGGAAAACTTCACACAGGGCGTTCTAGAAATGACATGGAACATACAATGTTTAGAATGGAACTTCGTAAATGTATTATATTAACAATAAAAGATCTTTTTTCATTATCAGAACATTTGATTAAAAGGAGTGAAAAAGGTACTTCTGAAATTATTTTACTCTATACACATGGACAACCCGCCCAAGCCTCAACTTTAGCCCATTTTTTATCGGCAGTTATTGAATTTTGTTTGAGGGATATTGAAAGGCTTACTAAGGCACTAGATTTAGTTAACATGTGTCCTATGGGTGCAGCAGCAATTACAACATCAGGATTTCCTTTAAGTAGAGAACGTATGGCAGAACTTTTAGGTTTTGAAAAGATAGTTAATAATTCTTATGGAGCTATTGCCAGTTGCGATTATATAACCACAACTTATTCAGCTCTAAAAATAGCTTCTATAAATCTAGGAAGGTTTGTTCAGGAATTGGTCACTTGGACTGGCTTTGAAGTAAGTCAAATTTACGTCCCTGATGGGTTTGTGCAAATATCTTCTATTATGCCTCAAAAAAGAAACCCTGTTCCATTGGAGCATTTAAGGTTAAGGCTTTCACTTTGCAATGGTGAGTGTGATAAAATTATTAACACAATGCATAACACACCTTTTGCGGATATGAATGACTCGGAAAGAGAGGTTCAGTCAGAAGGTCATAAAGCGTTTAGTTTAATGTCTAATACACTCCCACTTTTATCAGGATTTGTTGAATCAATCGAAATAAACAAAAAATCGGTTAAAAATAGAATTAAATCTTCTATGGCTACAATTACTGAACTAGCAGATAGTTTGGTTAGGGAAGAAAGCATTAGCTTTAGGCAGGCCCATGAAGTTTCACATCTTTTATCCAGAAAACTTATTTCAAAAGACATTGCTTTGGACGATGTTGATTTTGAAGAGTTTGCAAGTATATTTAAAAAAATAATTGGATTCAAACCGTCTATTTCAAATGAACGCTTTAAAGAGGTATGTACTCCAGAATATTTTGTAAAAGTAAGAAACCTCCCTGGAGGACCATCAGAAAAATCAATGGAAAGTGATTTAGAGATTTATAAAAAAAATTTAGAGGAACACAAAAAATATATATCCAATATTGAAAAATTTATTAATAAAAGTGCAAATCAAATATCGGTTTTTTAGAGACAGAATTCTTAAAATATAGAGGCAAAAATGGCTAATGTACAATTTGAAAATTTATTTAAAAATTATGGGGACGTTAAAGCTGTTCATGACTTTAATCTTAAAATTGATGAGGGGGAATTTATTGTTTTAGTTGGACCATCAGGATGTGGAAAATCAACTACTTTAAGAATGATTGCTGGATTAGAGGATATTACTTCTGGACTAATATACATTGATGAGAAAGTTATTAACAAAATTCATCCTAAAAATCGTGACATAGCTATGGTTTTTCAAAATTATGCTCTTTATCCGCATTTATCAGTTAAAGATAATATTTCATTTGGTCTGAGGGCACAAAAAATTCCAAGGTCTGAGGTGGAAAAAAGAGTTGTTGAAGCCTCAGAAACGCTCGGCTTGGAAGGATTATTATCAAGAAGGCCTGGAGAACTATCAGGTGGTCAAAAACAGCGAGTGGCAATGGGAAGAGCAATAGTAAGAAACCCTAAAGTATTCTTGTTTGATGAGCCTTTATCAAATTTAGACGCTAAACTTCGTCATAAGATGAGGGCAGAAATGAAAAAACTTCACAAGAAAGTTGGAACCACTACTATTTATGTTACTCACGATCAAATTGAAGCGATGACTTTGGCTGATAGAATTGTGATAATGAAGGACGGTCTAATTGAGCAAGTAGGAACACCAGACGAAGTGTATAGAAAGCCTAACAATATCTTTGTAGCTAGTTTTATTGGAACGCCAGCAATGAATTTTATAGAAGGTGAAGTAAGTAATGTTTCTAAAGCATCATCGATGATTATGCTGGAAGATAAAAAAAGTATAAAAATAAAAGGTAATAATTTTTATAGAAACCAAAATATTATACTAGGGTTAAGACCAGAAGATATAACAGTAACATCTAAAAAATCTGTCAAAAGTCTCAATATAATAGAATTGGATGCAGAAATTTCTGTAATTGAGCCTATGGGACATGAAACTGTAGTAATTTGTGACAGTAATTATGGTGAGTTAACTGGGAAGGTCGAGAGCAATAGCAAATTAAAAGAAAACATGACTGTAAAAATAAATGTGGGACTAGAAAAAGTTTATCTTTTTGATAAAAAGTCAGAAAAAAACTTAAATCTTTAATATTATTTTTTATATACAGCGCATCCCATTAATGAAATTAAATCATCATTTATAATGTGTAATGGAATTTTTTTAACGTAATTTTTCATTCTTCCAGGAATTAAAAAGTTTTTTAAAATTAAATCATTAGGGAGTATGTCGTAAAGTCTTTCTAAAAGACCGCCACTCAAAAACACTCCACCTCTTGCTCCATAAATTAAAGCTACAGATGCAGCAAATTTACCCAATAATTCGAATAATATTTTACATGCTTCGTACTCTAGCCCTTTTTTACTTATTATAGCATTGGCAACTATTTCTTCAGATGTCAGCTTGAGATTTGAATTATTAATTGTACTCAATGCTTCATAAATTAATTCTATGCCAGGACCACTTATAAGTCTTTCGGATGACACTCTAGGGTAATCATTTTCAATAATATCCATTACGTCCCTAGAAGTATTTTTTTTTGAAGGATAGGGTATATGACAATAACCACCTTCACCTGAAATGACTATTGATTTATTATTATGCTGCTTTACACATGAAACTCCTAAACCTGTTCCCAATGCTATATAGGCAAAGTTTTGATTTTTTGATTCAATACTATTGATTGTGGAATATGACGAAGGTTTTATTTCAGGTAAATAATAGCAAGCTGCCTCTGCATCATTGAAAATACAAACGTCACTGATTTTAAAAAAATCCATAATTTCTTTTTTTGATATTATGAGATTACTATTGGTAATTTCTATTTTATCATTCTCAACAGGTCCAGCGGCACAGATTCGTATTTGTTCAATTTTTTTATTATAATTCTTTGCATAATCTGAAATTAATTCTAGAGAGGAAACGCCACTACTGTACCTAACTTTAGATAATCCAGTGACACTAAAGCCATCTGAAAAGCCAATTCGCAAATGTGTCCCGCCAAAATCAGCAACAAGCTTTGTTGTTTGTTGAGTCATAAAATTACTAAATTAAATCTAAAAAATTTTAATAATTTTTATACTACTAATCAACGAAAAAAAAGGAAATTAAAGATACTGTTATTGATACGAATAATGATAAACTAAATGCTACTCCAAAAATTAAAAGTAAATTTAATACAATTATTAAAATACTTAGGTTTTTTAAAAAAATGAAAATATCAATCATATCAGCCTTTTGTTCATGTTATGTTCTTTATAACAATCAATAAATAAATTTGCAATATCTATTTTCATTAATTCTATTTAAGAAGCAATTTTAGCAGGGCCAGAGAGTTTGATTTCATTTATAGTTGCTTCTTTTTCATAATTATAAACATATATGCCTGCATATTTATTTTCCTTAAAAACAAAGGATTTTTTTAAATCTTCAATAAACTGTTCAGCAACTTTATCAAACAATTTTAATTTTGTTACATCATCAAATTTAATTAGAATAGTCAAATCACCTTCTTGACTAATTAAAATACTTAATCCGTGAAAGCTATGCTCATCTATTTTTTGTCCAAGATAATCAGAACAAAAAGCGGCGGCTACCTTGGCTTCGCTTATGCCAGGAAACTTATATTGATAAACTTTAGCATACATTATAAATCTCCTAATTTTGACAGCATATCATTAACCATATTTTCAGCATCATTACCTTCAATTTTCATTTTTTGAAGAATTTGAGTTTGAATGCCCATACTCTGTTGAACTTCTCTTCCTTTTTTTGTCAACGATATATTTGTATCCTCACTATGGCACAACTCTAATTTTATTAAATTCTTTAATAATGAAGATGAAACTCTCTTGCCGCTACATATACTTATAAAAAATTTTAAATCATTTAAGCTAGCATTGGGGACAACCTTAGAAAACTCATCTATTGCATCTTGAATTTTATTTGAAGTAATTTCCCTTTGCTCACTCTGAGTGTCTAATTGATGAGCTAATCTTGCAACTAATTTTTGTACCAAAACAACTTGCTGTTCTGATAATTTTTTAATTTCAGAGTTTACTAAGCAAAAACTTCCAAGCACATAGTTATCTTTATTTATAATTGGAAAACCCATATATGATTTACACATACCTGCTAAGGTTGCAGGATGATTTGCAGTTCTTTTATCTTTTGACGTGTCAGGTATTAGTGTTGGTTTATTGCTAAGTAAAGTATAAGAACAAATGCTTTGAGCTCTATCCATAAGCCTATCACCACTTTTCCCCGGAAAACCACATCCTGCAAGAGAATACTGTGCATCTGCATCAAATATACTTGCTAAAACAGAGGAAAACCCTGTTAGTTCCTGAGCCATTTCACTGTAGACAACCATAACATCATGTTGATCAGTTCCTTTAATTTGTAAACGTTCAACAGCTTCCTGTCGACGGGCCTCATTTTCTGGCATTGGAGCTGGGATATAATTCATTTTTAAACCTTTTTTTTAATAATATAGTTAAATAAAAATATTTTTGTAGAAAAATTTAAATAAAAAATAATGAAACAAAAAAACTAATAATACCAATAAATCCTCCAAAAACCCCACCCCAAATAACTAACCATCCTAAGTGTTTGTCAATTAGGTTTTGTATAATCTTTTTAACATCTTGGGGAGATAACTCATTTAATCTGTCATCAATTAATTTTTCTATTCTAACATAAACGTTATCCACTATTTCATCGCCAAAATTTGAACGTTTTTCGTTTTCTATTATGGATTTGAATAAGGTTTCTAGTTTTATTATTATAGGTTTTCTAAGAGGCTCTAGGGCTTTTTTACCTCCTACCATGGAAAGCATACCACCTAATTGTGAGCTTTCTATAGATTCAGTTAAACCTTCAAAAATATTATTATAATTAATATTTTTAGAAATAGATATAATTGCTTCTTCACTTATTTTGGAGGTAAATACTTCTACATTATTTCTAGAAAAGAATTCTTTTATTACGAGATCCTTAATTGCTTGTTTAAATATAAGAAAATTTTTAGGAATTATTCCTGAACCATAAACAAAAGGGACTTTTTCAAATAACATATGAATAGCTATCCAGTTAGTAATTCCTCCTGATAAGCTAAACAAACCAATCATAAGTAGTAAACTATTTTCAAAAGGATTAATTATTCCTATTAAAGTTATTAAGAGAGCAACAATATTTGTTAAAATAGATTTATTCATAATATTAAATTATATAGAAAAAAAATATATACTGCTAAAAAATTAATACTAAATTATTAAATAATAACCTACATATGCTTGACAAATTTACTGTAAAAGATATAAATCGTCGTTCAACATTAAATTTACAAAATTTAAATATTTTGTAACTAAGGATAATTGAAAAATGTATGCTGTAATAAAGACTGGTGGGAAGCAATACCGCGTAGAAAATGACCAGAAACTTTTAGTTGAAAGGATAAATGCTGATGAAGGTTCAGTTGTAACTTTATCTGATATTTTGATGGTTGTAGATTCTGGTAAGATTACCAAGGGTAATGAACTTCAGAACGTTGCTGTTTCAGCTACTGTAGTTAAACAAACTAGAGGTCCAAAGATAATAACTCTCAAACATAGAAGAAGAAAAAACTCAAGAAGAGTTAAAGGTCATAGACAGGATTTGACTTTATTGAAAGTTGTTGGAATTGGCGATCCAAAAAAACTTGTTATTAAAGATGAAAAGAAAGTAACAAAAGAGAAAGTTCAAAAAGTAAAGAAAACTGATGAAACTAAAGTTACTAAAAAAGAAACAGAGTCAAAAGTAACTAAGGCATCAACAGCAAAAAAAGTTGAGAAAGTTAAGGCTCCAAAAGCTAAAACAAGCTCAAAAAAAGAAAAATAAAAAATTTTAGGGGTTTATTATGGCACATAAAAAGGCAGGTGGTAGTTCAAGAAACGGTCGTGACTCAGCAGGCAGACGTTTAGGTGTCAAAAAGTTTGGTGGAGAAAAGGTTTTAGCTGGTAATATAATTATTAGGCAAAGAGGTACTAAGGTTCATCCTGGAGATAATGTAGGGATTGGTAAAGATCATACTCTTTTTGCAACATCTCCTGGAGTAATTAAGTTTAGAGAAAAATCTAAGGGTAAAATGTTTGTTAATGTGGTAACAGAAGCAAAAGCAGCAGAATAATCCTTATCTTTACACATAACCGTTCAGACGGTTAAAATGAAATTCCTTGATGAAGTAAAAATTTTTTTGAAAAGTGGTAACGGTGGTCCTGGAGCTGTAAGTTTCAGGAGAGAAGCTAATGTCCCGTATGGTGGTCCAGATGGAGGTGATGGTGGAAAGGGAGCCGATGTAATTGTAGAATGTGTTGAAGGTTTGAACACACTAATAGATTTCCGCTATAAGCAACATTTTAAAGCAGAGACAGGCCATTCTGGAGCTGGTAGAAATAAGTCTGGTCAAAATGGTCAGCCAATAATAATAAAACTACCACTAGGAACTCAAATTCTTTCTGAAGAAAAAGACCAACTTCTACTAGATTTGGTAAAAATAGGTCAAAGAGAAATACTTCTTGAGGGAGGTAAGGGGGGCAAAGGAAATGCATGGTTTAAGTCCTCAACTAGACAAAGCCCTAGATATGCTCAACCTGGAATTACAGGCGAAGAATTATGGGTTTGGTTTAGGCTAAAACTTATTGCTGATGCGGGTTTGATTGGTTTGCCTAATGCTGGTAAATCAACATTACTCTCAGTTGTAAGTGCTGCACGGCCTAAAATAGCTAGTTATCCATTCACTACTTTGTATCCAGGACTAGGAGTTGCTGAAATTGATAATCATGAATTCATAATAGCAGATATTCCAGGGCTAATAAAAGGTGCTCATCTTGGTTCAGGACTAGGTACACGATTTTTAGGTCATATTGAAAGGTGCAAAGTTCTTTTACATTTAGTTGATTGCTGTGATGAAGATCCAGTTGATTCATGGAAAACTATTCAAAATGAGATTAAAGAATACGGAGCTGATTTAAATGAAAAAAAATGTATTACTGTTTTAACTAAATCTGATGCATTGTTGGATGAATTAAATATTGAAATTGAACAGAAGTTAAAAAAAGCAGGCGCAAAAGAAGTATATAGAATATCGTCAATTTCCAATCAGGGTGTCTCAAACCTTTTGAGAAAGGTATCAGAAATTATTATCAATATTGATAAATCTAATAGTGATTTAGAAGACTGATGTTGTAATTTTTAAACATTGTATGTTAATTTTTTGAAACTAAGAACAAGGCTCGAACTTTAAAAATTTATAATATGGGAAAAGATATAAAAAATTTTTTAGATTATGAAAAATATACAAGTAAATTTTTTTCTAATTATAAAAGAATAATTATAAAAGTAGGTAGCTCTTTAATTATCAATAAAAAAACTAGAACAATTCGAAATAACTGGCTTTCTGCTTTTTCAGAAGATATTGCATATTTACAGAAAATAAAAAAAGAAATTATAATCGTTTCTTCAGGAGCAATTGCCTTAGGACGTAACACATTAATTTCTTCAGATAAAACTTTAAATCTTGAAGAAAATCAGGCAGCAGCATCTATAGGACAAATTGAATTAGCTTATTCTTGGAAAGCTGCTTTAGAACATCAAAATATTAAGTGTGCACAAATTCTTCTTTCTCCTGATGATACAGAAACAAGAAGAAGACATTTAAATGCAAGAGCGACTATTGCAACATTAATCAATTCTCATGTAGTTCCGGTGATTAATGAAAATGATACAGTTACCACAAGTGAAATAAAATTTGGTGATAATGATAGGCTTGCAGCTAGAGTTGCGCAAATGTCATCATCAGATTTACTAATCTTATTATCTGATATCGATGGACTTTATGATCAAAACCCACATTACTCTAAAACAGCTAAGCATATTCCTTTAGTTGCAGAAATAAATGAAGAAATTATGAATATGGCTGGATCATCTCATTATGAATACGCTTCAGGTGGTATGGTAACAAAACTTGAGGCTGCTAAAATTTCAAGTTTATCAGGGTGTAATTTGATCATTTGCAATGGTGAGAGCGAGCACCCAATTTTAGAGTTATCTAAAGGAAAAAAGCATACTATTTTCAAAGCCAATGAAACGCCATTAACAGCACGAAAAAAATGGATTGCAGCTGGACTTAATATTTTAGGTAAATTAATAGTAGATAATGGTGCATCAACTGCACTTAAAAATGGCAGTTCTTTATTACCTGCTGGAGTTATAAAGGTAGAGGGTTTATTTGAAAAAGGTGACTTAGTTGAAATACTAGATCAAGACAGAAGAAATATAGGTTCAGGTCTATCATCATATAACTCTAGAGAAATTGAAATTATTTCTGGAAAGAAAACTCGTGATATAAAAAGTTATCTAGGGTATGAAGGACGAGATGAACTCATACATAGAGATGATTTAGTTTTAAAAAATAATATTTACCTAGGCTTTTTTTAGATGGAAATTAAAGAAATTTTACAAATAATTGGCAAAAAATCTAAAAACTCTCAGAAAGAAGTAGCCTTTGCACCTCACGAAATAAGAAAAAAAGTTCTTAAATTATGTGCAAGGAAAATAAAATCCAATATTGAAAAAATTATTACTATAAACAAAGAAGATTTAGATAATGCTTTTAGGGCTGATTTAAAAGAATCATATATTGATAGACTTCGTTTAGATGAAAAAAGAATTTTAGACATTGTAAAAAGTTTAAATGAAATTTCTCAATTGCCTGATCCTTTACAAAGAAAACTAGACGAGTGGGAAAGACCTAATGGTTTAAAAATTTCAAGAAAGCCTACCCCTTTAGGAGTGTTAGGAATTATTTTTGAATCTCGTCCTAATGTCACAGCTGATGCGGCAGGGCTTTCTATTAAATCTGGAAATTCAGTTATTATGAGGTGTGGTTCTGATAGCTTTAATTCATGTCAAATTATAACCGAATTAATAAGAAGTTCATTAGAAGAGTGCCAAATATCGCCTGATGTAGTTCAATTAGTACCTTCAAAAAGTAGAGAGGCAGTTGATTATATGCTAAAAATGTCAGGTATCATTGATGTTATAATACCTAGAGGTGGAAAATCGCTTGTTGAAAAAGTTCAAAAATATGCAAGCGTACCAGTTTTTTCTCATTTAGAAGGCGTTTGTCATATTTATATAGATGAGCATGCTGACCTAGAAAAATCTTATTCTGTAGTAGAAAATGCTAAAATGAGAAGGACGGGTATATGCGGTGCTACAGAGACTTTATTAGTCAATAAAAATGTTGCCCATGTTTTTCTTCCATTAATGCATTCAAAACTTAACAAACTTGGTTGTGAAATAGTAGGTGATGCAATCACTCAATCTATAATTCCAAATATTGATCTTGCAACTCAAGAAGATTGGTCAACTGAATATTTAGCTCCTAAACTATCAATAAAAATTGTTGAGGATATATATGATGCAATTAATCATATTGAGAAATTTGGAACAGAACACACAGATGCTATAATGACAGAAAGTAAAACAAATGCCGATATTTTTACTAGTTCTATTGACAGTGCTATAGTAATGGTGAACGCATCAACACAATTTGCCGATGGTGGTGAGTTTGGTCTTGGTGCTGAAATTGGTATTTCTACAGGAAGGTTACATGCCAGAGGACCAGTTGGAGCTGAGCAATTAACGAGTTTTAAATATGTTGTACATGGTAATGGGCAGATCCGCTCCTAAAAGAGCTCACAAATTTCCAAAATATATTCATGACACTAGAAATTTAAAAGTAGGGTTAATGGGGGGGTCTTTTAATCCTCCACATGAAGGACATTTTACAATAGCTAAATTAGCTCTTAAACTTTTTAGTTTAGATGAAATATGGTGGCTTATTAGTCCGCAAAATCCATTGAAAAGCTCTTTTGAGACCTTGCCGATGTCTAAAAGATATCAACTTTGTATTGAGAAAGCTAAACATCCAAAATTCAGGGTTTTAAAATTAGAAAGTAATTTTAAAACAAAAAATAGCTACAGTTTATTAAGAAAAATGCTTCCTAGATTTCCCAAAATCAAATTTATCTGGATAATGGGCTCAGATAATTTATTTAACTTCCATAAATGGTATAAAGCGTCTGAATTATCAAATTTGCTTCCATTTGCCATTTTCAATCGAAAAAACTTTTCTCTTAGAAGTTTAAATAGCAAAGGTGCTCATATCTTAGGTAGTAGAGTTAGCAACAATAGGCTTAGAGCTTTAGTTGACGAAAAACCACCTAAATGGGGGTATTTACACAATATAAATTTAAATATTTCATCAACAAAAATTAGAAAATCAAATTAATAGAAATTTTTCATTCTTTATATTATATTTGAATTGAGGAGATTAAATATTCCAACAAAAAAACAAAGTCCTAATAATATTCAAGCACAAGTAGTTTCTGAATTAGACAAACTTAAAGCTGAAAATATAGTAGTTATTGACCTTAAGGGGAAAAGTTCTATAGCAGATTATATGATAATAGCTGCAGGCAGTTCTTCCAGGCATACTAATTCAATGGCTCAAAAAATTATCGAGTTTTTAAAAACACATAAAATTAAAAAAATATCCGTTGAAGGTTTGCAAAAATCTGATTGGATTTTAATTGATGCAGGAGATATCCTACTAAATTTATTTCAACAAGAGACAAGAGAATTTTATAATCTCGAGAAAATGTGGGTTCAAAAAAAGGGAGAATCAGAAACAATTATGATTGGAAATGATATATAGTTAATTTATGATCAAATATCATATTTATGCTATCGGGAATATGAAGCGTTCTGCTGAATCTGAAATTTTTAGTAAATATTCAAAAAGAATTAGTAATATTCAATTATTTGAATATGTATCTCATTTACCGGAAGGAAGTAAAAAAACTAAAGATGAATCAGAAAAACTTTTATCAATGATTAAAAATAATGGAAAAAGAATTTTACTTGACCAATTTGGTAAATGTTTTTCATCAGATGAGTTTTCTGGTATTTTATCGAATTGGAAAAATACAGGTTTCAATAAAATAAATTTTATAATCGGTGGAGCAGATGGAGTAGATCAAAAACTGAAAGATAATGTTGATTTGATTATAAGTTTTTCAAAGATGACCTTTCCTCATATGCTTGCACGAGTTATTCTTTTAGAGCAGATTTATAGAGCTGAAGCAATTATTGCTAAACATCCATATCATCGTAATTAAAATTATATTTGTTTGGAGAATTTGATATTAGAATTAATAAAACATCTAAACCAATTACATTATGTATACTGGATGGTTGGGGAATATCTAAAAATAATTTTAAAAATGCTGTTAAAAACGCATATACCCCTAACTTTGATTATTTAAATAATAATTACCCTTCAACACAAATATTAGCATCTGGAAAAGATGTAGGTCTTCCTAAAGGCCAAGTTGGCAATTCTGAAGTTGGACATATCAACATAGGGTGTGGAAGAGTTTTAAAACAAAACCTTCTGAGGATAGATGAAGCAATAAAATCTGATAGCTTAAAAAAACATGATTTAATTAATAATTTTGTTAATGATGTCTCACTTGGTAATGGTACCACTCATATTCTAGGATTAGTAAGTAATGGTGGTGTTCATTCAAAAGATAATCATATTTTAGAATTAGCTAATATTTTAGTAAGCAAAAAAATTAAAGTTATTATCCATGCTTTCACTGATGGAAGAGATGTACTCCCAAATTCAGCACTTTCAAGTTTAGTAAAGTTTAATTCAAAATTACCAAAAGGTGCTTCAATAGGAACTGTAATGGGAAGATTTTTCCCCATGGATAGAGATAATCGATGGGACAGAACTCGAATTGCTTGGAAAACCCTGGTTTTAGGTGAAGCTAATTATTACTCAACTAATATTAAAGGGCTCATACAAGATGCTTATAATAGAGGTGAAACTGACGAATTTATTTCTCCTACAATAATAAAGAAAAATGAGGAAAATCATTTTAAAGGAATTAATAATGGTGATGGTTTGATTATTGCAAATTTTAGATCAGACAGAGTGCGACAAATAATTAATTCACTAACTAATAAAAGCTTCAATAATTTTGTTAGATCGAAAACAATTGATTACTCCTCATTATTGGGAATGGTTCCTTATTCATATGAAATAGATAAACTTATGCCTAGTTTGTTCTCTAAAAATGATATTAAAAATTCTTTAGGCGAAATTTTATCAAAATCTGGATTAAAGCAATTAAGAATAGCTGAAACAGAAAAATATCCTCATGTAACTTTCTTTTTTAATGGAGGAGATGAAAAAGTTTTCAATGGTGAAGAGAGAATTTTAATTTCTTCACCTAAAGTTGAGACATATGATTTAACGCCAAAAATGAGTGCTAGTGAAATAACAGAAGAAATTATTAAAAGTATTAATAATAAAAACTTTGATGTTATTATAGCAAATTTTGCTAACCCAGACATGGTAGGACATTCAGGAAATTACGGATCAACTCTACAGGCAGTTGAGTATGTTGACGAGTGTGTAGGAAAAATTTTTAAAGCTATTAATGAGAAAAATGGTATTTTAATTCTTACATCTGACCATGGAAATAGTGAAACTATGTGGGATGAAGTTAAAAAGTCCAAACATACTGCTCATACTAATAATTTGGTTCCATTTATATTAGTTAATGGGGGCGATGATATAAAATTGAACAAAGGTAGATTATCTGACATAGCACCCACAATAATTCAACTTTTAAATATAGATAAACCAAAAGAAATAGAAGGTAATAGTTTGATTATTTGACATTTAAATATAATATAATGTTTGATCATATAATATCATCGAAGGATAAATAATTGTTTGTTTCAAAAAAAATAATATCAGTAATATTTGCATCTGTTTTCTTTATATTGGGTATAAGTTATTTTTCTCCTCTAATTTTAAATGTAGAGGCAAAAAATTCTGAAACTTACAGACAACTAACTTTATTTGGTGATGTATTCCAAAGAGTTCGAGAAGCTTACGTCGAAGATGTAACTGATAAAGATTTAATTAAGTCTGCAATCAATGGCATGTTAGCAAATCTTGATCCTCACTCTTCATTTATGGGTGATGAAGATTTCCAAGATATGCAAGTTCAAACAAAGGGGGCTTTTGGTGGACTTGGTATCGAAGTCACTATGGAAGATGGTTTTGTTAAAGTGGTATCTCCAATTGACGATACCCCAGCAGACAAAGCAAATATACAGCCCGGAGATTTAATTATTGGTATAGACAACGAAGGCGTTTACGGACTTACTTTAGATGAGGCAGTTGAAAAATTAAGAGGTAAAATTGGGGACCCAGTAAATATAACAATAAGAAGAGGTAAGAATGATCCCTTTGAAGTTAAAATTATTAGAGATGAAATTAAAATATCTTCAGTAAAAAGTGAAGTTTTTGATAATATTGGTTACATAAGACTCACTACATTCAGTCAACAAACTACGCCTGGGCTTGTTAAAGCAGTTCAAGGTTTTAAAAAAGATCTAGGAGATAAACTCAAAGGAGTAGTTTTAGATTTGAGAAATAACCCAGGTGGATTGCTATCCGAGGCTATATCTGTTTCAGACTCATTTTTAGAATTAGGAGAAATTGTTTCAACTAGAGGAAGAAATGGTAACGATTCAACACATCATTATTCGAGGCCAGGCGACATAATTAATGGTTTGCCACTTGTTGTTTTAATAAATAGTGGTTCAGCTTCAGCTTCTGAAATCGTTGCGGGAGCTTTAAAGGACCATAAAAGGGCAGTTTTACTTGGTACTAGATCTTTTGGGAAAGGATCTGTGCAAACTGTTATACCTTTGCCAGGACATGGAGCTATGAGATTAACAACAGCGAGATATTATACTCCATCAGGTATTTCTATTCAAGCTAAGGGTATTTCTCCTGATATTGAAGTTAAGGTAGCAAAAATAGAGCCTATAGATTTTGGTATTGTTCGAGAGGAAGATATCAGAGGGGCTTTAGATAAAAAAGAAAAAGAAAATTCAACAGAAATTGATGATAATATTACTGATATTTCTGAAATAAGTGAAGAAACCTCTCTTGGTTCAGAATTAGATGTTACTGAAAAAACCCAAGACGAAATTGATTTTCAATTATCAAGAGCACTAGATTTAATTAGGGGTGCTTCTGTATTTAGCAACCTTAAAAAATAATTTGAAACAATAATGAACCAATCAAAACCTTATAGAAACTGTGTTGGCTTAGTTGTTATTAATAAAGACGGGCATGTTTTTATTGGAAAAAGAATAGATTCTAGTCTGAATGCATGGCAAATGCCTCAAGGAGGAATTGAAGCAAGTGAAAACCCAAAAGAGGCAGGTTTAAGAGAGATGGAAGAAGAAATTGGCACTCGAAATGTTCAACTAATTGGTGAAATGGGAACTTGGCTTAATTATGACATTCCTCAAAAACTTTCCCAAAGGCTTTGGAATGGGAAGTATAGAGGGCAAACACAGAAATGGTTAGCATTCAGATTCCTAGGAAGCAACGATGAAATTAATATTAAAACTGATAATCCTGAGTTTATTGAATGGAAGTGGGAAGACCACAAAAAATTACCAGAACTTGCAGTTCCATTTAAAAGAAATATCTATGAAAAAGTAATAAATGAATTCGAAAATCTTTTTTCAGAGGCATGAACTTAACTTTTAATATTATCTAAAACAAACCTTAGCCAGCTAATTTCTTCAGAATTAGCTTTTTCTTCTGCTGGATTATCAAAATTATCTTCATTGTCTTTGAAGCTATTATATCGTTTTTCTATATCAGTTTTATCAATTCCATTTAGATTTTCTGCTCTTTCAACTAAAACAGAACATCCAGTTGGAGTAACATCAGCAATACCACCATCAACAACAACTTCATTTGTAGGGTTGCCATTATCATATAATTTTACAATGCCTCTGTTTAATGTTGATAAAGTATGAGCATGTAATGATAAAACTCCAAAATGTCCCTCACTGCCAGGGACAACTACCATCTCAACCTCCTGATTTATCATAGTCTGAGATGGAGTAATAAGTGTAAAGTTAGTTTTATTTTCCATAAAAAAATCTCATATTATTTAAGCAGCTGAAGCTTCAAGCTTTGCTCCCTTTTCAATTGCCTCTTCAATGGTTCCTACCATATAAAATGCAGCTTCTGGTAAGTGGTCATATTCACCATTAACGATTCCCTTGAAACCTTTAATTGTGTCTTCTAAAGATACTAACTTTCCAGGTGAACCAGTAAATACTTCTGCTACATGAAAAGGCTGAGATAAAAATCTTTCAATCTTTCTTGCTCGGGCAACAGTTAATTTATCTTCTTCAGATAGTTCATCCATTCCTAAAATAGCAATAATATCTTGTAGTGCTTTGTATTGTTGGAGAATCGACTGAACAGATCTTGCTGTTTCATAGTGTTCATCACCAACTATTCTTGGGTCTAACATTCTTGAAGTAGAATCAAGTGGATCAACTGCTGGGTAAATTCCTTTCTCAGAAATTGCTCTTGATAATACGGTTGTAGCATCAAGGTGAGCAAACGAAGTTGCAGGAGCAGGATCTGTTAAATCATCAGCAGGAACATATATTGCTTGAACAGATGTTATCGATCCTTTTGTGGTTGTTGTAATTCTCTCTTGAAGAGCACCCATATCTGTTGAAAGCGTTGGCTGATAACCAACAGCAGAAGGAATTCTCCCTAAAAGTGCAGACACTTCAGAGCCTGCTTGTGTAAATCTAAAAATATTATCTACGAAAAACAGAACATCCTGACCTTCTTCATCTCTAAAATATTCTGCTAATGTTAAGCCTGTTAATCCAACTCTTGCTCTTGCACCTGGAGGCTCATTCATTTGACCATACACAAGAGCGGCTTTTGATCCTGGACCATCTGGAATAATAACGTTAGATTCTATCATTTCATTATATAAGTCATTCCCTTCTCTGGTTCTTTCACCAACTCCAGCAAATACAGAATATCCACCGTGTGCTTTTGCGACGTTATTAATAAGTTCCATAATCAAAACTGTTTTACCAACACCCGCTCCTCCAAACAAACCGATTTTTCCACCCTTTGCATAAGGAGCTAACAAATCAACAACTTTAATACCAGTCTCTAATATTTCGGATTCAGTAGCCTGCTCAATAAATTCAGGGGCTGGTCTATGAATAGGATAACTTTTTTTACTTTTAATTGGTTTTTTTTCGTCAATTGCATCACCAACAACGTTAATAATTCTTCCTAATGTTTCAGGACCTACAGGAACAGTAATTGGTGCTCCTGTATCAATAGCGTTCATGTTTCTAACTAAACCTTCAGTAGAATCCATAGCAATGCATCTGACAGTATTTTCACCAAGATGCTGAGCAATTTCAAGTACAAGTCTTGTTCCATTATTATCAACTTCAAGAGCGTTTAATATTGGAGGAAGATCTTCTTCAAACTTTACATCAACTACAGCTCCAATAACCTGAGTAATCTTTCCAGATTTAGTTTTTGCCATTGTATATTCCTTTTCTAATTTTAAAATTTGTTATCATACTGCTTCTGCACCAGATATTATTTCGATTAATTCTTTTGTTATAAAAGCCTGTCTGGTTCTATTATACTCTAAGGTTAATCTATCAATTAGTTCACCAGCATTTCTTGTAGCATTATCCATTGCTGTCATTCTAGCTGCTAATTCGCCTGCTGAACTATCTAGCAACGCACTATAAATTTGTGTTGATAAATTCCTAGGAAGCAAGTCATTCAGAATTATTTCTTCCTCAGGTTCATAGTCATATGTAGTTTGTTGATCTTCTTCTTCAATTTTTTCATCACTTACTTCTGCAGGAATAAGTTGTTTTTTTGTAACTACTTGAGAAATTACAGATTGAAAACGATTATAGAGCATTTCGACTTCATCTACATTATTTTCTTCAAAAAGAGATAGTATTTGCAATGAAACTGGAGAAACTTTAGTAAATGTTAAATTGTCACCTTGAATTCCTGTAAAAGAACCTATTATTCTATCACCCATTTCACGTTTTAGAACTGATCCAACTTTTCTTCCAACTAAAATTAGTTTTACAATTTTACCATCATTTTCTAGTTCTTTAACTCTTCTTCTTACCTCTTTAGAAATATTATTGTTGAAGCCTCCACACAAACCTCTATCAGCAGAAATTGCAACTATTATTATATTTTTATCCGAGTTATTCCCAAATAATAATTTTGGACCACTACCCTTGTTAACCTTTGATGCTAGAGTAGAAACAATACTACTCATTTTTGTTGCATATGGTCTTCCTGACTCAGCTTTCTCTTGAGCCTTTTTAAGTTTCGCAGATGCAACCATTTTCATAGCAGAAGTAATCTTCTGTGTGGACTTTACAGTATTTATTCTTATTTTTAAGTCTTTTAAAGAAGGCATTAAATTATAATTCCAATTTATTCAAAAGTTTTTAAAAATTCTTCAATAGCTTTTTTTAACTTTTCTTCTGTAGAGTCAGTTAAAGCTTTCTCATCACGAATTGATTTGAGGATATCTTTATGGCTGCTTTTTATAAGGTTCATTAAGTCAGTCTCAAATTTTGATATATTTTCAATGCTAACTTTATCTAAATAACCATTAACGCCTGCATATATAGATATTACCTGTTCTTCCATTGGAAGAGGACTGTATTGTGGCTGTTTCAGAAGCTCAACTAGTCTAGAGCCTCTTGCTAGTAATTGTTGAGTTGAAGCATCCATATCTGAAGCAAATTGAGCAAATGCAGCCATTTCTCTATATTGAGCAAGTTCCAACTTAATAGAACCAGCAACCTTTTTCATAGCTTTTGTTTGAGCCGCAGAACCAACTCTACTAACGGATAGGCCTACATTTACAGCTGGGCGAATACCTCTATAAAAAAGCTCTGATTCTAAAAAAATCTGTCCATCTGTTATTGAAATTACATTTGTTGGAATAAAGGCCGATAAATCACCTGCTTGTGTTTCAATTATTGGTAAAGCAGTTAATGATCCACCACCTAATTTATCATTAACTTTTGCAGATCTTTCAAGAAGTCTAGAGTGAAGATAAAAAACATCACCAGGGAAGGCTTCACGTCCAGGTGGTCTTCTTAAAAGCAAAGACATTTGTCTGTATGCTACAGCTTGTTTTGATAGGTCATCATAAACAATTACGGCGTGCATTCCATTATCTCTAAAATACTCACCCATTGCTGCTGCAGTATATGGGGCTAAAAATTGCATTGGCGCTGACTCAGATGCTGTTGCAGCTACAACAATTGTGTAGTCCATTGCACCGTATTCTTCTAGTGTCTTAACAATTTGAGCAACAGATGAACGCTTTTGTCCTATTGCAACATAAATACAAAATAATTTCTTACTATCATCTTTTCCAGCAGCTTCATTAGTTTCTTTTTGATTAATAAAAGTGTCTAGAGCAATTGCTGTTTTACCGATTTGTCTATCACCAATGATAAGTTCTCTTTGGCCTCTACCAACAGGAACTAATGTATCAATGGCTTTGAGCCCAGTCATCATTGGCTCATGAACTGATTTTCTAGGCATAATACCCGGGGCTTTAACTTCTACTCTTGTACGTTTAGCACTTTTAGGAATATGCCCTTTGCCATCAATAGGATTTCCTAATCCATCAACTACTCTGCCAAGTAATTCTTTTCCTACTTGAACATCAACGATAGACTTTGTTCTTTTGACTGTATCTCCTTCTTTGATTGATCTATCGTCCCCAAAGATAACCACACCAACATTATCTGATTCAAGATTAAGTGCCATTCCTTTAACACCACCGTCAAATTCAACCATTTCACCGAGTTGAACCTCGTCAAGACCGTATACTCTTGCTATTCCGTCTCCTATACTTAAAACCTTTCCAACTTCGGAAACAGAAGCTTTGCTTCCGTAGTCAGAAATTTGCTCTTTTAAAATTTTTGAAATTTCAGCAGCACTAATATCCATGATTTAGACACCCTTCATAATCATTTTTAACGAATTAAGTTTTGTTTTTATTGAACTATCAATCATAGTTGAGCCAACACGGAGAACAAATCCTCCAATAAGTGATTTATCAACGTTAGATCTTAATTCAATTTTTTCAGATTTAGTTAATTTTTTTACTTCTTTAACTAAAGAATTATTTATATCTTTTGATATTGGAAAAGCAGTTGTTACGCTTGCAACTAACTCACCTCTTTTATCAGACATCATCTTTAAAAATTCATCAACGATATTTTGTATGTTTTGTAATCGACCATTTAATGCAATGGTACCAACAAATTTAACAGTAATAGGGTTTGAATTTAACGTTTTTAAAACATTTTCCATAATTTTTGCAAGTTTATCTCTAGAAATAATTTGAGATTTTAGAATTTCTTTAATTTCATTATTACTATTCATTAAATTATTAAGATTTAAAATGTCTTTTTCAACCTTTTCTAAACTTTTAGATTCGCCACAAAGCTCAATCAAAGCCTTTGCATAACGCTTACTAATTTCTGAATTACTTTTCAAAATAAATTACCAAAATATTACTTTAAGATCTATATCTTTTTGGCTGTGGTGTTAGCACATGGATTGAGTTGTTGCAAGAGTATCATCAACTATTATTAATAAAAAATTAAATAACCTTTTAAATATATTAAATTAAGAAATTTTTACAGAAATGAATAAGGTTCAATATCAATTACTAACTTTATAGCTGAGGGTGTTTTTATACTTTGGAGCCAAATTTTAATTACCTTTTGAATATTGATTTCCTTTTTAGTTTTAATAAGAAATCTATATCTGAATTTACCTCTTAGATAAAAAATTGGTGCGGGTGCTGGGCCAAGTATTGACACATTTTCAAAATTAGGTGCAATTTCTTTTAATGTATTTCCAAATCTCTCTAGTTTGTATTGATCCTTGGCGGAAATTATAATTGATACTAATCTTCCAAAAGGTGGAAGATTAGCAACTTTTCTAAAATCTTTTTCCATAGTTAAAAAATTATCTCTATTATTTTTTTTCAGGGCTTCTATCACCTGATTTTCAGGATCATAAGTTTGTATCAGAACTATTCCTTTTTTATTTTCTCTCCCTGAACGACCAGAAACTTGATGCAGAACTTGGAACGCCTTTTCTGAAGCTCTCAAATCACCCCCTGATAAACTCATATCTGCATCTATAATTCCTACTAATGTTAAATTTTTGAAATTATGGCCTTTTGAGATCATTTGAGTGCCAATAATTATATCAATTTCACAATTTTGAATTTTCTTTAATAAAGTACTCATTGCATGAGGATTTTTTACAGTGTCAGAAGAAAGAATTTCAATTTTGACTTCGGGGAAATAACCCATTATTTCTTCTTCTATCCTCTCAACTCCTGGACCACATGAAATAAGAGTTTCTTCCTTGCCGCAAGACTTACATTTATTTTCGAATTTTTGCGTAATTCCACATTGATGACAAATTAGAATATTATCTTTTTTATGTTCTACCAACCAACTTTCACAATTTTGGCATCCAAGACGGTGGCCACATGAATTACATAATTTTAGTGGTGCATATCCCCTTCTATTTAAGAATAAGAGAGATAACTCTTTGTTTGCTAAGTTTTTTGAAATTTTGTCTTTTAAAGGATTAGATATCCACTTGTTATGGTCTAAATTAGCTTCTCTCATATCAACTATTCGTATTTCAGGCATTTTAGCTATACCAATACGTTCTGATAATTTTACATAAGAAAATTTATTATTTTGTGAGTTTGACCAGGTTTCCAAAGACGGTGTAGCTGTAGATAAAATAATAGAAATTTTTTCAATTTTTGCTCTTATTAGAGCCATATCTCTAGCGTTGTAAAGAACACCCTCTTCTTGTTTAAAAGAATTGTCATGTTCTTCATCAACAATTATTAGTCCTAAATTAGAAAAAGGAAGAAAGAGTGCAGATCTTGCTCCCACTATTGCATTGTTGTCACCTCTGCTTACTTTAAACCATGTTTCTTTTCTTATTTTTTTTGATAGGTTTGAATGCCATATAAGTGGATCAAAACCAAAATTTTGTTTGAAACGAAAATTCCACTCTGTAGATAAGTAAATTTCAGGAAGTAATACTAAAACCTGTTTTTTTTGTTTTAAAGTATTTAAAATAGCTTGAAAGTAAACTTCAGTTTTACCAGATCCTGTTACGCCATCCAAAAGTATGGGAGCATAATTTCTTTTTGATATTATATTTTCTATAGTAGCGGCAGCTTTTAACTGACTTGAATTAAGTACTATATTTCTCTTATTCATTTTTTCAAATGTAAGTATTTGTTTTTTTTCAATAATACTTTTTCGATAAATAATTTGTTTTTTTTCTAATTCGATTAAAGTTTGTCTACTTGCCCCACTTTCAAATAATAATTCTTCAGTTTTTTTTGGAGTTAATTCATCTAGGTTTTGAAGAATATTTTTTCTTTTTTCTGTTAATTTAAATTTTGGGTATTTATCTTTTAATTGCTTTTCAACAGTCTCAGGAAATTTAACCCACCCAAATTTTATATTTTTATTTTCAAAAATATCTGTAGTTGAGAAAACTAATTTTAAAATATTTCCCTTACTGCTCATTGTCCACTCGGAGACCCAATCAATAAAATCTAATATTTCCTGTGAAAGTACAAAATTGTGACTCACATCAATTATGAACTTTAGCTTCATTTCTGGAATAGCAGACCGTATTTTATTAATTACACCCCAAAGATTCTTTTTACTTCCAAAAGGAACCTTAACTACTTGTCCAATTGGGAGCTCTTCAGTTTCATCATAAAGGTAATCAAAAGAAGATTTACCTTTTGATGGAATAGGTATTACAACGCTATATATAAATTTTTTATTATTCAAATCCATCCCATGAAATTAATTTATAAGTTAACTTAAACAAGAAATTTTAAACTTAAAAATATATAATTCTAAAATTGGTAATAATTATATTATTTAAATTATATCACGAAGTGCAACTTGTAGATAATTGCTAAATAAATTATAAATAGTAAGAGGTAAAAAATGAAAATATTTTTAGACAGTGCTGATATAAATGAAATTAGAGAGTTAAATAAAAGTAATTTTATAGACGGTGTAACTACAAACCCGTCATTAATTGCAAAATCAGGAAAAAATATTTTAGAGGTTATTAAAGAAATTTGTGGAATAGTTGAAGGCCCAGTGAGTGCTGAGGTAACAGCAACAGATTACTCAACCATGATTTTAGAAGCTAATAAACTTTTAGAGTTAGCAAACAATGTTACAATTAAAGTTCCATTAACAGCCGATGGCCTAAAAACATGCAAAACATTATCAGATAAAGGTGTTAGTGTAAATGTTACACTATGTTTTTCTTCTTCACAAGCTATTTTGGCAGCAAAAGCAGGTGCAGCATTTATTTCACCTTTCGTTGGGCGTCTTGATGATATTGGCCAAAATGGATTAGACCTTATTTATGATATTGTTGAAATTTATAAAAATTATAATTTCAAAACTGAAGTTTTGGTTGCTTCTGTAAGGGGTGTTCACCATGTAGTTGAAGCAGCAAAGATTGGTGCCGATATTGTAACTATACCTTCAAAAACATTTAAAGAGATGTATAACCATCCACTCACAGATAAAGGACTTAAATCTTTTTTGTCTGATTGGGGTAAAACAGGTCAATCTATTTTATAGAAAGATTTAAAAATGGTTCATGATTTTAAAAATACCTTCCCCAAATGGCTCGATTGGCTTCAAAATGAAAAAAGAATTACGGATAACACATTTGATGCATATAAAAGAGACTTAACAAAATGGTCAGAATTTTCTAAGAATGTTAATCATCCTAAAAAAATTGACTTTAGGTCATATATGGCTTTCCTGGTTGAAAGTGGAAACTCTAGGCATAGTATTGCAAGAAAGATATCAAGTATCAGAAATTTTTATAGATTTGCCTCTAAGAGAGGGTACTTGATTTCTGAAGATTTAGATCTTATTAAAACTCCAAAATTACCAGATACTTTGCCAAGATCCATATCTAAAGAAGATGTTGATCTAATCATAGATTCTATAGGAAATGGAAGAACGGATTGGGAAGGAGCAAGAGATAAAGCATTATTATTTTTATTGTATGGTGCTGGTTTAAGAATCAGTGAAGCGCTTTCAATTTATAAAAAACAATGTCCATTGGGAGACTGGCTCAGAGTAGAAGGTAAAGGTGGGAAGCATAGAGACGTTCCGATTTTAAAAATAGTTAGTGAGACAATACAGGATTACTTATCATTATTACCAAAACAATTCTTAAAGGAAGAATATTTATTTATAGGCAAACGAGGAGGAAAATTAAGTCCTAGAATTATTCAGCGAATAATCCAAAAATTAAGAATCAAATTAAATTTACCAGATCACGCAACTCCTCACTCTTTAAGGCATGCGTTTGCAACACAGCTTTTAGCTGGTGGTGGTGACTTGAGGTCAATTCAAGATTTACTCGGACACTCAAGCCTTTCAACAACACAAAGGTATACCTCAGTTGAGGTTTCAGGTCTTATAGAGGTTCACAAAAACACTCATCCAAGATCACAAATATAAAATTAAATATGTATTGCACCTGTTCCAGCAGCCAGTGCTGCTTCTTTTACAGCTTCATTTAATGTAGGATGACCATGACAAGTTCTGGCAATATCTTCTGCACTACCACCAAATGACATAGCAGTAGCAACTTCATGAACTAAATTACCAGCTTCATGACCAATAATATGAACACCTAAAACTTTATCAGTATTTTTGTCAGTAAGCATTTTCACTAGCCCATCAGTATGATTAATTGCTCTTGCTCTACTATTTGCACTAAATGGAAATACGCCTTTATTAAATTGAATATTATTATCTATTAGGTCGTCTTCAGTTTTTCCTAAAGTTGCAACTTCTGGTGATGTATAAACAATTCCAGGAACAAGATTATAATCAACATGACCAGCAACCCCATTCATAATTTCAACAGCTGCAACTCCATCCTCTTCAGCTTTATGAGCTAACATTGGCCCAGGAATAACGTCTCCAATTGCATAAATGGTAGGTATATTTGTTTGAAATTTATCATTAACTAGCACTTGACCTTTTTGAGATAATTTTACACCTAAATCATCTAATCCAATATTATTTGTATTTGGTATCCTGCCTGTAGCTATAAGGACCACATCAGCTTCAAAAGATAATTTTTCATGTGAAGAATTATTTATAGCAGAGAGTTGAACATGATTATTTATTATCTTTGCATCTTGAATAGCAGTATTTAATTCAAATTTAATACCTTGTTTTTGGAGTATTAACTTAAATTTTTTAGCAATTTCACTATCCATTCCAGGCAGTATTCGGTCCAAATATTCTATAACAGTGACTTCTGAGCCGAGTCTTCTCCAAACAGTACCCATTTCAAGACCAATATACCCTCCTCCAACAACAATAAACTTTTTTGGAACAGTTGTAAGTTCAAGCGCACCAGTAGAGGAAACAATTTTTTTTTCATCAATACTTATATTATTTAGTGGTGCTGCCTCGCTACCAGTGGCGATTAAGATTTTACCAGTTTTAACTATTGTTGTATCATTTTTACTAGATACAGTTACCTCAGTAGGAGACGAGATATAACCATTTCCTATGAAAGATGTAATTTTATTTTTTTTGAATAAAAATTCAATTCCTTTAGTTAAATCTGTAACTATTCTATTTTTATTATCCATCATTTTTGAAATATTTAGTTTTGGGGCACCTAAATCTATTCCAATATTTTTTAATTCAGAAGAGTTAATACTCTCAAATTTTTCAGATGAGTTTAATAAGGCTTTAGAGGGAATACATCCAATATTAAGACATGTGCCACCAAGAGTTGCTCTTTTTTCAATTACAGCAACTTTCATCCCTAACTGTGCAGCTCTGATAGCTGCAACATAGCCACCAGGACCCGCTCCAAGTATTGTTAAATCAAATTCACTCATGACTTCAAAACTTTCATAAATTAAATATCAAGAATTAATCTTCTAGGATCTTCAATTATTTCTTTAATTTTTACCAAGAAGGATACAGCTTCTCTTCCATCAATAATTCGATGGTCATAGCTTAAGGCAAGATACATCATTGGTCTTATTTCAATGTTATCTCCAACTGCAATAGGACGTTTTTGAATTTTATGCATTCCAAGGATTCCAGATTGAGGAGGATTTAAAATTGGCGTTGACATAAGTGAACCGTAGACCCCTCCATTTGAAATTGTAAAAGTTCCACCACTTAGTTCATCCATTCCAATCTTTCCATCTTTTGCTCTCGTGCCCATATCATTAATAGTTTTTTCAATTTCTGAGAGACTTAAATTCTGTGCATTTTTAATTACTGGAACAACTAGTCCTTGAGGTGTTCCAACTGCAACTCCAATATTATTGTATTTTTTATAAATAATATCGTCACCATTTATTTCTGCATTCACTGCAGGAAATGCTTTTAATGCAGCTATCGATGCTTTAACAAACATTCCCATAAAACCAAGTCGTATTTTGTGTTCTTTTTCGAAAGTATCTTTATATTCTGATCTTAAAGACATCACTGAAGACATATCAACTTCATTAAATGTAGTTAACATAGCAGCCGTATTTTGAGCCTCTTTAAGTCTTTTAGCTACAACTCTTCTAAGCCTAGACATTGGAACTCGTTCTTCATCAAAAACAATTTTTTCAGAAGTTTTGATTGTATCAGACTTAACCTGATTTTTTAAACTTTCAAGAACATCACCCTTTGTAATTCTTCCATCTTTACCTGTTGATGAAACTTGAGAAGGATCCAAATTTTCTTCTGTTATAATTCTTTTTACAGAAGGTGAAAGATGTTCATTCTTTTTCTCTAATTCACTCTGATTATTGGGTTCTTTAGCTAGAGGTTTTTCAAGGGTAGGTTCTGAATTATTTCCAACCTCTTTACTTTTCTCTTCTGATAATATTCCAAGTAAAGCTCCAACTTCAACATTAGCACCTTCATTTGCAACAATTTCATGTAAAATACCAGATACTGGTGATGGAACCTCTAAAGTAACCTTTTCAGTTTCAAGTTCTACTATAGGTTCATCAGCATTAACACTATCACCTGATGATTTCATCCACTTGGCAACTGTTGCCTCTACGACAGATTCTCCTAATGCGGGTACTAATAAGTCAATTGTCATATTCAAATAGCTCCATTAATTTTATTCAGCTGCACTAGCAGCATTGATTTTTTCTAAACCTAAAGCCTGATTAATTAATAATTTTTGTTCTCTTAGATGTCGTGACATAGTTCCTGTGGCTGGAGAAGCTGCTTCAGGTCGGCCTGCATAAATAGGTCTAGAATGTTTACATTTACTATTTATTAAAACACTTTCTAATCTTCTATCAATAAAACTCCAAGACCCCATATTTTCTGGCTCCTCTTGACACCATACAATCTCAGCTTGGGGAGTTTTAGAAAGATATTCCTTAAGAGAGCTTTTAGGAAAAGGATAAATTTGTTCAAGCCTTAAAATTCTTATATTATACAGTTTACTTTTTTCTCTAGCTTCAAAAAGATCATAAAAAATCTTTCCTGAGCAAATTATTACCCTTTTAATATCCTTGTCTTTTACTGATTTATTTTTATCATCTATCACTCTATGAAATGATGTTTTCTCGTTCATATCATCAAGATTTGAAACACAAAGTTTGTTTCTTAGAAGAGATTTAGGGGTCATCACTATCAATGGTTTTCTAAAATCTCTACACAATTGACGTCTTAAAACATGAAAATAATTTGCCGGAGTTGTGCAATTAACAACTTGAATATTATCTTCAGCACAAAGTCTAAGATATCTCTCCAGTCTTGCTGAAGAGTGTTCTGGTCCTTGTCCCTCATAGCCATGTGGGAGTAACATTACTAAACCGCTCATTCTGAGCCATTTAGCTTCACCAGATGATATAAATTGATCTACTATAACTTGAGCTCCATTTGCGAAATCACCAAACTGAGCTTCCCACATAACCAATGCATTAGGTTCTGCTTGACTAAAACCATACTCAAAACCTAAAACACCTGCTTCTGATAATGGAGAATCAATAACTTCAAAGCTACCTTGATTTTTAGATATGTTTGCAAGTGGAATATGCCTATGTTCTGAATTTTGATCTATAAATACAGCGTGTCTTTGACTAAATGTCCCACGGCCACAATCTTGTCCGGACAATCGAACAGGGTTCCCATCCACAAGTAAAGTTCCAAAAGAAAGTTGTTCTGCTGTTGACCAATCAATATTAGTACCTTCATCTATAGATTTTCTTCTGTTATCAAGAACTCTTTGAAGTTTTTTATGAATTTCAAAACCTTCTGGTACGGTTGTCATTATTTTCCCAATAGACTTAATCTTATCTAATTCAACACCGGTACTCCCTCGTCTTTCTTCAAGCCCTGGTGCTTTCTTTAATCCAGACCACTTTCCTTCAAGCCAATCAGCTTTATTTGGCAAATAGTTACTTCCAGCTTGAAACTCTTGTTCTAAAAACTTATTTCTTTTATCATAAATATCTTTAGCTTCTTCTTGGGTTAATTTTTTTTCTTTAATTAACTTATCAGCATAAATTTTTGTTACAAAGGGATGATCCGTAATTTTTCTATACATAATTGGTTGAGTAAATGACGGCTCGTCACCCTCATTATGTCCGTATCGTCTATAGCCTATTATATCTAAAACTGCATCTGCAGAAAATTTCTGTCTAAATTCAGTTGCAATTCTAGAAACATGGACTACTGATTCTGGATCGTCAGCATTGACATGAAAAATTGGAGCCATAACAATTTTTGCAACATCTGTGCAATATGGTGAAGATCTAGAGTAAGCAGGCGAAGTAGTAAAGCCAATCTGATTATTAATTATTAAATGGAGAGTTCCCCCAGTTTTATAACTTCTTAATTCAGCAAAATCAAAAGTTTCAGCAAGTATGCCTTGTCCTGCAAATGCTGCGTCACCATGTATTAGTAATCCTAAAACTTTGTTTCTTTCAGTATCATTTCTTTGGTTTTGTTTTGCTCTAACCCTCCCAATTACAACAGGGTTTACAACTTCTAGATGAGATGGGTTTGCATTTAGAGTAAAGTGAACATTAGTTCCATCAAACTCGCGATCTGATGAAGAACCCATATGATATTTGACATCTCCAGAACCCCCAGTTTCTTCAGGGTTAGATGGATTACCCATAAATTCTGAAATAATAGCTCTAAAGGGTTTTTGTAAAACATTATTTAAAACATTTAAACGTCCTCTATGAGCCATCCCAATGACTATCTCTTCTAGACCAAGTTGAGATCCGCGTTTAGCTATTTGCTCTAAAGCTGGTATCACTGATTCGCTTCCATCTAAACCAAATCTTTTTGTACCAGTATATTTTTTGTTTAAGAATCTCTCAAAGCTTTCTGCGTCAACAAGTCTTTCGTATATTGCTTGTTTACCTTTATCGGTAAATTCAGTTTGATTTCTGATATTTTCAATTCTTTGCTGGATCCAAGATTTTTGCTCAGGATCTTGTATATGAAGGTATTCAACTCCAATAGAACCACAATAAGTGTCTTTAAGTGTTGATAAAATTTCTCTTAAAGTTGCAGTCTCAAGACCCAAAACATTATCAATATATATTGGTCTATCGTAATCAGACTCAGTGAAACCATAAAATTCTGGACTAAGCTCAGGATGCTCAACAGGTTTTGTAAGCTTTAAGGGGTCAGTTTTAGCCTCTAAGTGACCTCTGGCTCTATATGCGCGGATCATCATAACAGCTCTGAGTGAGTCGATACTGGCTTGTCTTATTTGATCTGAAGATAATGAAGCACTACTTATTTTGGTATCTAATGTTTCAGAAGGTAATGATTTTCCTCTCGCCCACAATGGAATATCATTAAATGATCCATCTGTTTTTAAATCAGCAAACCAGTTATTCCAGTTTGAGTCTATACTTTTAGGATCTTCTAACCACTTTTCATATAAATCTGCGATATATGTAGAGTTTAGACCATTTAATATTGTGGGATCTAAAAATGTCTCATCCATATATTAAGTAACTCCGTTAAATTTTTTTAAACTTAAACTATTGTTAGAAATTATAAATTGCATATTTAATTTATCAAACATATCAATTTTTCATAGCCTCTAAAATCGCTTCACCCAACATGCCTGGGCTATCAGTTACATTGATACCTGCACTTCTCATGGCATCAATTTTTGCATCAGCGCCACCATTTTTGCCTGAAACTATTGCACCTGCGTGTCCCATTGTTCTTCCGGTAGGAGCAGTTCGTCCTGCAATAAAGCCAGCTATTGGCTTTTTAATTTTTGATTTTTTTAAGAAAGCAGATGCTTCTTCTTCTGCTGTTCCGCCTATTTCACCAATCATAATTATTGCATCTGTATCTTCATCTTCCAAAAATAATTCTAAACAATCAATAAAGTTTGTTCCATTCAAAGGATCACCACCTATTCCTATACAAGTCGATTGTCCTAACCCAGCAGCAGTTGTTTGACCTACTGCTTCATATGTTAAAGTTCCCGATCTAGATACAATTCCTATTTTACCTGGTTTGTGAATGTGCCCGGGCATAATTCCTATTTTACATTCATTAGGTGTTATGATTCCAGGACAGTTGGGCCCAATAAGTCTAGAGCTTGAGTTACTAAGAGCATTCTTTACTTTTACCATATCCAGAACAGGAATACCTTCTGTTATACAGACTATTAGATCTAATTTTGAATCTATAGCTTCTAGAATAGAATCTGCAGCAAAGGGTGGTGGGACATATATTACAGATACATTTGCATTGGTTTGGAAAACAGCTTCTTGAACAGTGTCAAACACGGGCAATTCTAAATGCGACTGCCCACCTTTTCCTGGTGTGACCCCACCAACTATCTTAGTGCCATAATCTATTGCTTGCTGACAATGAAAAGTACCTTGGCTACCTGTAAAGCCCTGACAAATAATTTTTGTATTTTTATTAATTAAAATTGACATCAAAGCTCTTTCATTACAGAAGACACAATTTTTTTTGCAGCGTCAGAAAGATTTTCGGCAGTAATTATATCAATCCCACTTTCAGACATTAATTTTTTTCCTTCTTCCACTTTTGTTCCTTCTAGTCTGACAACAAGAGGGACTTTTATTTTTAATTCTTTGGCAGCAGCAATAACACCTTCAGCAATGACATCACACCTCATAATTCCACCAAATATGTTAACTAAGACCCCTTTAACATTTGGATCAGAAAGAATAATTTTGAAAGCCTCAGTAACTTTTTCTTTTGTAGCGCCACCACCAACATCCAAGAAATTTGCTGGAGAGCCTCCTTCAAGCTGAATAATATCCATTGTTGCCATAGCTAAGCCCGCACCGTTTACCATGCACCCTATATTTCCATCTAATTTTATGTATGAAAGATCAAACTCAGAAGCCTTTAATTCCAGTGGATCTTCTTCGCTAGGGTCCCTCATATTTATGACTTTAGGATGGCGAAACAAAGCATTATCGTCAAAAGACATTTTTGCATCAAGTGCTATTAGTTCATCTGAGTTAGTTACTACAAGTGGATTAATTTCTATCAAGGACGCATCATTTGCAATAAAAGTGTTATAAATATTTCTTAAAAATATAGTTGCAGATCTTATAGATTTACCCGTAATACCTAATGCTGATGCAAGCCTTCTTGCATGGAAGTCTTGAAATCCAGTTGAAGGACTAACACTTAGTTTCAATATTTTTTCAGGTGTTTCCTCAGCTACTTTTTCAATATCCATTCCGCCTTCAGTTGATCCAATAAAAGTAATACACCCTAAATTTCTATCAACTAAAACGGAAAGGTATAATTCTCTTTTAATATCGCAGCCTTCCTCGATATATAATCTCTTAACTACTTTACCTTCAGAACCAGTTTGAGGAGTTACTAAAGTCTTTCCTAGAATTTCTTTTGCAGCTATTTCAACATTATTTAAAGAATTAACAACTTTGACACCACCAGCTTTACCTCGACCACCAGCATGTATTTGAGCTTTTACAACCCAAATAGGGCCACCAAGTTTTTTTGCCACTTGAATAGCTTCATCTACAGAAAAAGCTGGGAAGCCTTTAGCGACATTTACATTGTTAGACGCTAGAAGTTCTTTAGCTTGGTGTTCATGAATATTCATTTATCTTCTTTGTAATTATGCTTCATTCCATTTTAGCTGCAATGGAATTTAACTGTCTTACAGCTTCAACTGATTTATTGAACATCTCTTTTTCTTCATCGTTCATATTTATTTCAACAACTTTTTCAATTCCACCTTTGCCTATAATTGCCGGAACACCAACAAAAATACCGTCAAGACCATACTCACCATCACACCAAGCAGCACAAGGTAAAAGCCTTCTTTGGTCCTTTAAATAAGATTCAGCCATTTCTATAGCTGAGGATGCTGGTGCATAAAAAGCAGAGCCAGTTTTTAACAAACCTACAATTTCTGCTCCACCATCACGTGTTCTTTGAACAATAGCGTCAATTCTCTCCTGTGAAGTCCAATTCATCTCGATAAGGTCAGGAACAGGAATTCCTGAAACAGTAGAATAACGTATTAACGGAACCATGCTGTCCCCATGACCACCTAAAACAAAAGCTGAAACATCTCTAACTGAAACATTAAACTCCTCTGCTAAAAAATATCTAAACCTTGCGCTATCAAGGACACCTGCCATTCCAACAATTTTGTTTGTTTTTAAACCAGCTGCTCTTTGCAAAACTCCAACCATTGCATCAAGTGGATTTGTAATACAAATTATAAAAGCATCTGGACAATTATTTGCAATGCCTTCTCCGACTTGCTTCATAACTTTAGTGTTTGTTTCAATCAAGTCATCTCTACTCATTCCTGGTTTTCTTGGCACCCCTGCAGTAACAATCACTACATCAGAGCCAGCTAAAACTTTATAATCATTTCCACCAATCATATTAGAGTCAAACTTTTCTACCGGTGAAGCTTGTACTATATCAAGAGCTTTTCCAGAAGGCATTCCGTCAGCAATATCAAATAGCGCCACATCACCTAATTCTTTAATGCCTGCTAATAATGCAAGAGTTCCTCCAATATTACCTGAACCAATAAGTGCAATTTTATTTCTAGCCATAAGAATTCTTTCTGAAATTACTTTCTAAGTTTTTATCTTAAAATCATCTTAACTACAACAGTTTGGTAGCCACAAAATTTAATAATTTATAAATCTATCTTGGAGAATTTGTTAATTCTAACAATCTAGATCTTGTTCTATCAAATTCAAACTTCCAGTCATTTCCTGTATAAATTTTTTCAATGGGCATTGCAGCATTACAAATTATAAAACATTTTGACTCGTACAATGCATCAATTAGCCAAATAAACCTTCTTGATTCATTTCTTTTTTCGTCATTTAAAACTGGGATATTATCGATAACTAATCCTCGGTACCTTGCTCCAACTTCAATATAATCTCTTGCTGCAAGTTTTTTTTCACATAAATCTTTAAAATCTAAAAGTGCGATTCCAGCTGCCGCACAAGGTATATATATTTGCCTACCAGCACTTGGAATATATTCTGGTTGTGGGAAAATTTCACCAATTAATTTATTAAAATCATCTTTCAAAACTTTGGTATTTTCATCTGATAAAGGGCTATACCAACCTTTCATTCCTATTCTTGCAGATTGCCTAAAATCTTCATCTCCTTTTATTTGAATAACTTCACAATTTTTTTCTAAATTTTTAATAAATGGAATAACTCGATCTCTATGAAGTCCTTTATCATAAAGCATTTTAGGTGGCCTGTTAGAGGTGGCTACTATAATAACACCTCTGTTCCAAAGCCCAGTAAATAATCTGTGTAAGACCATTGCATCAGCTATGTCACGTAATTCCATCTCGTCAAAACAAAGAAGTTTAGTTTCTTTTGAAATTATTTCGGCTGCATAGTCTGGAATATTCTCAATATTACTATCTTTTCTAAGTTCATGAATTAAATCATGTGCTTCGGACATGAAATTATGAAAGTGAGTTCTTTTTTTATATTTGTATTCAACGTTTTGGAAAAATAAATCCATCAACATGGATTTTCCTCTTCCAACTCCCCCCCATATATAAATACCTTTAAACTCTATATTTTTTTTTCTACCTAATAATTTAGAAAATCTTTCAAAAAAACTTTTACTATCTTTTGAAGAAATATTAGTAGCAAGAACATTTAATTTTTCTAAGGTTTCTTTTTGGAATGGATCAAAATTAATTTTTCCTAATTTTACTAGTGAATTATATTCGACTGTTAATGAAAATTTAGAACCCACTTTTAAATTTAGGCCAATCTTTTTGGTGCTGGACTTTTATCAATATTTTCCATCATTTGGTTGATTAGTTTTTTGTACAACTTTGACCTTACTTTTGAAAAGTTTGCGTCGTCATAAAGATTATGTGTTTCAAAAGGGTCATTTTCTAAATCATACAATTCCCCAAAATTTTGATCCTTATATAAAGTGAACCTAAATTTTCCTGAAATTAGTGATCTAACAAATGCAGGTTTATCAAAACCAAATCTTACTATATTATCATGAAATTCAATCATTAAGTCTTCTCTTAAAGATTTATTATCTTTGATACTGCTAGAAATATCTTTTCCTTGAATTCCCCAATAAGGCTTTACTTCTGCTCTATTTAAAATAGTAGGAGCTATATCAATTGTAGATGAAAGTGCATTTGATAATTTTGAAACTCTTCCACTTGGATCAGACCAAATAAAAGGTACCTTGGTAATTGACTGAAAGGGTAAAGCTCCTTTTAACATTAAAGAGAAATCTCCCATATAGTCACCATGGTCTGAAGTAAAAATAATCACTGTATTATCATATAGATTTCTTTCTTTAAGAGTTTTGATTACAGAGCCAACGGCGTCATCTATCATAGTAATCATACCTGCAGTAAGCGCCATACTTTCTTGAATTTGTCTTTTCTCAGTTAAAAATACAGATGTTTTACTTACAGGGTCTTTACCATCAAGGTAGTCTCTGTAAACTTTTTGCATGGGAGGTATAGGGTTCTTGTGAGAACTATATTCAAGTTTTACATCAAAATCATCTGGATTGTACATATCCCAGTATTTACCCGGAGGTGTAAATGGGTGATGAGGATCTGGAAATGATACAAATGATATGAATGGATTTTCATTATCTGATATTTTTTCAAAATATTCTTTAGCTTTTTTTTCTACAAAAGCAGTAGGATAAAACTCTTCTGGCACAGGTGTCCTGTATCCCTGCCTACAAGAATAATTATGAGGCAGTTCATTCTCAGGCCCAAAAAACTGTTCCCAGTTAGGGAAGTTTTCTTTTAACCATTGGAAGTAGTGTCCTTTACAATTGTTACCATGAGCTGTTACTAAATCTACATGTTCAAAGCCATAATATGGTTTTGGAATGTCAAAATAAACTTCTTTTTGGTAGTTTTTAAAGTCCTCAGAAGTGTAACTTCCATTATCTAACCATGCTTCTTTTACGGGCCCTAAATCGTCATCTTTAATCCAAGGATGTGGTGGTCCTGGGTCAAAACCTTGTAGATGAATTTTACCAAAACTTGAGGTTTGATATCCTGATTTTAACAAAACATCTACAAAAGTTGTAGCACTTTTACTCAGATGGTTTCCATTATATCTTAAGCCATGAACAGACGGATACCTTCCAGTCATTAAAGAAGCTCTGTTTGGCATGCAAACTGGACTTGCAACATAGAAATCAGAAAAGCTTGTCCCCAATGAAGAAATATTATCTATATTTGGAGTTTTAATAATATTATGGCCATTACAACCAAGATAATCCCATCTTAACTGATCTGCCATGAATATTACAAAGTTGGGTTTTTTGCTCATTTATCTGTCACACCAATTTTTAAAATTTATTTAATTTTATTTTGCAAACTTTATGATTACAAGTAATTGTTTATCAATTAAAAATTTTTGTTCAAGGGATTATAAATGTCAAAAAATAAAGTTGTTCTTCTTGGTACTAAAGGTGGCCCAAGAATGGAAAAAGGTTTGAGTTGGTCAACATGTTCAGTTATTGAAGTTGAAGGGCATCCTTATATTGTTGATTGTGGGCTTGGTGTTACTAGGCAATTTGTCGAAGCAGGGTACTCTTTAAGTCAAGTTGATAATATATTTATAACGCACCATCATTCAGATCATAATTTAGAATTTGGTCCTTTAGTTCACACTTTATGGACATCTGGAACATCTGATCACGTTAATGTTTATGGTCCAAAAGGAACTCAAAACTTACTCGATGGTTTCCTAAAGTCTTTAGAAATTGATATTAATGTTAGAATTGAAGATGAAAAACAAAGAGATTTAGCTTCAATAATTAAAGTTTCAGAAATTTCTGAAGGTTTAGTCATGGAAGATGAAAGAGTAAAAGTCACTGCTCTAAAAGTTGTTCATGGGCTATTAGAAAATTGCTTTGCATTCAAATTTGAAACAAAAGACAAAAAAGTTGTTTTTTCAGGTGATACAATTTATTTTCCCCCTCTGATTGAATTTTCTAAAGATGCTGATCTCCTTGTTCATGAAGTTATGTTAGAAAGAGGAATAAATGTCCTCGCTGAGAGATTAAAAAAAGTTAAACCTAATTTAATAGACCATTTAATGATAAGCCATACTACAGCTGAGGACGCAGCTAAGCTTGCAAAAGAAGCTAATGTAAAACACATGGTTTTTAATCACTATGTCCCTCATATTCCAAAGGAATTTCCTAATTCAGAGTTTGTAGATGCAGCTAAAAGAGTTTGGGATGGAAAAATAACTGCAGGCTATGATTTATGTGAGATTGATTTTTAAAAGGATAATTTATGGGAATCAAACTTAATTTTAAATCTCAAGGTCAGGCTCACAATGAAACTATTTTATTTATTCATCCATTAGGAGCTGATCATTCGGTTTTTGATTCTGTTATAAATGGTGTCAAAAATACTTATCATTGTATTTCTGTTGATATAAGAGGTCATGGAAAGTCTCCAGTTTTGGAGCCTCCTTATTCTATAGAAGAAATGGCACAAGATATTGCATCAACTTTTAACTTTGAAAGCCCGATTAATATAATGGGTGTTTCAATTGGTGGAATGATTGCAATGAGTCTAGAAATTAATAAAATGATACCTATCAAAAAATTAATACTATCTGATACTGGGCATAAAATTGGTAATCATGATCTTTGGCAAGAGAGAGTCGACTTGGTGCAGGCAGGTGGATTAGAGAAGATTGTTGATATGGCGATAGAAAGGTGGTTTCCCAAGGAATTTAGAGATGCTTCACCAAAAATTATGGAAGAGTGTAAAAGCCTTCAATTGAAAAATACAGTAAAAGGTTATGTGGGAGCTTGCCAGGCAATTCAATCAGAAGACTTAACAAATCACTTATCAAAAATTACATGCAAAGTTCTGGTTTTAACTGGTACCAAAGATATTTCAACACCACCTGAACTTGGTAAAGAATTAGCTGCTTTACTCCCTTATGGAAATTTTAAGGAATTAAATGGTATTGGGCATGTACCACCTTTACAGAGCCCTGATATGATTATAAATATTTTACAAGAATTTCTAAATTAAGATGTTAAGAAAATGACACAGAAAAATAAAACGAGCACATATACAAAAGGCATGGAAATTAGGAGACAAGTGTTAGGAATTAAGCATGTTGAAAATGCTATAAAAAATACTAACAAAATTGATGAAAAATTTCAAAAATTTATAACTGAAGGTGCTTGGGGATCAGTCTGGTCAGGTGATCAGCTTACAAAAAGAGATAGAAGTTTAATAACGATTTCATTATTAGCAGCATTAGGTCATCATGAAGAGTTAGAAATGCATTTTAATGCATCTAAAAATACAGGCGCGACTTATAGTGAAATTGCTGAAACTTTAATGCATGTTGCTGTTTACGCAGGCGTGCCAGCATCTAACAGTGCATTCAAAATATTAAAAAAGGTTTTTCAAGAAAGTAAATAGATCAATATGCAAAATAATCCATGGAACAAAAGAGATTGGTCAAACCATCCAGATTTGATTTATCCAGATTATAAATCTACAATTTTGAGGAACCCTCAAAACCCTCTCAAAAAACTAAATAATTTTAACGAAATTCCTGGACCCAAGTTTGAAAGCTTTTCAATACGAACGATTGATTCTGATTTAACTTTAAATGCTAAAAAAGACCATAACCCTATAGGAGAAAGAATTATTGTACTTGGGCAAGTTAAAGATGAATTTGGTAAGCCAGTACCAAATTGCCTAATAGAAATTTGGCAAGCAAATTCTGCAGGAAGATACGTTCACAGAGAAGAAATACATGATGCTCCTTTAGACCCCAATTTTTTAGGTGCAGGAATGACACTGACTGATGATAATGGAAATTATAAGTTTACTACAATAAAGCCCGGCTCTTACCCATGGGGTAATCATCATAATGCATGGCGACCAGCACATATTCATTTTTCTATCTTTGGAAGATCTTTTGTAGATAGACTTGTTACACAAATGTATTTTGAAGGTGACCCATTATTTAAATACGATCCAATATTTAATTCAATTCCTGATAAAAAAGCTCAAAATAGACTAATTGCTAAATTTTCAATCGATAAAACCGTTCCTGAGTTTGCCCATGCATATGTTTTTGATATTGTCCTCAGAGGGCGACAAGCAACGCCAATGGAAGTTTAAAAAATGAAAAAAAATACTTTTTTACAAACTTCTTCTCAAACTGTAGGGCCTTTTTTTGCTTATGGGTTAACTGCCCAACAATATAGATATGACTTTCCAAGTCTATTTAATGGTAATCTCAGAAAAAATGATATTGATGGAAAAGAAATTTCTATTAAAGGTAGGGTTTTAGATGGGAAAGGTAATCCTTTACATGATGCCATGATAGAGATTTGGCAAGCTGATCCACAAGGTAATTATAATACTGATCAAAATAGTGATTTTTTAGGTTTCGGGAGAATGGGAACGGGTAGTGACAATTTTATTGGGTTTAATTTTTTGACATATAAACCTGGAAAAATTAATGATAGTTCCGCGCCTCACATAAATTTAACAGTTTTTGCTAGAGGGATGCTTAATCATTTATTTACTAGAATATATTTTTCTGATGAGAAAAACGAAATTGATGAAGTATTTAATCAAGTTGATCCATTACTAAGACCAAGATTAATTGCTGAAAAAGTTAATGAAGAAGAATATTATTTTGATATAATTCTTCAGGGTGAAAATGAGACGATATTTTTTGACATATAGAATTTAATTAGGATGTTTTAATGACAAAATTTTTATCATTAGAGGAGGGAGTAAGAGAAAATCTTAAACCTGGCAACCAAGTTTGTTTTGAGGGTTTTACACACCTAATTCCTCATGCTTCTGCTCATGAGGTTATTCGCCAAAAGATAGGCAGCTTAACTATAGTAAGAATGACACCCGATGTGATTTATGATCAGCTAATCGGAATGGGGTTGGTTAAGAAAATGATTTTTTCATATGCTGGGAATCCAGGAGTGGGTCTTTTAAGAAGGTTTCGTGACTCAGTTGAAAATGGATGGCCTAATAAAATTGAAATAGAAGAGCATTCTCATTCAGCTATGGCCCATGCTTATGAAGCGGGTGCTGCTGGTTTGCCATGTGCTATATTTCGGGGTTACATGGGCGCTGAATTAAGGGAGGTTAATTCAAATATAAAAGAAGTAACTTGTCCATTTACTGGTGAAGAATTAACTGCAATACCTGCTTTAAATCCTGATGTAGCATTTATTCATGCGCAAAAGGCAGATAAAAAAGGAAATGTTTTAATTGAGGGAATACTAGGTGTTCAAAAAGAAGCCGTTTTAGCATCAAAAAGATCAATAGTAACTGTAGAGGAAATAGTAGAAAAATTAGATTGTCACCCCAACACAACAATACTTCCATATTGGACAACATCTGCAATTTGCCATGTTCCTGGAGGCGCTCACCCATCCTATGCTAGAGGTTATTATAAAAGAGATAACGCAAACTATATTGAGTGGGATAAAATTGCTTCTGACAGAGCAACTTTTTTAAGCTGGATGCAAGAAAATGTTATTAAAGTGTCCCCAAAAATATTTCAAAATAGAATAAAAAATTTAAAAGAAGATGAAAATGAATAATAATTATTCTCCTGATGAAATGATGACTATAGTTGCATCAAGAGCTCTTAAGAATGATGATGTTTGTTTTGTTGGAATTGGAGCTCCGTCTGCAGCCTGTAATATAGCTAGATTAACTCACGCTCCAGACATAACACTTATCTATGAAAGTGGAACTATAGGTACTGCACCAAATATTTTGCCTCTTTCGATTGGTGATGGGGAGCTATGTGAAACTGCTCTCACAACAGTTTCAGTTCCTGAAATGTTTAGGTATTGGCTTCAGGGTGGTAGGATTACTATTGGGTTTTTGGGTGCTGCTCAATTAGATAAGTTTGGAAATATTAATACAACAGTAATTGGAGATTACAGTGGACCCAAAACTCGTTTGCCGGGTGGAGGTGGGGCTCCTGAAATAGCTTCATCTGCAAAACAAGTATATATAACAATGAAGCAATCTCTTAGAGGTATGGTAGAAAAAATAGATTTTTTCACTAGTTTTGGACATGGATCAGGAGGAAACGAGAGAAAATCAAGAAATATTAATACTGAAGGACCAAGTTTGTTAATAACAGATTTAGCAATTTGGAAACCAGATCCGATTTCCAAGGAGTTTACTGTTCATTCACTTCATACTGGCGTTTCTAAAGAAATGGTCCAAGATAGTTGTGGGTGGAAGGTAAAGTATTCTGACAACATTGAAGTTACTGAACCACCTACAGAATTAGAATTAAAAACTTTAAGGGATTTAAAGGAAAGAACAAAAATAGCAAACTCAAGGAAAGATACAAACTTATGAAAGATGCTTTTATATGTGATGCAATTAGATCACCTATTGGAAGATTTGGTGGAAGCCTTGCAACAATTAGAGCTGATGATCTAGCATCACTTTCATTAAAAGAATTAATAAAAAGAAATAGCTCAATAAATTGGGAAGACGTGGATGAGGTTGTTTTTGGCTGTGCTAATCAATCTGGTGAAGATAATAGGAATGTAGCTAGGATGTCGCTATTACTTGCTGGACTGCCTCAAACAATTCCTGGAATTACAATCAATAGACTATGTGCTTCAGGATTAGAAGCTGTTACATATGCTGCTAGAATGATTAAATCTAATGAAGCGGATTTAGTCATTGCAGGTGGTGTAGAGAGTATGAGCAGAGCTCCATTTGTTATTCCAAAGTCATCATCAGCTTTTTCAAGAAACGCTGAGATTTATGATACGACTATAGGATGGAGATTCATAAATCCAATCATGAAAGAAAAATATGGTGTTGATTCTATGCCAGAGACAGGAGAAAATGTTGCAGAACAATGGAATATAAGTAGAGAGGATCAGGATAAGTTTGCATTTTGGTCTCAAAAAAAGACTTCCAAAGCAATATCATCTGGAAGATTTAAAAACGAGACTTTTAATATAAAAATTAATTTAAAAAAGAATGAAATAATTTTTAGAGGTGATGAACATCCTCGAGAGACTAGCATAGAAAAACTAAACTCCTTACCAACTCCATTTAGAAAAAATGGAACTGTAACTGCGGGAAATGCAAGTGGAGTCAATGATGGCTCTGCTGCATTGATAATAGCATCAGAACAAGCAGTAAAAAAATATAACCTAAATCCAAGAGCAAAAATTATAAATTCTGCGGCGGTTGGTGTTGAACCAAGAATTATGGGAATTGGTCCTGTTGGAGCCACAAAAAAGGCTCTTTCACTTTCAAACCTAAATTTAGATAATATTCAAGTAATAGAATTAAATGAAGCTTTTGCCTCACAAGCTTTGGCAACGATTCGAGATTTGGGATTATCTGATGATGATGATCGTGTAAATATTAATGGTGGGGCAATAGCTTTAGGCCATCCATTGGGTATGTCAGGTGCTCGTTTGGTTCTAACTGCCACTGAAGAGTTACATCAAAATAATAATAATAAGATGGCTCTTTGTTCTATGTGTGTAGGTGTAGGACAAGGAAGTGCGATAATTCTTGAAAAAACTTAAACTTCAAATTTTTAGCTAATTTACTTTTGGAACAATTATAAGGCTTTAAGGTTAAGATTTTTTCGGAATCTATTTTTTAACTCTACTCCGTCTAATATAGGCAAACTTCTGGGTGGTAGTTGGGGTTCAACTTTTATATTTGCAAAAATGGGACCGTCAATAGGTGGAAGATAATCTATCAAATTATTTAAATCATTATCAGATTTTACAGAAAAACTATGTTTAAAATTTGAAGCTTTTGCAATTTTATGTAGATCAACTCCAAATGAAGTATGGCTTTTTTGCATTCCAGTTTCTCCATAATAGCCATTATCTAAAACTATAATAGACAAGTTATTTGGTTTTTGAACACCAATTGTTGCGAGTGAACCCACTCCCATTAATTGTTCGCCATCTCCAGTTATTACTATTACTGGTAAATTTGGATTAGCCATTGCTAGTCCAAGCCCAACCATTGCAGCACCTCCCATGGCACCCCATAAGTAAAAGTTTGAATCATTATCACCAGCATCAAATACATCATATGTTGGTGACCCTAAACCAGTAATTATCTTAGCTGCTTTTCGATTATCAACTATCTGTTTTACAACTGATCTTCTTTTTAAATTAATATCTTTTCCTACCATTCTTTTCTTCCAAGTAATCTTTGGGATAATAAAACAGCAATTTGTTGGTCACTTGAAAAGGCACTGTATAATGCTGCATCAGTAAAAGAGATTACATCTATTGGATTAGTAGCTTTATGAACTACTACACCCATATTTTCTAGGCAACCTTGCGTAGCTTTACCCATTGGAACTTGCCATGAATTAAATTCTCCAAATTCTCCACGCATAGTAATCAAAGTAACAAAAGGGAAATTACAATTTGACAATAATGAAAGCATGTTAATACAGTTTCCAACACCACTGCTTTGCATTAAAAGAACAGATTTTTTGCCACCAAGCCAACAACCACCTGAAAAGGCAACACCCTCTTCTTCAGTACTTAAAACTATAGGTTTTATAGATTGATCTTCTTCTGAAAGTGAAATTAATTTGGCATGTCCTGCATCAGGTACATATGGCAAAAAATTAATTTTATGCCTTTTTATAATGTCAAATAAATTTTTTTCCCAGTTGTTGTCAGTAATCATTTCTTTTGTAAATAATGTTTCTCTTTGAAAATAAAAATATATTTTAACTTAATAATTATATTACTGATAAATAGAATCAATAATTAAACTATTTTATTAAATTTAAATTATTTTGATTAACATTAAATATAAAGCTATCTTTAAAATATTAATTCTCATTAATTAAAAGTTAGTTATGATTACAGAAGTAAAAAGAAGAAATAAAAGAAAAAATCATCAGGATGATTTCAAGCAAATTGATCCAGTTATCTCAAAAGGTATGGAAGGTGGTAATTACAAACCATTAAGTGATAACGATATAAAAAAAATATATTCAACTGCATTAGAAGTATTAGAAAACTTAGGCGTTGGAAACCCATTGCCAGAACTATTAGATGCTGCAATTAATCAAGGTTGTAAAGTTAATGATGAAGGCAGGTTATGTTTTCCAAAGTCATTAGTAGAGGATGTAATCAGTAGGGCAGGAAGGAACTTTACTTTATATGGGAGAGATCCAAAATATGACATTGAGCTTTCTGGAAATAAAGTCAATTTATTTGGAGCTGGTGAGGCAGTTTCAGTATTAGATTTGGGAGCAAATAAGTATCGCCCTTCAACTATCAACGATGTTTATGATATTGCTAGGATGGTCGACTATTTAGATAATATTCATAGCTATTCCAGATTTGTGGTTCCAACAGAATTAAGTGAAGATTTATTGGTTGCTGACATTAACACAGCTTATGCAAGTTTAATGGGCACACAAAAGCATACGGCCCTTACATTTTCGGATGGAAAAAATGTTAAACCGACACTTGAAATGCTAGATATAATTGCAGGGGGAGAAGGAGAGTTTATAAAAAGACCATTTTGTCATGGAGGTGGCTGTACTATCGTTTCACCTTTACAATATGGAACTGATAATTGCGAAGTGGCTCTAGCATCATTACAATTAAATGCTCCAATTTGGGTTGTAATAGCACCTCAATCTGGAGCCACGGCACCTGCAGCTCTTGCAGGGTGTTTAGTACAGGCTTTAGCAGAGACTTTGGCGAGTCTTTTACTTATAGATCTTATTAAACCAGGGCATCCTGTTATTTTTGGCCCTTGGCCTTTTGTTACAGACTTAAGAACAGGTGCTTTTTCTGGTGGTGGAGGTGAAGAAGCAATTATGAGTGCAGCTTCAGCACAAATTACTAATTATTGCGGATTAGTTAGTTCAGTAGGTGCTGGTATGACTGATGCTAAAAGTCCTGATGCTCAGGCAGGTTACGAAAAAGGTATTTCAATAGTGATGGCAGCATTAGCTGGTTGTAATAATGTCTCTGAATCTTCTGGAATGATGGCAAGTTTAATGGGATGCTCTTATGAGTCTCTTGTTATTGATAATGAAATGCTAGGTATGGTAATGAGAGTTGTTCGGGGTATTGAAGTCAACGATGATACTTTGTCTTATGACGTTATTAAGAAAACTATTAAGGGTGAGGGGCACTTTTTAAGATCATCTCAAACATTGTCTCTCATGAAAACAGAGTATTTATATCCAGAATTAGCAGATAGATCTAGGCAAGAAGAATGGGAAGTTGAGGGTTCACCAGATATGAGAAAAAGAGCTGAACTTCATGCAAGAAAAATCTTAAACTCACATTATCCAGTTTATATAGATGATGAAACTGATAAAAAAATTCGCGATAGATTCCCCATAAAAATAACAAAAAATATCATTAAACCTGATGCTAATAGGTTTTAAAGATTAACGTCTTTCAACCATTAATTTCTTTATTTCACCAATAGCTTTTGCAGGGTTTAATCCTTTGGGGCAAGTTTTTGAGCAATTCATTATAGTATGACATCTATAAAGTTTAAATGGATCTTCTAACGCATCTAAACGTTCTCCAGTACTTTCGTCTCTACTATCTGCTATCCATCTGTAGGCTTGAAGGAGGACCGCTGGTCCAAGATACTGGTCTCCATTCCACCAGTAAGAAGGGCAAGAAGTTGAACATGAGAAACATAAAACACACTCCCATGCACCATCTAGGACTGCTCTTTCTTCTTTAGATTGTCTTCTCTCACCATCTGTAGGGGGGCTGTCTGATTTTAGCCATGGTTCAATAGAACTTAATTGTGCATATGCTTTACTTAAATCTGGAACTAAGTCTTTTACAACGCTCATATGAGGAAGAGGAAAAATAACAACATCGCCTTTTACATCTTCAATACTTTTTAAACAAGCAAGGGTATTAGTACCATCTATATTCATTGAACAAGAGCCACAAATACCTTCTCTGCATGATCTTCTAAAAGTTAGGCTCCCATCAACTTCACTTTTAATTTTTATAAGTGCATCCAAAACCATTGGACCACAATCATCTTTATCAATCGTAAAGGTATCAACTCTGGGATTACTATCATCATCTGGTGACCATCTGTATATTTTAAAAGTTTTTTGCTCACCGTCAGTTTTGGGCTTTGGGTGTTCGTGACCTTCAATAATCTCACTATTTTTTGGTAATTTAAACTCTGCCATAATTTACCTAATAAACTCTTGCTACAGGTGCAATACTTTGCACCTCATTGGTTAATGTTGATAATTTTACGTCTCTGTATCCCAGTTTAGACTTATTCTTCTCATCAAGCCACATGACTGTATGCTTCATCCAGTTTTTATCATCACGTTCTGGATAATCTTCATGCGCATGTGCGCCTCTCGATTCCTGTCTCTCATTGGCAGAGCGTATTGTCACCAGTGCCTGACCCAACAGATTATCAAGCTCTAACGTTTCAACCAGATCTGTATTCCAAATCAGCGATGTATCCTGCAGACGAACATTTTGCATATCCATTGCAATATCACCTAACTTCCTCACACCTTCATCAAGTACTTCTGTGTTACGGAACACAGCAGCATGTCTTTGCATAGCCTTTTGCATATCCAGTCTTAACTCAGCTGTTGAGACATCACCTTTTGAATGACGGATACGATTAAAACGGTCTAATATTTTTTGTGTAGCTGATTCGGCTAGAGGCGGTAGAGACTCACCCGGCTTCATTGTCTCTGAAGCACGCTGTGCAGCAGCACGTCCAAATACAACAATATCTAATAAAGAGTTTGTTCCCAAACGGTTGGCTCCATGGACAGACACACAAGCAGCTTCTCCAATTGCCATCAGACCAGGTGCTGTACGGTCAGGATCTTTAGCTGTTGGTGACAGAACCTCACCATGGTAATTGGTTGGAATACCTCCCATGTTATAATGTACTGTTGGAAGCACTGGAATCGGTGCCCGTGTCACATCCACACCACAGAAGATCTTTGCTGTCTCTGTAATGCCTGGTAATTGCTTATGCAATGTCTCTGGATCGATATGTTCAAGATGAAGCATGATATGATCATTATCATTACCGACACCACGTCCTTCGTTGATCTCAACTGTCATGGCACGACTGACAACATCTCGGCTTGCAAGGTCTTTGGCTGTTGGAGCATAACGCTCCATAAAGCGCTCACCTTCTGAGTTGGTTAGATACCCTCCTTCACCTCTGGCACCTTCTGTAATTAGAACACCCGCACCATAGACACCTGTTGGATGGAACTGGACAAACTCCATATCCTGAAGAGGCAGACCTGCCCTTAATACCATGGCATTACCATCACCTGTACAGGTATGTGCTGATGTACATGAGAAGTAAACACGGCCATAACCACCTGTTGCTAAAACAGTCTTCTGGGCACGAAAGCGGTGAAGGGTACCATCTTCCATACATAAAGCCAGGACACCGCAGCATCTGCCTTCATCATCCATGAGTAGATCAAGGGCAAAATACTCGATAAAAAACTCTGCCTTATACTTCAGGCACTGCTGATACAACGTATGAAGGATGGCATGACCTGTCCTGTCTGCCGCAGCGCACCCACGTCGCGCCATAGCCTTGCCCTGTTCGAGGGTATGGCCACCAAATGGTCTTTGATAGATCTTGCCTTCTTCTGTCCTTGAGAAAGGCACACCATAATGTTCAAGCTCGATCACTGATGGAATGGCATTCTTGCACATATACTCAATTGCATCCTGATCACCCAGCCAGTCAGATCCCTTGACCGTATCATACATATGATACTGCCAACTATCATTATCTCCCATATTGCCTAATGCAGCACTAATACCGCCCTGAGCAGCAACAGTATGTGATCGTGTTGGAAAGACTTTAGTGATGCAGGCTGTCTTAAAGCCTTCTGCTGTCATGCCTAACGTTGCACGAAGACCGGCACCACCTGCACCCACAACCAAAACATCATACTCGTGATCTGTTATAGGATAACTCGTCATAAAGAACTCTAAAATTTGATTTAATTATATATAATATAAATATTACAATACAAAATAACAAAAATATGTTTATTTTTTTTATATATGGTTTAATTAAAGTTCATTTGGGTAGGAAAAATTATATGAAATTTCAGCTAGCGGTAAATCTTGAACGACAATCTTCTCACCAAGATATGAAGACTGTCGCAGATCATACTTTAGAAATGGTTAAAAAAGCTGATAAAGGTGGTTTTAATATTGTTTGGTCTGCAGAACATCATGCATTAGAAATGACCATAGCACCTGACCCATTTCAACTTCTTACATGGTGGGCGACACACACTGAAAAAATTAGATTAGGAACAGCTGTTGCTGCAGCTCCATATTGGCACCCTATAAAATTAGCTGGTGAAGCTGCTATGACAGATTTAATTTCTAATGGCAGGTTAGAATTTGGAATAGGCTCTGGGGCATATCAAAGAGAGTTTGATCGTATGTTTCCAGGTTTGAAACAATCAGATGCATGGAAATTCATGCAAGAGTCACTGCCAGCAATTAAAGCATTGTGGAAAGGCGACTATGAACATAAGGGAGAGTTTTGGTCATTTCCAATGTCAACCTCTGTTCCTAAACCAATTCAAGATCCTCATCCACCAATATGGGTTGCAGCTAGAGCTCCTATTACATATGATTTTGCTGTTGAACATGAATGTAATATAATGTCTTGGCCTCTTACAAGACCAATGTCTGAAGCAGAGCTATATAAATCCAGACTAGATGAGGCGATGAAAAAGTTTCCAAATAAACCTAAGCCAATATTTTCTATGATGAGACATACAGCTGTTTATGAAAATAAACAAGATTGGGAAATTCCTGTAAAGGCCCTAACAAAAGTCCTTGGGCAATTTGAAAATTTATTTAAAAATCTTGGTGATGTAGAAAATGGCTTTACAAAAGTTATACCTTTAAATGAATTAGAAGATAGAGAACAATACAACCCAAAAATGTTAGATGAAAATTTGATGTTTGGTACCCCAGAAGAAATTATAAAAAAATTAAAGTTATATGAAAAATTGGGTGTTGATGAATTTATATATTATGCAACATTTGGTTTGGGGCATGAAGAACAACAAAAATCGATAGATTTATTTATCTCCGAAGTAATGCCAGAGTTTCTGAATTAAATAATTAGAGTATTAATGATATGCTGATGACACAAAATCATGAACAAGAATTATTAGAAAAAACAGTAAAAAGATTCGTAGAGGAAGAATTATACCCACACGAAGAAACTGTTGATACAAATGGCGAAGTCCCTATTGATCTTGGTAGGCAAATAGAAAAAAGATCAAAAGAAGTAGGACTTTTTGCTGCTAACTTGCCATCTAATGTTGGCGGCGGTGGATTAGATTATGAAAGCATGCATCTAATTGAACGTGAATATGGTAAAACAAGTCATGCCCTCCATGCATGGGCAGCCAGACCAACCGAAATTCTATTAGCGTGTGAAGATGACCAAATAAAAAACTATTTAGACCCCTGTGTTACTGGTGAGAAAAGAGAGTTATTTGCTTTAACAGAACCAGAAGCAGGTTCTGACATAATGTCCATGAAAAGTAATGCTAGAAAAGATGGAGACGACTGGATCCTGAATGGGTCAAAGCACTTCATATCTGGTCCTGTAATGCCAGATTTTGCAATAGTATTCGCTTCTACTGGAGAAGATGAAACACCTAGAGGTAAAAGGAAAAGAATTACTGCATTTTTAGTTGATGTTGGTGAAAAAGGATTTGAAATAGGAGTTGGATCAAAGTGTGTTAGTTACAGGGGGCACCATGCATTCAGATTAAATTTTTCAGACGTTCGTTTAGGTCCTAATCAAATTTTAGGGGAAGAAGGAAAAGGACTAGAGCTATCTGGCAAGTGGCTTGGAATGGGAAGGATTTGGGTTGGAGCTTCATGTTGTGGCAAAGCAGAAAGATTGTTTGAGTTAGCAAAGGATTGGGCTGCATCAAGAAAGCAATTTGGTCAACCAATTGGTAAGTTCCAAGCAACAGGATTTAAATTAGCAGACATCGCTATAGAATTAAGAGCGGCAGATCTTTTAGTGAAAGATGCAGTGAAAAGAGCAAACGAAGGACAAATGTCCGATGCAGATGCCGCTATGGTAAAAGTTTTTTGTTCTGAAATGCTTAATAAAGCTGCTGATAGTACTGTTCAGCTTTATGGTGGAATGGGCTTAATGGAAGAATTACCAATTCAAAGACTATGGAGAGATTCTCGACTTGAAAGAATATGGGACGGAACCTCTGAAATACAAAGGCATATTATCACACGGTCTATTTTAAGACCCTTAGGTGCATGAGAACCAATCAACTAAACAACCTTAACAGACTATTTAATCCAAAGAATATAGCAGTTTTTGGCGGTAACGATGCTGAAATAGTTATTTCTCAATGTAAAAAAATGGGGTTTAAAGGTGAAATTTGGCCTGTAAATCCAAAAAGGGATTTAATTAATGGAATTAAATGTTTCTCTTCTGTAAATGACCTTCCAAAAGGACCCGATGCTTCATTTATAGCAGTTCCAAGACAACCAGCAATTGAAATAGTTAAACAATTAAATGAAATGAATTCTGGCGGTGGTGTATGCTATACAGCTGGATTTAGAGAGGTTGGAGAAGAAGGCTCAAAGCTTGAAAAAGAACTTTTAGACAATGTTGGTGACTTTGCATTAATTGGCCCAAATTGTTATGGAATGATAAATTATGTTAATAAAATAGCTCTTTGGCCTTTTGACCACGGAGGTAATTTCCCAGGTTTTGGTGCAGCAGTTATTACTCAAAGTGGAATGCTTTCAAATGACCTTTCCACTAGTCGTAGATCAATGCCTTTTGCATATATGGTGTCAGCTGGAAACCAGTCTGTTTTATCAATAGAAGACTATGTAGATTTTTTTTCTCAAAAAGAAGAAGTTAAAGCCATTGGTCTTCATATAGAAGGCCTCCAAGACATAGAAAAATTTCAAAGAGGCTGCTTAAAGGCATTAGAAAGAAAAGTACCCATCGTCGCAATTAAAACTGGTTCATCAACCATAGGTAATAATCTTGTAAGCAGTCATACCGGATCGCTATCAGGGACAGATGAAATATATAACTCATTATTTGATCATTTAGGTATAATAAGAGTAACAAACCCACATGAATTTTTGGAAACGCTAAAGTTTTTATGTATTTCTGGTCCAGTTTCTGGAAAAAGAGTTGCTGCATTTACTTGCTCTGGTGGAGGCGCCACAATGCTTGCAGATTATGCTGAAAAAATTAATTTAGAATTTAATCAACCATCAAAAAAAGTAGATTGTGAACTAAAAAAATTACTTCCTTTAACAGCTACCGTTTCTAATCCTTTAGATTATACTACACCAATATGGGGGCAGCCTGAGAAAACAGGCCCTGTTTTTAACACGTTTTTTAAAGATAAATATGATTGTGCCATTTTAGTCCAAGATTATTTACCACCAGGAATTAATGAGCTTAATAAGTATTATTTATATGATGCAAAAGCTTTTTTTGAAGCTTCTCAAAAACTTAAATTACCTTCTATAATTTGTAGTACTGTCCCAGAAAATAATGATCCAGAAATATCTGATTTTTTTGTTAGCAATAAGGTTACTCCATTACAAGGATTAGAGGAAGCACTGAATGCTGTGAAACGAAGTTACAAATTTAATCAACGATATAAAGATTACCTTGATGGCAAAGTCTTTGTTAAAAAATCTATCACAAATTCTTTAAAAAATCCTTTGATGCTAAATGAAATTGAGTCGAAATCAATTCTTAAAAAAATTGGTTTGAGAATACCAAGTTTTTTGAACGGGAAAAATTATTTAAATGCAAATAATTCTAATGATCAAAACTTTAAATTAAATTTTCCAGTTTGCGCAAAAATGGTTAGTAATGATGTTGAACATAAAACTGATATAGGTGCAATACAGTTAAATATTAATAGTTTAAATGAACTTAATTTAGCTCTTAAAAAAATAGAAATTAACGTCAAAAATGCTAAAATAAGTTTTACAGATGATTTTCTTGTCGAAGAAATGCAGCCTAGTCCACTAGGAGAGCTTTTAGTTGGTATATTTTATGACCAACAATTTGGATATGTAATGACGATAGCTTCTGGTGGTATACTAGCTAACCTATTGGAGGATTCGATTTCTATTTTACTTCCAGCATCTTCAGATGAAATAGATAGTTCTTTAAAAAAATTAAAAATTAATAAGTTATTTTCTGGTTACCGAGGGAAAAAAGAAATTAATAGGAAATTACTTTTAAAAAACTTAAAAAAACTTTCTGATTTTGTAATTGACCCAAATAATAAAATTCAACAATTAGAAATAAACCCGTTATTTGTTTTTGAAGAAAACAATGTAGCTGTTGATGCCATTATTTGGAAATCTAAATGACCTTAATTCACCGTCTATTTCTATTCATTATTTTTATATTATTTCCGGTCATTTCTTTTGCGCATGTTTCAGAAAGAGCTTTAATTCTTTTACTTCCAACAGAATTTTATATTCCAGCTGGTATTTCAGTTTTAATACTCACGATTTTAATAGCTTATTTAACTCCAGTCTCATTCATAACATCTCTTTTCAAATCTCATGAATTGAAAATTAATTTTAATAAATATATTTCTATAAACCAACTTGAAAATTTGAAAATTTTTACGAGCTGTGTAAGTTTTTTATTTTTGATAATTTTAATAATTTTTGGGTTTATAGGCTCCAGAGACCCACTAGCAAATCCTTTATCCCTATTTATTTGGTCAGTTTGGTTTATGGTAATGCCTGTAATTCAGATTCTGTTAGGTAACGCTTGGGCATTTTTAAATCCTTGGTATGGAATAGGAAAATTATTTTTTAAAGATAAGAAAGTCTATAAATTAAATAGTAATTACTCGCTTATATTTTCGTCAGCAGGATTTTTACTTTTTTCAATGTTTATGTTAGTGGACATTGCTCCTGATGACCCTGACAGGCTTGCAAATATTGTAACTCTATACTTTTTAATAAATCTTTTGTTTGTAAAGATTTTTGGTGTCAATTGGCTTGAAAAGGGTGAATGTTTTACCGCATTTTATGGATTACTGTCTAAATTGTCATGGATTTGGATAATGGAAGGCAAAATTCATATTGGTTTTTTTGGTTCTCAACTTAAAAAAATTAAAACGTTTCCTTCTTTGTCTGTTTTGTTTTTATCAATAATTTTAGCAACATTATCTTTTGATGGATTAAATGAAACATTTCTTTGGTTCAAGGTAATTGATGTAAACCCTTTAGAGTTTCACGGAAGATCATCAGTTATTATTGAGAACTCCTTTGGTTTAATTTTTTTTGCGGTAATGTTATTTTTTATATTTTCAATAACTATATTTTTAGGTCATAAATTTATAAATGAAAGAGTACCTTTTAAAGAAATCATAGGCATCAACTCCATTGCACTTCTACCGATCGCTCTTGCTTATCATATAGCTCATTATTTGACATCATTTTTGGTAAACATACAATATTCATATAAAGTAGCTTCTGACCCTCTAAACAATGGCAAAGACTTTTTTAATATAGGTGATTTTAATGTTACCACTAGTTTTTTTAATACTATTGAAACAGTTAAACTAATTTGGTTTATTCAAGCATCAGCAATTGTCATAGGGCATGTCATAGCTGTTTTGTTGGCTCATTCAATTTGTGAGGGATATCTAAAAAAGAAATCGTCTATATTAATCAGTCAATTCCCAATTAGTATATTTATGATTTGTTATACTTTTCTTGGATTATGGATACTATCAACGCCAACAGTCGGATAAATTGGAATATCTATTATAACTAGACATTAGAGCAAATTTGAATCTATAGTTATTAATATAACTGATAATCGTAATTTTAATTATGGGGCAGGTAAATGAAAAAAATAATAAAAAATAATATTTCTAGAAGAAAATTAATGAAAGGTGTAGCAGCTGCAGGAAGTGTAGCAGCAATGCCTGGATTTGTAAGATACAGTCAAGCGGCAAGTTCAGAGCCGATTAAGATTGGATTTCAAGTTCACAGAACTGGGATTGGAGCTGCCTACGGAAGGTGGTATGATAGAACAACTCAAGCTGCTGTAAAAGTTATTAATGATGCAGGCGGCATTAATGGCCGACCAGTTGAAGTTGTTGCTGAAGATGATGGAACTGATCCAAAAAGAGGCGCAGAAGCGCTTGAAAAATTTGCAAACCAGCATAGCTGTGATGTTGCGTTTGGAACTCTTTTTTCTCATGTTGTAATCGGTTCTGCGCCTAGAGCAGGGGAATTAAAGCTTCCATATTTTGTTGTATCTGAAGGGCACCATGTAGCTTCAGGCATGCTTAATAGATATACATTACAACCTGGCATTACTGATGTTAAAAGCCAAGTTCAAGCAATGGCTCCTTTTGTAAAAGAAAATTTAGGTAAGAAAGTTACTATGGTATACCCAGACTTTGCTTTTGGTCATGATCATAGAGATTATTTTTCAGCTGCTTTTGAGGCTCAAGGTGGGCAAATCATTGCCAAAGTTCCAATTCCACCAACAGAATCTAGTTTTTCAAAATATTTCCCTAAAATTCCAAGAGATACAGAAGTATTATATCACGTGATGGTTGGGCCAGCTGTTTTAACTTTTGTTAAAGAGCTTGGTGAATTCTATGGATCAAAAAGTCCAAAACTATTTGGATTTATTGATAGCGTTGAAGCTGTAGATTTAAGCACTCCAGGACTAGAGTTCCTAGATGGCAGTTATTTTTGGGAAGGAAATCCAAGGTACGCTCAGGCAAACCAAAGTGATCATGATAAATTTTACAGAGCAGCTATTGGCGTAGATGCTAATGGTGCCTCTGCATCTGACCCTAAAGATGTTTCAACGTATGCTCATATGTTTGGATGCTGGGAAACACTCCATATTATTAAAAAAGGTATGGAGGAATCAGGTTACTCTGGAGTTGGTGACAGGGCTAAATTAATTGAAGCTGTTGAAAGTATGAGTGATATGCCATTATCTCAGGCTCACCCTCAGGGAGCTAAAATATTTAATGGTAAAACTCACCAAACATTTGGTCATCAATATATAACTAAAATGACTAATGGAAAGTTAGTTCTAGCGCATACGACATCAATTGAGGATACCTTCTATCCTGATGAAGTTGATTACACTAAACAATCATTTTAGTTTAAATTGACTTAAAACAACATGGATTTAGGGCCTTATCTACTTTTTGCTTCATTAGAAGGCCTTGTCCATGCAGCTGTACTATCTCTCATTGCTCTGGGATTAAGTTTAGTATTTGGAGTAATGAGAATAGTAAATGTTGCACATGGTGAGTTTTTTATGCTTGGCGCTATACTGGCGTGGTGGGTATCAAGCTTTGCTTTAGGAAATCCAGCAATAGGTTTTTTATTAGCATTATTAATAGCTCCTTTGATTGCTGGTATTATTGCAATGTTTTCAGACTGGTTGATTTTGAAACGTTTAAAATACGATCCTGAAGCTACAATTATAGCAACAATTGGAATTTTATATATTATTCAACAAGCTGCTTTAATGACTTTTGGACCTGATGCAAGACCAGTTGAACAACCATTTAATATAAGATTAGATCTGTATTGGTTTGGATTTTCGGCATATAAGTTTTTTGTTATTTTTGCTGCCATAGTTCTGTTATTAGGTGTTTGGCTGGTTATGGCTAAAACTAAGTTTGGTCTTCTTTTAAGAGCTACGCAATTAGACAGTGAAACAGCTCAAGCTTTTGGAATACCTATTTCAACTGTATATAGCCTTGTTTTTGGTGCTGGTGCGGCTATAGCTGCAGTTGGTGCTGTTCTCATAGTTCCAATTCAGCAAGCGCATTATTTAATGGGAGGAGAACCATTACTTCTAGCCTTTATTGTAGTTATTATCGGTGGCTTAGGAAGCCTAAGAGGAACTGTTGCTGCTGCTGTTCTTATAGGTATGAGTGATGGTATAATATCAGTTTTTTTCTCTCCAAATTTAGCAAAAATATTAGCAACTTTATTAGTTGTATTTGTTTTATTAATAAAGCCTAACGGATTATTTGGAACAGCTAAAGCATGAGAAAAGATATACTTCTACATTTAGGAGCTTTGGCAATACTTCTATTGCTTGAATTGCTAGGAATTTTTTCAGATTACCATCAAGGTAATTTTGCAAGAATATTAGTATTAGCAGCTTATGGTATTGGCTATAACGTTTTATTTGGTTACACTGGTCTTTTAAGTTTAGGGCATGCACTTTTTTTCTCAGCAGGACTGTACGCATCTGGCCTATCAATTTACCACTTAGATTATAATGTTGGGCAATCATTAATATTAGCAATTTTCATTTCTGCTTTTGTCTCACTGGTGATTGGATATCTTGCTCTTAGAACGGTTGGTGTGTCCTTTATGATTGTAACTCTCATGTTCTCACAAGTTGCCTATTTATGTATTTTGTATTTTGGAGGTGTTACGAGAGGTGACGAAGGTATTGTCATACAACAGTCAAGCAGAGTTTTTCTTTCCTTGGATTTATCTAATCCTACTATACGATACTATTCAGCTTTAATAGTATTTTCTTTATGCTTAATTATTAACCTATGGATTGCAAAAAGTTCATTTGGCAGAGTTTTGATTGCGATTAGGGAAAACAGTGATAGAGCTCTAATGCTTGGTTATAACGTACATTTATATAAGTTATTTTCTGTTATCATTTCAGGAACTATCTCTGGTTTAGCAGGAGCCTGTTACGGTATTTTATTTGGTTATGTAGGGGCAAGTTTTGCAGCAGTACCATACTCAATATTTCCACTTTTATGGGTTTTAATTGGTGGTGCTGGAACTGTTTTGGGACCACTAGTAGGAGCAATTTTTATGTTTTATCTAATTGATTATGCAAGCGATATCACGGATGCTTACATGATAATAGTTGGAATTACACTTTTGATGGTAACTTTATTTGCAAGACGTGGTTTACTAGGTGAATTAAGGTATAGGTATTTTAAATGGATACCATAGACAATATTCTCCTTTACACAGAAAACATAAGTAAAAATTTCCAAGGTATTAAAGCTGTAAATAATGTAAACTTCAAAATAAATAAAAATGAAATAAGAGCTTTAATTGGACCTAATGGAGCAGGCAAAACAACTTTTGTTTCATTACTTTGCGGAAGGATTAAAGCTTCTAAAGGGAAAGTGGTTTTTGGTGGAAAGGATATTTCTGATTTTCCTGTCTATAAAAGAATTTCAAATGGAATAGGCTATACTTTTCAAATTACATCAATTTTTTTTAATTTAACTGTTTACGAAAATGTTGCCTTAGCTATTAAAAAAGATAATTCAAATGAGAAAATAAATACAGTCTCTGAAGTTCTAACTAAAGTTGGGCTTTTGGATAGGATCAATCAAAGAAGTGGAGACTTAAGTTATGGTCACCAAAGACTTCTTGAATTAGCGATGGGGATGGCTCAAAAGCCAAAGTTACTAATTTTAGACGAGCCAACACAAGGATTATCAGATTCAGAAATTGAAAATTTTAAAAAATTAATAAAAGATATTTCTTCATCGACAACTATACTATTAATCGAACATAATATGGATGTTGTGATGTCTATAGCAGATAATATTTCAGTTCTTCATTTTGGTGAAATAATTGCTGAAGGTGATAAAAAGACTATTCAAAATGACCCTATTGTTCAAAAAGCTTATCTGGGGGATTGATGCTAACTGTTCAAAACCTGACATCATATTATTCTAATATAAAAATACTCAAAGATCTCACATTTAGTTTACGAAAAGGTAAGGTAACATGTCTTCTTGGGAGGAATGGCGCTGGCAAAACAACAACACTCAAATCAATAATGGGTTTAGTTGATAAAACTGAAGGATTAATATCCTTTAATGATGAAACAATATCAAAAATTTCACCCCATCATATACCTAAAAAAGGGATCGGATACGTTCCTCAAGGTAGAAGGCTTTTCTCAGAATTAACTGTTGAAGAAAATTTGGAAATAGGTCTTTTAACAAGAAGAAAAAGTGAGGTTACAAAAAATAATGTTTTAACTATGTTTCCTAAGTTAAAGGAAAGGCTAGATCAAATTTCTGGAACATTATCAGGTGGTGAACAGCAAATGTTGGCTTTGGCTAGGGCACTTTGTATTGAGCCTACTTTATTACTACTAGACGAACCTACTGAGGGCCTTCAACCCTCTATGATTTCTCTGATTAGAAACAGTATTTTAGAATTAAAAAAACAAGGTGTTTCTATCCTTCTAGTCGAACAAAGAGTTGACGCTATTTTATCTATTGCTGATGAAATTTTGGTTATTGAAAATGGGTCTATAATTTTTTCAGCTGATGCAAAAGAAGTACAAAATGACAATAAAAAATTATATAGTTTAATAGGTATTTAAAATTATAATTCAGAAGTAGATAATAATTTAACCCCTTTACCTTTCATATCGTTTAAAGAATTTTCAAGTGAATTGTTTAAATCAATTGCTCTACATGCGTTCTTTATTACAGTAACATCGTAACCTAGCTTTGCTCCATCAATAGCAGAAAAATAAACACAGAAATCCAACGCCAAGCCACAAAGGTAAATTTTATTAATTCCCCTTGATTTTAAGTACCCATCTAAGCCAGTTGGTGTTTTTTGGTCGTTTTCAAAGAATGCTGAATAACTATCAATTTCAGGCCTAAAACCTTTTCTGATTATAAGGTCTGCATTATCAGTAATTAATTTTGTATGAAATTTAGAACCTTCAGTCCCTTGTATACAATGATCTGGCCATAGAACTTGCTTGCCGTAGAACATTTCAACCATTGAAAGTGGGTCTTTACCATCGTGATTAGATGCAAATGATTTATGTGTATTAGGATGCCAGTCCTGAGTTATAATTTTTATTTTGAACTGCTCTTGAATTTTATTTGCAATTTCAACTACCTCGTCACCTTGATTTACTGCTAAGGCCCCACCAGGACAAAAATCATTTTGAATGTCAATTAATACTAATGCTGTATCTTCACCAAAATTACTCATCATTAATTTACCTAAAGAATTTATATTTAATTTATAATTCAACATATTTTTTTTAAAATATAGTTTTAATTTTATTTTAGTATTAAAATTATCTTGAAAGATTGGATTTAATATTTAACAGGCATACTTATGGTTGAAGAAAAAATTAAATCAATGAAGTTATATAACTTTATTGACCGTGTATATAATGAGCTTAAAGAATTAGGTAAAGAAATTGAAGGAGATTTATCAATTGATGAATTGTCTTCATTTGATCAATTACATTACCATGGCACCGAATCTATTGATTTTACTATAGAAAAGCTAGGTATAAATAGTAACTCAAGAGTTTTAGAAATTGGCTCTGGTATTGGTGGGCCCTCAAGATATTTAGCCCAAGCAACTGGTGCAAAAGTAACAGCTCTAGAACTTCAAGAAGATCATCATCTAGTTGGAATAGATTTAACTAAAAGATGTGGGTTGGAAAATAATGTTGAGCATTTATGTGGTGATTTTTTAGACATGTCTTTGCCAGCTGAAAATTATGATGCAATTGTGAGTTGGCTCGCTCTATATCATATACCTGATAGAGATAAATTATTAGAATCATGTTTAAAAATTCTTAAGCCTAATGGTTATTTTTTTTGCTGAAGATTTTGCTTGTCATCAACCTTTTAGTGATGGCGAAAAGTCTGAGCTTTCAAAAGATTTTTTTGCTAATTATATTGTTAGTTACTCTGATTATAATTCTGATCTTATCAAAGCAGGATTTTCAGAAATTGTTTCAGATGATATGACAATAAGCTGGAGTGATTTTACTAAATCAAGGCATAAAGCCTATAAAGATAATATTGCTAGGCACACAAGAGTTCATAATGAAACTGTAGTTGAAAATATGCTATATTTTTACAACTTTGCCATGAGGTATTTAGATGGTGGTAAACTTGGTGGAATTAGAATATATGCTAAAAAATAGGTTATTTATCAGAAAATTTATTTAGCGCATCTGAAATGGGTTTGACATAGGCTCATCAGATGTATTAATCCAAACTGTTTTGATGCGTGTATAATCATGAATTGCCTGCATTCCGCTTTCTCTACCATAACCAGAGTCCTTATAACCCCCAAAAGGTGCAATTGGAGAGACAACTCTGTATGTATTAACCCAAACAATTCCAGCTCTAAGCGCTTTAGTGACCCTTAATGAACGAGCACCATTTTTTGTAAAAACTCCTGCAGCTAAACCATATTTTGTATCATTAGCTAGTTTAATAACTTCTTCTTCACTCTTAAATCTTATTACACTCAGGACTGGACCAAATAGTTCCGTATCTACTATTTTTAATTTTTGATCGTGGCAATCAACAATAGTTGGTTCATAAAACCAGCCTCCATTCGGATTTGAAGGTCTTTTTCCTCCATGTAAAATTTTAGCACCCTGAGCCTTAGCATTAGAAATTTCATTTTCAATCAAATTCATTTGACCTAAAGTAGCTAATGGGCCCATTTGCGTTTCTTCTTGAAGAGGGTCACCTAATTTGATTTTTGAAGCCAAATTGAGCATTTTATCTAGAAATTCATCAGCAATACTCTCATGTAAGTATAGCCTAGAACCTGCTACACAGCTTTGTCCACTTGCTCCAAATATTCCAGCAATGGATCCATTCACAGCACTTTCAATGTCGGCATCATCAAAGACAATAAAAGGTGACTTTCCTCCAAGTTCTAGAGAAACTTCTGCAAAATTTTCAGCTGAGTTTCTTATTACATGTCTTGCTGTAGATGGTCCCCCCGTAAAACTAATCCTGTGTACTAATGGATGAGTTGTAAGAGTTTTTCCACATGGATCTCCATGACCAGAGATAATGTTTACAACTCCCGGAGGGAAACCTGCTTCCTCTATAACTTTCCCAAATTCCAGCATTGCTGCTGATGCATGTTCTGATGCTTTTAAAACAACAGTATTCCCAGCAGCTAGTGCAGGACCTATTTTCACAGCAACTAAAAATAATTGTGAATTCCACGGTACAATTGCAGCAATCACCCCTAAAGGTTCTCTTACATTGAATGCGTACATGTCTGGTTTGTCTATTGGAAGTGTGGCTCCTTCTATCTTATCAGCTAAACCTGCATAATAATGAAAGTATTCTGCAATATATTTTGCCTGCCATCTTGTTTCTTTTAATAACTTTCCGGTATCAATAGATTCTATTTTACCTAATTCTTCAGATTTATTAGCTAGAAGGTCACCTAATTTTCTTAAATATTTACCTCTTTGGGTTGGAGTAATTTTAGACCACTCACCTTCACTGAATGCATTATACGCAGATTCTACAGCTTTGTTTACATCTGAAGCTGATGCTTCTGGTATAAGCGCCCATGGTTTTCCTATGCTTGGATTTATACTTTCAAAAGTTTCACTTTTTTCACTTCCAATCCATTCACCATTTACAAACATTTTGTAAGTTTCAAGATTACCCATTATAAATCACCTATACTTTAAATTTTTATTCTTACATATTCAGCATGATTTTTATTCCACGTCAAATAACTTAAGTATATAAATGAAAGAAGTATTTTGGAGAAAATGTTTAATGAGCAAAAAAAAAGTTATAGGAGATCCTGTTGTGATCGGAGGACGAACTTTATCTTTATCACGAGCTATTAGAGCAGGTGATTTTGTTTTTCTTACAGGGCAGGTTCCATTCAAGAATGGTGAAGTTATGACACAAGGCACTATTGAGGAACAAACAATTGCAGTTTTAGAGGATATTAAAAAAACTCTTGGATTAGCTAATTGTAATTTTAAAGATGTTGTAAAAGCAATGGTATGGTTATCCAAAAAGGACTACTTCCCAGGTTTTAATAAAATCTTTAGTACATATTTTCCTAAAGACCCTCCAGCTAGATCAGCAGTTGTTAACGAATTACTAGTTGATGTAAAAGTTGAAATCGAAGTAATTGCATATAAGCCAGAATAGAATTTATGAAAACTTTTTATAATAGTGGTTCGTCTATTAATTTAGTCTCTTCAAACGGTCCTTATGTTATTATGGTTCATGGTTTAGGCCTTAATAAAAAAATGTGGGGATGGCAAACTAATGAACTATCAAAAAACTTTAGCGTTGTAACATATGATTTGATTGGTCATGGGGAGAGTAAAGATCCTGAGGGAAAATTAAATTTAGAGAAGTTTTCTAAGCAAATTTATGAAATAATGAATTTCTTATCTATCAAAAAAACTGCCTTAATAGGATTTTCTCTGGGTGGAATGATTGCTAGAAAATTTGCTATTAAATATAGTGAAAAATTGTGGGCTTTGGCAGTTTTAAACTCTGCTCATAAGAGAGATCAAAAAGCCAAAGATGCCGTTCAATTAAGGGTAAACAAAGTTAAAATAGATGGCCCTCAAGCTACAACAGAGGATGCACTTAATAGATGGTTTACAGAAGAATATAGAAAAAATAATCCTGATGTAATGAATAAAATTAGGAATTGGGTAATGGAAAATAAAAAAGATGTTTACCCAAAGGCTTACCAAGTTCTTGTTGACGGTGTTGATGAGCTATTAGATCCATCTTTACCAATAAATTGCCCAACACTTATTTTAACTGGTGATGAAGATTTTGGAAACTCCCCTCAAATGTCTTCAGAAATATCAAAACAAATCAAAGGATCAGAATTAAAGATCTTGCCAGGTTTAAGACATATGGCATTAATAGAGGATGCTAGTACTGTTAACAACTTACTATTAGAATTCTTACTTAGAAACGTTAATTAAATATTTAAATTAGAGTTTAATTATAAAATGCAATTTGATAAATTAGAATATAGGAAAACATTAGGACAGTTTGTAACAGGTGTTACTATTGTTACTACTACGTCTGAGGATGGCACTCCAAGAGGATTTACAGCTAATTCCTTTACATCAGTATCATTAGATCCTCCTTTAGTCTCAATATGTATTGGGGATTTCAATGAAGGAATTGATATATTTAAAAATTCTAAATATTTTGCCATTAATATTTTAAATGAAAATCAAATGGAAATCTCAAATATATTTGCAACACCATCTCAAAATAAATTTGATAATACAAAATGGTTTAAAGGTGATTTAGGGGCGCCAATTATAGAAAATTCTCTCGCATGGTTTGAGTGTTGTAATTTTGAACAAATTAGATCTGGAGACCACATAATTTTAATCGGAAACGTAAAGTCTTTTAAAAAAGATAGTGGTTATCCATTAGGTTATTATAATGGAAGTTATATAAAATTTAATAACGAAACTTCCTTGGTCAGTGCAATTGAGAAAAACACAAAAACAATCGTCGGTATGATTGTTGAAAACGAAACATCTATTTTATTTTTTGAGGATAAGGAAAATAATGTTTTGTCTTTACCCAAGGTTGGTGGCAATGGTGGACCTTCAAATACTACAACTCTAATCGATAAATATTCTAGTGTTGGATTAAATGTAAAACTTGATTTTGTCTACTCTGTTTATGAGGATAATAAACAGGATGCTGTATGTATATATTATAGATGTAAAGCTAATGGAAAACCTCCAGATAAACATAAATATATAAAATTTAATGAAATCAGTTGGGATAAAATTAAAGATGAAGCATTAGTTATAATGCTCAAAAGATATATAGAAGAGTCTAACCATGGTAATTTTGCAATTTATATGGGTGATGAAACTAAAGGACAAACTCAAATTCTTAACAAAGGAGACTAATCATGAAACTTCAAATTAGAAAAATAGTTACTTTTGAAGAAGAAATATTTATTGAAGGAGAAAAGGAAGCTACTCAACCGCTTAAATTATTTGGAGTTGCAGCTGTCGTAAAAAATCCTTGGTCTGGAAGGGGATTTGTTGATGACTTAAAACCAGAAATAAAGTCTTTTGGACCAATTTTAGGTAAAGAATTAACTAATCGTATTATTGATTTAGCTGGTGGGGGTGATAAGATCGAAGCTTATGGTAAGGCATGTATGTCCGGACTTAACTGTGAGATTGAACTATCTTCAGCTTTAATCCATACTCTTCATTTTGGAAATTTTTATAGGGATGCAGTTAAAGCAAAGAGCTATCTTGGTTTCACAAATACAAGAGGACCTGCAAATACACAAATTCAGGTGCCACTTATGGATAAAAATGACTCAGGTCGAAGGTCACATTATTTAACTGTTCAATTTTCTATATCTGATGCACCAGCAAGTGATGAGTTAATAGCAGTTTTTGGTGGCGCAAATGGTGGCCGCCCTCATCATAGGATAGGAGATCGATACTCTGATTTGTCAGAATTAGGTCATGATGTTGATAATCCTGCAGGAGTATAAATATTAACTGTTAGAAGTTTTTAGGATGAATAAAGATTTAGAAGGAATACAAGTAATTACTCTAGAACAAGCGGTAGCTGCTCCTTACGCTTCAGGTAAATTAGCACAGGCTGGTGCAAGAGTTATCAAGATTGAAAGAGCGGAAGGTGACTTTGCACGAAGATATGACTCTGATGTTAATGGTTTAAGTGCATATTTTGTATGGTTAAACCATGGTAAAGAGTCTGTTTGCTTAAATATTAAAGATGCTGAAGATCTTTTAATTCTTAAAAATATTATCTCTAAATCAGATATCTTTATTCAAAATCTAATGCCTGGAGCAACTAATAGAATAGGTATAAGCAGTAAAAGTTTAAGAGAGAAATACCCTTCATTAATTACATGCGATATAAGTGGCTATGGACAAAGTGGTCCATATAGTAAAATGAAAGCTTATGATCTTTTAATACAAGCTGAAAGTGGTTTAGCTAATATAAATGGTTCTTCTCAAGAACCAGGGCGTGTAGGAGTTTCTGTATGTGATATAGCCGCAGGAATGACTTCTTTTCAAGCTATCTTGCAAGCCTTAATTGGAAGAAATAAAACTGGGTTAGGAAGGGGAATAGAAGTTTCCTTATTCCATTCACTTTCTGATTGGATGAATGTCCCTTACTTGCAAACTGTTTATGGGAAACGGAAAGTCAAGAGAGCGGGATTGCATCACGCTACAATTGCACCATATGGAGTTTATAAATGTAGGCAAGATGAACTAATTCTAATTTCAATTCAAAATGAGCGTGAGTGGTCAAGTCTTTGCAGTTTAGTACTTAAAAAAACTGATTTGATTGAAAAAGATAATTTTTCAAATAATAGTAATAGAGTTATTAATAGAAATAGGCTTGATCAAATTATTAATGACGTATTTGGAAGTATGTCGAGAAAGGATATAATAAAAAGACTTCAGGATGCTGATATAGCTTATGGTCAATTAAGCACCGTTGAAGATCTTGCTGACCATCCCCAAAGCAATTTTATTAGTGTTCAAACTTCAGAGGGGGAAATTAGTCTCTTGTCACCAGGAGCAGTAATAAATGGTGAAGAAGTTACTTTTGGAAAAGTGCCTTTTTTAGGAGAGCATACTAATAAAATAAAAAATGAATATAAAAACTTAAAGAATGATTAACCCTAATATCAAAAATATTTCTGAACCACCAATACCTTTAGCAATTTCATGGTCAAGTGAATATGACGGTGAACATGGTGAATTGATAGATATGTCTCAAGCAGTTCCTTCATACCCACCTCACCAAACACTTATAGAAAGTTTTATGCACTATAGTGCTGATAAAAAGCTTATGTCATATGGCGAAATAGAAGGAGAAGAAATACTAAGGCAAAATTACTCAAATCATATTAATAAACGGTATCAGACAAATACATCCTACAATCAAATTTTGATTACTTCAGGATGTAATCAAGCCTTTATAGCATCAATAATATGTTTAGCTGAAGCCGGAGATGAAATTATGATTTCTAATCCAGGCTACTTTAGCCACGAACTTTCCTTAAAAATGCTAAATATTAAACCTAAATTCTTTGAGCTTAATAAAAATAACAATTTTGAGATAGACTTAAATGAAATTGAAAAGAAAATAACTCCAAGAGTTAAGGCTTTAGTTATAGTAAGTCCTGGAAATCCAACCGGATCTCCTCAAAGTAAAGAAAATTTAAATAAACTATTAAACCTGTGCACTGAAAAAAATATATTTTTAATCATTGATGAAACGTATAGAGATTTTATTTACCCAAATAATGGAAAGCCACATAACTTATTTGATAATGAACAGTGGAGTTCAAATTTAATTCAACTTTATAGTTTTTCAAAATCATTTTGTATACCTGGACATCGACTTGGTGCAATAACGGCCGATATCAAAATGATCAGTGAAATATCAAAAATTATGGATAACATTCAAATTTGCGCACCAAGACCTGCTCAACAATCAGTAGCAGATTTTTTGCCTAATTTAGAAAACTTTATAGATAATAAGTGTAATAAGATTGGAGAGAAAGCAAATTTATTTTCTAACTCTCTTCCAAAGTCTACTGGTTGGGAAATATCTTCAATCGGTACTTTCTTTGCATATGTAAGGCATCCTTTTAAAGATATAAAGTGTGATAAATTATCAAAAATATTAGCATCTAAATGTGGTTTAATTACTATACCTGGAATATATTTTGGCAAGAAACAAGAAAGATACCTAAGATTATCAATTGCTGGTCTTTCAAATGAAGAAATTATTGAGGTTAAAAATAGGTTAGATTTACTGAATGAGCATCTAAAATAATATTTACCATAAAAATAAAACAATGGATGCTAACTAAATCTAAAAGAAACAAAATTAAGAATAATAATAAAAATAAATATTTTTTATTTAAAAAAGATTGCTTTATAATATATTGCATTATTGACTTTAATTTATTTGACTGACCAATTTTCTCGAATAGAACTAGAGAGGTTCAATTATGGAAGTAAAATTTTTAGGAGTAAGAGGTTCTACGGCTACCCCAGGAAATGGATTTTCTGAATTTGGAGGTAACACATCATGTACAGAAGTACTTCATAATAATTTTCAAGTAATTCTTGACGCTGGTACTGGATTTAAAGATGTTAAGATAAGGAAAGATGTTCCGGTTTTAATATTATTTAGTCATTTTCATTTTGATCATATACAAGGACTTCCTTTCTGTAGAGATCTTCTATCACCAGATACTCCAATATATTTTTCCAGTGCCTTAGTTTCTAAGGATGAATTAAAAGGCATTTTAGGCGGTTGCTTTAGTCCACACTACTTTCCTATAGAACTTGTAGAAAACCTTACTCATATTCAGTATTTAGAATTTGAAGAGGCTGCTAAAATTATTAAATCTAATTGTGAAATTACAAGTATAAACTTAAGACACCCAGGCGGAGCTACGGGTTATAAATTTGAATCAAACCAAGGTAAGTTTTGTTATTTACTCGATCACGAATATGATGATGACAGTGCCCCAGATATTATTGAAGCATCTAATAATAGTGATTTTGTTATGTGGGATGGAATGTTTACTTCTGAAGAGTTATCAATGAGGAAAGGATGGGGACATTCTTCAATAACGCAAGGGAATGAATTTTTGGATATAACAAATTCTAAAAAAATGGCTATATCTCACCACAGTCCTTACAGGGATGATAAAGATATGATGAGTTTAGAAAGTGAAATTAAAAATAAAAATCTTTTCTTTGCTAAAGAAGGTCAAATTATAAAAATTTAGAAAATAAAATATATATGGAAAAATTAGAATTTAATAAAGGTCAGTTTGTTTTCAAAGCAGGCGATAGCGCGGGATATTTATTTTTATTAATTAAAGGGGAAGTTGGCATTTTTTTACCCACTAATGAAACAAATAACCCAAATTTCCCTGTTGGTGAAAACGAAATTTTTGGAGAAATGGGTGTTATTGAAGATACTTTACGAAGTGCAGGCGCAAGATGTATGACTGATTGTGTTGTTATATCATTATCGAAACAAGAATATGAAAAAAAACTCAATGAATCAGATCCCTTCATTAAAGGTTTACTAAGATTATTATCGATTAGATTGAGAGAAATGACAAAACCAAAAACTTTAGGTTCAAAGTAAAAGGGTGATAATTAATATCACCCTTTAAATATTAGTTAATTACTTAGTTCTAACAAAATACAATTTATTTATTCATTTTGGAAATCATAAACCAAGCAAGTAATACTATTGAAATTCCAATAATTGCCTCACTTGTAATTATGGATATTAATTCTCCAATGTTCAGAATAACTGATCTTACGTAAGGCCCTGACCCATCTCCTAAGAGGATAAAAACCAAAACAATAATCAACACTATTAACGTACCGGCTTTACTTAGCTCCCAAACAAAGGAGCTGAAGCTTCGCAAATTACTAATAATTTTATTATCCATATGTTAAATTCATATACTAAATTGTATCAGAACTAAAAGTATTTATCTTTGGAACAACCAAAGAATAATACCCACAGCAACTAAGCCTGGTAGACCTGAACTTCCTAGTTCAGCAACCAATGCTGTGATGTTACCTACAACACCACCAAAGAATGCCATGTTTCCAGCTCCAACAAGTAATGTTAGAACAATTGCTAAGGCTAATAACGCCAGACCTAAGTCTGTTAAGCCACCTATAGTGCCTTTTGCCTTGTCAATCATGAGTAACCTCCAATTATCGTTATAATAAAAAGACCAAAATTAGTCTCACGTTATGCAAATAACAAATATCTGGTATGTACACCTAGTATAAAAATTGTATTTACCCACTATATATAGTATTAATGTTGTATTTTTGCAACACTTTGATATGTTCAAATGCTCTCAATGTATTTATTGATCAATAGTTCAAGAATAGTAGAAAAATTATCAAAATTAAAAAAAAACAATTTTTTTTTAACATTTAAGATAAATTAAAGGTTCTTTAATAACGCTTATTTAAAAAAAAAACCCCAAATTAATGGGGTCAGTTTAAAGGAGAAAATAAAATATTGCGTAAAATAAGAGTTAAAACAGTCAAAAAACTGTCAAAAAACTTAGTTAAATATTACAATGTATGAAAAAAGCAAAATTGATGCCAAACTATTTAGGTCTTTGCAATTTAGGTAAGTAAAAAATGAAACAGATATCGACTATTGAATTATTCAAGGATAATCCATACCAAAAAAATTGTCCTTCAAAAATTATTGATGCTACAGACAATTGGATCCAACTAGATCAAACAATTTTTTATGCACAAGGTGGAGGACAGCTTGGTGATACCGGCATATTAAAAGCTGAAAATGGTACTATTAAGATTGAAAATACGATAAGAGAAAATAATTCTATAAAACATCTAATAAATAATGATTTAAAATTCAAAATTGGGGATAGTGTTGAGTGTTTTATAGATTGGGAGAGAAGATACAAGCTAATGAAAATTCACACTTGCCTTCACCTGCTATGCTCAATAATTGATGGTAAAGTAACGGGTGGCTCTGTGAATGATGGGAAAGGTAGATTGGATTTTAATTTAGACCATAAACCTAACAAAGAAGAGGTTAACATTAAACTTAATAAGTTAATTCAAGGCAATTATAACATTAATTATTCATGGATAAGTCAAAAAGAATTAGATGAAAACCCTAATTTAATAAAGACAATGTCAGTTCTTCCACCAAGAACAAATGGTAAAATAAGAATGGTTAGAATAGGTGAAAACATTGATTATCAGCCATGTGGAGGAACACATGTTAAAAATACCTCTGAAATTGGAAATATTGAAATTTATAAAATTGAAAATAAAGGTAAGTTAAATAAAAGAATTGCTTTATCTCTTATATAACTAAAATCAAAAACTAGCTAAAATGAGTCAATTCTCACTTGAGATTTATTTACTTTTATCTTTACCAGCATTTTTTGTTGGCCTTTCCAGAGGAGGTCTTGGAGGAGGTTTTGCTTTGGCCGCAGCTATTTTTTCTGCACAAATATTTGAACCTATAAAAGCAGCAGCATTTTTACTACCTTTGCTTATAATTTCAGATCCATTATCAGTATGGATCTATAGAAAAAATATTTACTGGAATAGTATTAAAATTCTTTTACCCGGTGTTATTTTAGGTGTTGTATTAACTTTTTTTTTAATAAATAAAATCTCAAGTTCTATGATAAGTATAATAGTTGGTTTTTTAGGTATTTTTTTAGCTATTGATGGGTTAGCAAGAAAATTTGTTGAAACTCCAAAAAAAATACTTCACCCTACAGTTGGTATTTTCTTAGGTGCTATGGGAGGGTTTTCAAGCTTTGTAATTCACTCAGGCTTGCCCCCAATTGCTGCTTACCTATTACCGTTAAAATTAACAAGACAAAAATTTATGGGAACTGTTGCGCTTATTTTTGCTATAACAAATATTGTAAAACTCTTCCCATATTTTTTATTAGGGCTCTTTGATAAAGAATTAATTAAACTAACTTTAACATTTATTCCAATTACATTTTTGGGTATTTTTGTAGGGAAATTTATAAATAATAAAATTTCTGACCAAGTTTTTTTCTTTATAATTTATACTAGTGTTTTCTTTCTAGGGTTAAGATTAATTTGGTTTTCAATTTGAAAATTGAATAGTTATATTAATATTATTATGCCTTCTGAAATAGTTATAAATTTCTTATATTTTCCTGATAATATTTCAATACTTGCAATAGTATCTATTATTTTAACAAGTTTTGTTTCCTCTTTAATTTCATCAATAATTGGATTTGGTGGAGGAATGCTTTTATTAGGAATTCTTGCACTAAATTTTTCCGGGAGTGTAATAATACCTCTTCACGCTGTCATACAACTAGGTTCAAATTTCAATAGATTAATATTTTTTAAATTTAGAATAAAATGGAGTGTTGTTATTCCTTTTTCATTAGGCTGTCTGATTGGAGTACCATTAGGTGGAATTTTTTCATTATCTATTGATGAGAATTTAATAAAGGTTTTAATAGCTTTATTTATATTACTTAATACATTCAGTAAAATTCCTATTCTAAATCAAAATAGACTTTTTTTAACAGGTTCTATTTCTAGTTTTTTATCTACAATAATAGGTGTTACTGGTTCTTTGATTTCTAGTGTCATTCAGTCGTACAAGCTTGAAAAATCTGAGTATATTTCAAGTTGTGCCTTTCTGCTTCTAACACAGCATTTTCTTAAATGCATATTATTTGGTTTGATGGGCTTTGCGTTTAAAGACTATTTTTTGCTCGTTGCATTAGTAATAATAAGCGGTATTTTTGGTACATTCATAGGAAAATTTTTAATTTTTAGAATTCCAGATTCTTACCTTTTACTTGTAATAAAGGTAATCTTAATTGTGATATCTTTGAATTTACTCATAAATGGTATAAGTAATATTATATAATAATACTCTTCAAAACATTCATTTTAGGAGAAATGCATGCTAGGCTTTTTAGAATTACCTAATTTAAAATTTAGAGTTTTAATAAACTTTAAGACTCTAATCATATCAATTTTTTTGAGTAACATTGCATATAGTGGTGACAATATAATAAAATCTCATGGAATATCAACTTTTGGCGAATTAAAATATGAGAAAAACTTTAAACACTTAGATTATGTGAACCCAAATGCTCCTAAAGGCGGCGAAGTGTCTATATGGGCTTTTGGCTCTTTTGACTCTATGCATCCATACACTCCTAAGGGAAGGTCAGGTAGTCTTTCTTCAATTTTTTTTGAAAGTCTTCTGACTGGAACTTCTGATGAAATAGACTCCTCATATGGTTTAGTTGCAGAAAGTATAGAATATCCCGAAGATCGTTCTTGGGTTATATTTAACATGCGACCAGAAGCCAGGTTTTCTGATGGATCAAAATTAACTTCTGAAGATGTACTATTTTCTTATGAATTATTAAAGGAAAAGGGTCTACCTTCATTTAGAGCAGTAATTGAAAAAGAAATCGAAACGGTTACAATTTTAAATGATCATAAAATTAAATTTGAATTCAAAAAAGGTGTGCCAACTAGAGACCTTCCAGCCTCTGCTGGATCATTACCAATATTTTCAAAATCATATTATGAAACTAATGATATTGATTTTGAAGCATCAACTCTTGAACCTGCATTAGGTTCTGGACCTTATGTTTTAGATAAAATAGATGTTGGCCAAACAATAGTTTATAAGAAAAATCCTAATTACTGGGGTTCTAATTTATCTATTAATAAGGGAAGGAATAATTTTGATAAAATAAGAATTGAATATTTTGCAGATTATAATTCTGCGTTTGAAGGTTTTAAAGGTGGGAGTTACACTTTTAGAACTGAATATATGTCAAAATTATGGGCAACAGGATATGATTTTCCAGCCATTGAAAAGAAATGGGTTACAAAAAAATTATTACCAAACGGCGATATGGCTCCTGGTCAATCATTTATAATCAATCTTAGGAGAGATAAATTTAAAGATATAAGAGTTAGAAAGGCTATCGGTTTAATGTTTAATTTTGAATGGTCTAACAAAACTCTATTCTATGACCTATACGCAAGAATAAATTCTTTTTGGGAAAACAGCGACATGTCAGCTGAAGGCAAACCGTCAAAAGCTGAAATGAACATATTACAATCAGTAGAGAGTATTTTACCAGACAACGTTATTGATTCAGAAGTTGCACAAGTATCATTATCTTCAATAAAGCAATTAGACAGAAAAAATCTTCGGAAGGCTTCAAAACTACTAGATGAAGCTGGTTGGGAAGTATCAAGTGATGGATTAAGAAAAAATTCAAATGGCGAAACTTTAGATGTTGAGATTTTAAATGACTCTCAAGCATTCACAAGAATTATAGAACCATTTATTCAAAATTTAATATCTTTAGGTGTAAACGCGAAACATACTAAAATTGATAATGCTCAAATGACTGAAAGAGAAAGATCTTTTGATTTTGATATTGTAACTGGAAATTTTCCAATGTCTTTTACTCCAGGAAGTGGTCTAAAACAGTATTTTGGCTCTGAAACGGCAGACGTTTCTATTTTTAATAAATCAGGTATTAAAAGTGATGCAATTGATAAACTGATTGAAGTTGTGATGTCGGCAAAAACTAGACAAGAACTAAAAATTTCTGTTCGAGCTTTAGATCGAGTTTTAAGATCATATTATTTTTGGATACCTCAGTGGTATAAAAATGTTCATACAGTTGCTTATTATGATTTTTATGAGCACCCTGAAAATCTTCCTCCTTATGACATGGGTCTTTTAGACTTTTGGTGGATGAATGAGAAAAAATTTTCTGATTTAAAAGAAAAGGGTGCGTTTTAAAATATTTAAAGTTTTATTATGATACCTTATATTTTAAGAAGATTATTGCTTATTATCCCAACTTTACTTGGAATAATTCTTATTAATTTCTTTCTTATTCAATTTGTACCGGGTGGACCTGTAGAACAAATTTTATCTGAAATGCAGGGTAATAATAATATTTTTGAAAATATTGCTGGCGGTACTGAGAATAAAAATCTTCAGGGTACTATGCAAAATGATGTGGGTGGATCATTTTCAGAAAAATATATTGGAGCAAGAGGTCTTCCAGATGATTTCATATTAGAACTAGAAAAACAGTTTGGCTTTGATAAACCTCCTATAGAAAGATTCTTTAATATGATTTGGAGTTATATTTTTTTTGATTTTGGAGAAAGTTATTTTAGGTCAATAAGTGTAATAGACTTGGTTATTGAAAAGCTTCCAGTATCAATAAGTTTAGGCCTTTGGACTACGCTGCTAGCATATTTTATTTCTATACCTCTTGGGATCCGAAAAGCGGTAAGCGATGGAAGTAAATTCGATACTTGGACTTCTGGTGCTATTATAGTGGGTTATGCAATCCCTGGTTTTCTATTTGCAATAATTTTATTAGTACTATTTTCTGGAGGCTCGTTCTTAAAGATTTTTCCTATCAGAGGTCTAACCTCTGAAAATTGGGAAAGTCTATCCATTTTTGGGAAAATATTAGACTACTTTTGGCATATATCTCTGCCAGTGATAGCTTCCTCAATTGCAGGTTTTGCGACATTAACACTTCTAACTAAGAATTCTTTTCTTGATGAAATAAATAAACAATATGTATTAACTGCAAAAGCTAAAGGCTTATCTGAAAAAAAAGTACTCTACAATCATATTTTTCGAAACGCTATGTTAATTGTAATTGCTGGCTTTCCTGGTGCCTTTTTGAGTGTTTTTTTTGGTGCATCCCTTATAATCGAAACTATTTTCTCTCTAGATGGTCTGGGCAGGATGGGTTTTGAAGCAACTGTTGCAAGAGATTACCCAGTAATATTTGCGACATTATATGTTTTTGGGCTAATAGGTTTGCTTATAGGAATTTTATCAGATTTAATGTATATGTGGATAGATCCAAGAATTGATTTTGAATCTAGAGAAAACTGATGCTCAATTCAAATCTTATAATTCGAAGAATTAATAATTTTAAATCTAATAAGAGGGCATTCTGGTCCCTAATCATTTTCTGCTTGCTATTTTTTATTTCACTTTTTTCTGAAATTATTGCCAATGAACGTCCCCTACTAGCCAAATATAAAGATAACTATTATTTTCCTATCTTTAATTTTTATTCAGAAACTACATTTGGTGGAGATTTTAAAACTGAAGCCATTTACAAAGATCTTGAGGTTCAATGTTTAATTATTTCTGGAGGCAAGGTTGATTGCTGGGATTTTCCAAAACTTATAATAGAAGAAGTTAACAATACAAAAAATTATCCAGAAAAAGGTCTTATTATTTGGGCACCAATTCCATATTCATATAATAGTATTAATGATTTAGATGGACCAGCACCATCACCACCGGACAAAAACCATTGGCTTGGAACAGATGACACATCTAGAGATGTACTTTCAAGAATAATTTATGGATTCCGACTTTCTGTTTTTTTTGCAATTGTTGTTACATTTATATCTTCAGTAATAGGTATAATGGCTGGTGCAGTACAAGGTTACTTTGGTGGGTGGATTGATTTAATATTTCAAAGAATAATAGAAGTTTGGGGCGCCACTCCATCTCTATATATCATAATAATTGTAGCAGCTATTTTACAAATGAATTTCTGGCTATTAGTAGTTTTGATGTCTTTGTTTTCTTGGACTGCACTAGTGGGTGTTGTAAGAGCTGAATTTTTGCGCGCAAGAAATTTTGAGTATGTAAGAGCAGCTAAAGCACTTGGTGTTTCAAACTTCAAAATTATGTATAGGCATATTTTACCTAATGCAATGGTTGCAACATTAACAATGCTTCCATTCATTGTAACAGGAGCAATTGGTTCCCTTGCAGCATTAGATTTTATAGGCTACGGACTACCTTCATCGTATCCTTCATTGGGTGAATTAACACTCCAGGCTAAAAATAATTTACAGGCTCCATGGCTAGGGTTTTCTGCATTTTTTACTTTTGCTTTGATGCTTTCTTTATTAGTTTTTATTTTTGAAGGTATAAGGGACGCATTTGACCCTAGAAAGATTTTTAAATGATTGATAATGTTTTATCAATAAAGAACTTATCAATAAGTTTTAGAGAGCAAACAAAAAATAAAAAAGTTTTACATAACTCAAGTTTCAATCTTAAAAGGGGAAAAACATTATCCCTTGTTGGGGAAAGTGGATCTGGAAAATCCATAACATCTTTAGCTGTAGTATCTTTACTACCTAAGAATGCAATTATCAAAGGATCAATAACATATAATCAAAGGGAATTGATTGGTTTAGATGAAAATGAGTTGCAAACATTACGTGGCAACAAAATAAGTTTTATATTTCAAGAGCCTATGACATCTTTGAATCCCTTGCATACAATTGAAAAACAAATAGGAGAAAGTTTAGGATTTCATCAAAAGTTGTTTGGGGATGAAAGAAAGATTAAAATTATAGAGCTTTTAAAAAAAGTTAAAATCCCAAATCCAGAAACAAGGCTTCTTGACTACCCTCACCAATTATCTGGAGGTCAGAAACAACGCGTTATGATTGCAATGGCTCTAGCTAATAAACCTGATTTACTCATTGCAGATGAACCTACCACATCACTAGATGTGACTATTGAAAAAGAAATAATTTCATTGCTGATGGAACTCAAAGCATCAGAAAATATGTCTATGATATTTATTACACATAATCTAAGGGTTGTAAAAGAGATCTCTGATGAAGTTTGTGTTATGCAAAATGGGGAAATTGTTGAGAAGGGATCAACAAAAAAAATTTTTAGTAATCCCGAGTCTGATTATACTAAAAAGCTCCTAAATTCATTACCTAAAGGGTTTAAAAAAATATCAAAAAAAGCAGTTAGTAATATATTAAAAATAAAAAATTTAAAAGTTTGGTTTCCGATAAAAAGAGGTCTTTTTAGAAGAACTGAAGGATTCATTAAAGCTGTTGATCAAATTTCATTTGATGTTAATGAAAATGAGACATTGGGCATAGTTGGAGAAAGTGGTTCAGGCAAAACTTCAGTAGCCCTAGCCATTTTGAAATTAATTAAGTCAGAGGGGTCGTTAGTTTTTAAAAATCGTGATTTGAGAAAATTAAATAAAACAGAAAATTTACAATTCAGAAAGCATGCTCAAATAATTTTTCAAGACCCATATGGTTCTCTCTCTCCAAAAATGACTATAGAGGAAATCATAGGAGAAGGCCTAGATATTCATGAAAAGCACAGTAAAAAATTAAGATATGAGATGATCTGCGGCATTCTGAATGAAGTGGGCTTAGAAAAAAGTATGTCATCCAGATTTCCGCATGAGTTTTCAGGTGGACAAAGACAAAGGATAGCAATAGCAAGAGCTTTGATACTTAAACCAAGTCTTTTAATCTTGGATGAGCCAACTTCAGCTCTTGACGTATCGGTTCAGTTACAAGTTATTCAGTTATTGCAATCTCTCCAAAAAAAATATGCTTTATCTTATATTTTTATAAGTCATGACATAGCTTTAATTCGTTCAGTAAGTGATAAAATTATTATTATGAATAATGGAGCAATTGTTGATGAAGGCGATACAAAATCTTTGTTTTCTAAACCTAAGTCTTTATATACAAAAAAACTTATCCGTGCCTCTAATATAGCCTAGCTAAGTAAATACTAATTAATTATTACAAATAGATTGCTTGGTATGCATATTTTGCATATTAAGTATTTATAATTGATATTTATTTTTTGCATATTAATGAATTAAGTATAATTATGAAATGGGATAGATTAAGATTATTTAACGTAGTTGCACAAGCGAAAAGCTTAACTGATTCTGCAGCTCTTTTAAATATTAGTCAATCAGCTTTAAGTAGACAAATGCAATCACTTGAGCATGAAGTTGGCAATAGACTATTCGTAAGAAGATCACGTGGAATTGAACTTACTCCTGCTGGAATTCAAGTAGCTGAAGCTGCTAAAAAACTTTCTCAAAGCATCGAAGATGTAAACCAAAAATTAATATCTGATCAAACGGTACCAAACGGTAAATTAAGAGTTTATGCTACAAATGCTTTTGGATCTCTATGGTTGGCGCCACGCATGGGTGCTTTTTTAGATAAGTATCCAGAAATTTCTCTTGCACTTAGCTTGAGAGATGCAGAGCCTAAGGTTTCACCCTCTCAACCACATGCCGAAATCCGGATGACACCAATAAAAACACAAGATTACATTCAAATCAAATTAGCAACATTTCAATATAAAATTTTTGCTTCTACATCATACTTAAAAGAAAAAGGTGTTCCTTCAACTGAAAGGGAATTGGATAATCATAAAATCATTTCATATGGTGAGGATGCTCAACCACCTTTAGATAAGAAAAGGCTAAATTGGTTATTGTGGCAAGGCAAAGAGAATGTTTCAAGAGTTCCATGTCTTGAAATAAGTAGTATATATGGATTGGCAAAATGCGTTGAAGCTGGTTTAGGAATAGCAAGCTTACCTGGATGGATGAATGATGAAACTAATAACTTATTTGAAGTTTTAAAAGATTTAAATGGCCCAACTTTAGACATTACTTTTTGTTATCACGAACAAATGAGAGATGACCCTAGGATTATTGCTTTGAAAGATTACTTACAAAGTTTAATAAGGGACGACCTGAGTAAATTCTCAAATACTTTATGATTATAACTTTTCAATATCTTGCCAAGTTGGAAGTAAATCATTTTTTTCAGACTTTGCTTCGTAAACCCCTCTTGCAATTGCTCTTGATAAGCAAATAGCAGCAGCATTTCCAATGTTATAAATATCACTAGGCTCTATCTTAATTTTTTTTCTACCAGTTGAAGCGGCAAAAATTAAATCACCGTCATAAGGTGTATGTGAAGGTAAAATTGCTCTGGACATTCCATCATGAGCAGCAACAGAAACTCTTTTTAGTTCTACTTTCGATAAATCTAGATCTGTAGCCACTATGGCTATTGTAGTATTATCAATTGAAAAAGTATCCTTTCTAGCATCATCACCCCGACGATATTCAGTAAAAATATTTTTTGGTAAAATAAATTCCTTTCCTCCAAATTCATCTCCAATTTCAAATGGTGAGGCCCAAAATGAATTACTACCATCTGTGACAACTGAACCACTTGGGTTAACTGCAACTAATGCTCCAACTGTTGCACCATTACCAAGAACAATTGATGCAGAACCTAATCCGCCTTTAAGATTACTTGTTGTGGCTCCATAACCAGCTCCTACAGTCCCTATTTTAAAAGAATCACTAATTGATTTAAATGCAAGTTTACCTAAATTTCTATATGGATTTTCTTTCCATTGATCATCACCACCATTAAATAAATCAGCGAGTATTGCACTTGGAACTATTGGAATATTGATATCTTTTAGAGGATAACCCCTATTTTCTTTTCTTAAACAATCTACAACTCCTGTAGCAGCATCAAGACCAAATGCAGAACCACCAGAAAGAACAATAGCATCTATTTTTTCAACTAGTTTATCACTTTCCAAAAGATCTGTTTCTCTTGTTCCTGGAGCACCCCCAAGAACTGTAACAGCAGCTGCAAATCTTTTATCAGAAGTAAAAACAGTCACACCACTTTTCATGATTTCATCATGCGAATTACCAATCAATACCCCAGTTACATCAGTTATGAGATTTTTTTTTCCTACTTTCATATACACCTTCCTCCATCAACTTCTAGTGCAACACCTGTAATCATACTTGCTTTTTCAGAACATAGAAAAACAGCTGCATTGCCCATATCTTCTGGAGTTGAGAATCTCCCCAACGGAATTGTTGATAAAAATTTTTGTCTGATTTCAGGCGTATCTTCACCCATAAACGTTTTTAATAAAGGCGTCTCACCTGCTACTGGATTAATTGCATTTACTCTAATTTTAAATGGTGCGAGCTCTATTGCTAGAGATTTAGTAGCAGTAATCATCCATCCTTTAGTAGCATTATACCATGTTAATCTTGGTCTGGGGCTAATACCTGCAGTTGAAGCTATGTTCAATATAACTCCTGATTTTCTTTTTTTCATTTCAGGAACAAAAGCTTTTGACATCAGAAAAACTGATTTTACATTAACATTGAGAACCTTTTCAAACTCCTCATAAGAGATATTTTCAATAAAATCTGGCATATGAGTTATACCTGCATTATTCACAATAATATCAGGATGACCAAATATCTTTTTTGCTTCATTTTTCAAATTTTCAATACTTTTTAAATTAGAAACATCGGTATTTATTGAGTATGCACTTTGACCAAGTTTATCTGCCTCCTGTTCAGCTAAATCAGCATTTCTATCAGCAATTATTACTTTAGCACCATTATTAATAAATTTCTGCACAATGCCTAAACCAAATCCAGATGCTCCACCTGTTACAATAATATTTTTTTTATTTAGTTCCATTTTTACCCATGATTGATTGCTATTGTTTTAATCGTTGAAAAACTATTCAGTGCTTCAAATCCCTTTTCTCTTCCATAACCTGAGTGACCTGTTCCCCCAAAAGGTAGTTCTACTCCTCCACCAGCTCCATAGTTATTAATAAAAACTTGACCTGCTTTTATTTTTTTTGCCATTCTCAATTGACGTGAACCATCATTTGTCCAAATACCCGCAACTAAACCAAATTTGGTTCCGTTTGCAATTTTAATGGCCTCCTCCTCGTCATCAAAAGGTATTAAAACTTGAACTGGACCAAATATTTCTTCTTGAGCAAGTGCATGACTGGGGTCAACCATTCCAAATAAAGTAGGAGAAATAAAAGACCCATTTTCTAATTTGTCATTTATTTTTAATTCAGCTATTTTTTTCAAATCTAAACCTAAATTCAAATATTTTTGAACCATATTTACTTGTTTTTTAGAAATCAAAGGACCTAAATCAAAGTCTTGAATAGCAGGGCCTACAGTCAAATTTTTATATTCATCAGCTAAGGCCTTTTCAACTTTAGTATAAATTGATCTTTGAATTAATATTCGCGATGAAGCAGAACAGGTTTGCCCTGCATTTTGAAGCCCAGCTTTTATAAGAAAAGGTATGGCTTGACTAATATTTGCATCTGAAAAGACTATCTGTGGAGATTTTCCACCCAATTCTAATGTAACTGGTACAATATTTTCAGCGGCGTTTTTCTGAATTTTTGTACCAACTGGAACTGAGCCTGTAAAAGATATATGATTTATTCCAGAATGTTTACTTAATATTTCTCCTGTTTCACTTCCATACCCAGTAACAACATTTAATGCACCTTTTGGAAGGTTAGCCTCTCTACATATATCTGCAAATGCAAGCGCTGTTAAGCAAGCATCTTCAGATGGTTTTAAAACTACAGCATTCCCCATTGTCAAAGCACCTATTACTGAACGACCAATAATTTGCATTGGATAATTCCATGGAATTATATGAGCAGTTACACCATGAGGTTCTCTAAGAGTATATACCGTATAACCATTCTGATACGGAATAGTCTCACCATGTATTTTATCAGCAGCTCCTGAATAAAACTCTAAATACCTTGCTAAAGCTATTGCATCAGCTTTGGATTGTGATAATGGCTTGCCAACATCAATTGACTCAATTCTTGAAAGGAGATCAATTTTATCCTTAACAAGGAAACCAATTTTTTGAAGAATCCTTCCCCTTTCAAGTGCAGTAAATTGCCCCCACTCACCATCAAGCGAATGCCTCGCTGCTGAAACAGCTAAATTGACATCCTGATCAGAGCATCTTGCTATTCTACATATTTCTTTACCACTTGAGGGATTTAATAAAGGTAAGTAATTATTTGAATTGGGATCCTGCCAGACACCGTTAATAAAACATTTTTGAGGATCGAACCATATTAATTTTTTTAAATTATCTAAATTGTCCATTTTCTGTCACAAGTTCCTAATAGCATTCTCTAAGTTTGGTGATGATTCAAGAAGATTTTTAGTATATTGATGGGATGGTGAGTTAAATATTTCTTTTGTATTTCCAGCCTCTACTATTTCTCCTGATCTCATTACTAACACTCTGGATGTTATAGATTTCACTAAAGATAAATCATGACTAATAAAAAGATAAGATAGGCCAAAACTTTCTGATAATTCAACTAGTAAATCTAAAATTTGAGCTCTTATTGAAACATCTAAAGCTGAGACTGCCTCATCAAGTATTATTAATTTTGGTTTCAAAATTAAAGATCTTGCAATTGCAATTCTTTGTCTCTGCCCTCCCGAAAACTCATGTATGAACTTTTTATAATCACTAGGTTTTAATCCTACACGTTGAAGCAATTCTTTGACCATATCTAATTTTTGAGTATCACTTGTTTTTCGGTTCTCTAGATATAAAGGCTCAGAAACAAGTTTAAGTACATTATGTCTTGGATTAAATGAGCCAAATGGATCCTGAAAAACAACTTGAACTTTCTTACGTATTTTATTATCAACTTTTTCTGATCTAATCTCATCATTTTCTAAAAATATTTTTCCATTAGAAATAGGATCCAGACCTAATATAGCTCTCGTAATCGTTGATTTCCCACACCCACTTTCACCAACTAAACCAACATTTTCATTGTATTTAATAGAAAAAGATACATTTCTCACCGCATTAAAAGAGCTTCTTTTACCAAAAAATTTGAATGAATTATCCTGATAATCTCTACTGATATTATCAACTTTTAACAGTAATTTACCTGTAGCCACTTTTTTTAATTTTTTTGACTTATAGTTGCTAGCTATTAGTAAATTCTTACTATATTTATTTTTTAACCCATTGTTTAATATATTTATTTTACCTTTTTCTACAATTTCTCCGTCTTTCATTATAATTATGTTGTTTGCCATTTCAGCAATTACAGATAGATCATGAGTAATCATTAACAAACATAGATTATCTTCAATAACCAAATCTTTTAGTAATTTAATTAATTTTGCTTGTGTTGTAACATCTAATGCAGTTGAAGGTTCGTCAGCTATTAGTAATTTTGGCTTTATTGCAATTGCCATAGCAATAACAACTCTCTGCCTCTGGCCACCGGAAAGTTCATAAGGAAACCTAGTTAAAGGAAAATCTTTTTGGGGCAAACCTACCCTTTCTAAAATTTTTGCTGCCTTTTCTATTGCATCTTTAGAACTCATATTTAAATGTATCCTGATAACTTCTGCGACCTGATCTCCAATATTCTTTAAAGGATTTAAAGCTGTCATCGGCTCCTGAAAAATAAAACCTATATCTTTTCCTCTTATTTGACACATTTCCATTTCAGAAGTTTCTAATAAATTTTTTTGATTAAATATTATTTCGCCACTTAATTGTGATCCATTAGGTAATAGTTTAATAATTGAGTTTGCTGTCATGGATTTACCAGAACCACTTTCTCCAATTATTCCTAAAATTTCTCCGGAAGCAGCTTCAAAATTTAAACTTTTCAAAATAATGTTATTATTAATGTTTAAATTAAGATTTTTTATTTTAATAAGTGTCATTTACTTTAAGCCTATCAATTTTGGATCAAAGTAATCTCTCAATCCATCACCCATTAAGTTTAAACCTAAAACTGTAATCACAATAACCATGCCAGGGAAAATAGCCATATGAGGTGCAATAGAAATCATAGTTTGGCTGTCAGCTAACATTCGTCCTAAACTTGGTATAGGTGGTTGGGCTCCTAATCCTACATAAGATAATGCAGCTTCTGCCAGTATTCCCAAAGAAAATTGAATTGTAGCTTGGACTATGAGTAAATTTAATATGTTGGGAATTATGTGTTCAATCGAAATTAATAAAGACCCTTTCCCTGCAACTTTTGCCGCCAAAATATATTCTTTTGACCATTGAGTAAGAGCTGCTCCTCTAGCAACTCTTGCAAAAACTGGTATGTTAAAAATTCCAATTGCAATAATTGCATTAAATGCACCTGGGCCCAATACAGCTGTTATTAAAATTGCGATAATTAGTGCTGGAAAAGCAAATATCAGATCATTAAACCTCATAACTAAATCGTCAAAAAAGGTGCCTCTTTTTGCTGCAGCAATCATTCCTAAAGGCAAACCAAATATGATTCCGATGCTAACAGCAACCAACGCAACAGCAATCGAAGTCTGAGCACCAACCATTATCATGGACAGAATATCTCTACCAAAATGATCAGTACCTAAAATATTTTCTAAGGAAGGGGTTTTAAATCTATTGCTTATTTCAAGAATAGTAACATCATAAGGTGTCCAAAAAAAAGAGAGTATCGCCAAAGAAAAAATACTAAGTACACATAATGATCCAATCCAGAAACTAAATGAAAAATCTGATTTAAATATTTTTCTATTTTTAAGGGTTGGAATCATAAAACCGATGATCTTAATCTAGGGTCAACAATTACATAAGCTATATCAACAATAAATGTTACGACGACAACTGAAAATACAAGTAACATAATAACGGATTCAACCACAATTATATCTCTTTGTGCTATACTTTGAAAAATTAATCTCCCAAGCCCAGGTAAGAAAAAAACATTTTCAATAATAATAGCACCTGCCATTAAAAAGGAAAATTGAAGTCCAATGATAGTCAATACTGGAATTAATGCATTTCTTATTCCATGGTGTACCAAAGCCTGATTGTAGGACAAGCCTTTTGCTCTTGCAGTTTTGATGAAATCTTCATTAAGTGTGTCTATTAAAGCAGACCGCATTACTCGGGCTAAGATTGATGCTTGTGGCAATGCTAAAGCTATAGCAGGTAGCGTTAAAGATTTTAAACCAAATAATATTCCAGCTTCCCAGCCTGGGAAACCGCCCGCAGAAAACCATCTTAAGATAATTGCAAATAAATAAACAAGTAACATTGCAAACCAGAAATTTGGGATTGCAATTCCTATTTGAGTAATTCCCATTACTGATAAATCAGAGACTTTTCCTCTATTTGCAGCTGCATAAATTCCAACTGGAAGAGCAATAACCGTTGATAGTATGAGTGCATATATTGCTAAAGGTAATGATACCCACAATCGTTCAGAGACCATTTCTATAACAGGTGATCTATATGTATATGAAATACCAAAATCACCTATAAGCATACCTTTTACCCAAACAAGATATCTTTCAAGTTTAGGTTTATCTAAACCTAATTCTTTTTTAAGGGCAAGTAATGTATCTTCCTGAGCATTTATACCAAGCATATATGATGCAGGATCTCCAGGTATTATCTCTAAAGAAATAAAAATAACTATTGAGGCAATAACTAATGTGACAAAAAGGGTTATTACCCTTCTAACAAAATATTCAAACATTTATAAAGTCTTGAAAAATATCGGGATGCATTACGCATCCCGATATTAAAAGTTAGTTTTGCCAATATACTGCTGTTAAATCAGTAGCTTGTGTAGGAGAATTTTCCCACATTCCAACTACACCTGAATTAACAACACTAAGCTGAGCTCTTTGAAAGAGATAACCATTGACGTAATCATCAGCTATTATTTGTTGAGCATCTTTCATAAGGCTTGTTCTTTGTACAGGATTTGTTTCAGCCGTTAGATCATCCATGACCTCCTGAAATTTTTTGCTATCATATTGAAAGTAATAGTCAGGTCTAGCATAAATTCCAATGTCAAATGGTTCTGTATGAGAAACAATTGTGAGGCCATAATCTTTACCCCTAAATACTTGTTCAAGCCATTGAGCCCACTCAAGATTTGAAATTTCAACATTAATTCCAACCTCTCTTAATTGTGAAGCAATTATTTCACCACCTTTTCTAGCGTAAGCTGGTGGCGGTAATTTAAGAGTTGTAGTAAAGCCATCAGGAAAACCAGCCTCTGCTAATAACTTTTTTGATAGCTCTGGGTCGTAGTTTGATTGTCCAGTTAAATCAACATAAGCAGGATGATGTGGAGCAAAGTGTGTTCCTATAGGCGTTCCATATCCAAACATTGCTCCATCAATAATAGCCTGCCTATTAATAGCATGTGCCAAAGCCTTCCTTACTTTTAAATTATCAAAAGGTTCCATTTTATTGTTTGTTGAAAGGATAGTCTCACCTTCATTTGAACCAATTAAGACGTTAAAGCGAGGGTCCGCATCAAATTGGACAAGATTTTCTGGAGCAGGAAAGCTTTTAAATACATCTACATCTTCGGCCATCATAGCTGCAAATGCAGCTGATGGGTCTGAAATAAATTTAAAAGTTGCACTTTCAAGTTTAGACGGCGTTCCCCAGTAAGAATTATTTTTCTTTAGTTCAATTCTATCTCCTTGAACCCATTTATCAAAAACAAACGCACCTGTACCTATTGGATTTTGTTTAATGTTTTCTATACTTTCTTCTGCAACGATTACAGCATCACCCCATGCAAGATTAAAAAGAAAATTACCATTTGGCTTATCCAGAGTAACCTTGACTTTATGGTGATCAAGTATTTCAACACTAGTTATACCCGCAAACAATGCTTTTTGTGCATTAGTAGTATCTTCAGCTCTTGCTCTATCTAAAGAAAATTTAACATCATTTGCATCCATATCACTACCATCATGGTATTTGACACCTTTATTCAAATGAAATGTATAAGTTTTTCCATCAGAAGAAACATCCCATGATTTTGCTAATCCAGCCACAATTGATCCATCTGAAGCAAACCTTGTTAAACCCTCAAATACATTAGAGTATAAAACTTGATCAATAGCACCAGCTGCAGCACCTGTAGGGTCCAAATGTGGTGGCTCTAACTGTAAACCAACTGTCAAATCAGTTTTAGCCGCAAAAGCATTTACTGAAAAAACAAAAGGTAAAACAAATATAATTGAAAACAATTTCTTAAAGAATTTCATTTTTTAATCTCCCTTTTTTATAATCATGCGCTTAAAATTATTTAAAATTCAAGTTATTTAAGCAATCCTTGTAAAGAAATTGCCATAACTTTAGCACTGTCAAGCATATCATCAACAGAGATGTATTCATCAGGTTGATGCGCCAAATCAAGAATACCTGGACCATACGCAACACAATTTTTTAACTTCCCTATTCGTTCAATATGCTTTTGGTCATAAGTTCCAGGAGAAATAACATAATCAGGTTGAACACCTATTATTTCTTTAATTGAATTACTCAGCTCACTAACCAAATGAGAATTTTTATCAGCCATAGTTGGTATCACTTCATGTAAATCACTAATCTTATATTTGAAGCCTTCTCTTGAAGTTTCTAAATTATCCAACAAACCTTTAATATCTTTCTTAACATTATTGATACTTTCCTCTATTAAAAATCTTCTATCAATTATGATTTTGCAACTGTCGGCTACAACTGCAGCTGGATAACCACTAAAGTCTTCCTCTTGTTCAACTTCACCGCCATGAATAGAATTAATATTCATTGTCGAAGTTTTAGCTCCGTCAGGTACGACTGGCATCTTAGTTTTTATAGTTTGTAATTTTGGGTAAAGTTTTTCTTCAAATTCTTTCAAAACAGCTCCCATATGACGTATGGCACTATCGCCTAAAAATGGCATAGACCCATGAGCGATTCTACCAAATGTTTCTATTTCTGCCCACCAAACGCCTCTGTGACCAAGACATATTCTATCCTTATTTAAAGGTTCAGGAATAATTACACTATTAACCTTACTAGGTGAGAAGTAACCTTTACTTGCTAAATAAGCTACTCCTCCATAACCACCCGTTTCCTCATCAGCTGTAAAAGAGAATTCTATTTTTCCAGGATAGTTTGGAAATAATGATATAAAGCTTTCAACAGCTATAATAGATGACGCTATACCTCCTTTCATATCACATGCACCACGACCGTATACTAAACCGTCAATGCACCTTCCTTCAAAAGGATCAACTGTCCAACCTTTTCCAGTTTCAACTACATCCGTATGCCCATTAAAATGAACTGTTTTACCTTGTAAACCGCCTTCCCTAGAACATACTAAATTCCATCTTGGGAATTTGTCACTATCCCCCGGTGTATCGTAAGCCCTTATGAGCTTAGCTGTAAAACCGCTCTTTTCCATTCTTATTTTTAGATATTCACAGATTTCGAGGTAGTTGTTTCCTGGAGGATTTAATGTTGGAATTTTGATTAGTTTTTGAGTCAAATCTATTAAATCATCTCTGCGACTTAAAATATCATTTAGAAGATTTTCTGATTTGAAATCCATAAGAAATCCTAAAAGCTAATATCTAATAACTTACAAATGATTATAGTTTAAGTTAAGAAATTATTTAATAAATATTAAATTTAATAAAATAATGATATCAAACTAGGATAAAATTATATTTTTATCATGTGTTAAACTAGGGATTTTATTTCGAACTAATTGGACTTCTTCTAAATCAATATTAGCAAATGAAACCCCTCGTTTGCCTCCAGCATCAGATATTATTTCTCCCCATGGGTTGACAACTAAAGAATGACCATATCCACCTCCTCCACCTTGAATACTTCCAATGGCTCCAGGGGATATAATAAAAACTCCATTTTCAATCGCTCTAGCTCTATTTAAAACATGCCAATGCGCTTCGCCTGTCTTTTGAGTAAATACGGCAGGAATAAATATTATTTCTGCACCTGCATGAGATAACTCTCTATACAAATATGGAAATCTTATATCATAACATACTGTTTGTCCGAGAATTCCAAATTTAGTTTTAGTAATAGATACATTTTGGCCACCAGAAACCGCATTGCTTTCTCGGTACTTTTCAGTTTCAGATAAATCTACATCAAATAAATGCACCTTATCATACCTGCTTATAATATTCCCATCATCATCAATAATAAAACTTCTATTGAATATTTTCCCTTCTGAGTTAAGGATTGCTATTGATCCAATTAAAATGAAGACTTTATTTTTTTTAGAATATTTTTTTAATTCATTTAAGACTATATGATCTTCTTCTATTGAAGAAGGTGGTCTTAACATTCCATTTTCAGTTTTAAGGCCACCACAATATTCTGGTAGAGCTATAAATTTAGCACCTTCATTTATAGCTTGATTAGATAGACTAAAAATTTCTGTCAGAGCTGATTCAAAGTCTGGTTTTGGTTCTGTCTGCACACAGGCAATTTTAAAAATATTTTCCATAGTATTCACTATAAAATAATCTGCTTAATCTTAAACAAAAATTTTATAAATTTTTATATTGAGACGGCATTACTCCAAATTTCTCTTTAAAACTTTGCGAAAATTGTGAGGAACTTGAAAAACCACATGAAAAAGCAATTTCTGTAATTGAAAACTGTGATTGTTTAAGTAATTTTTGTGCAAGTTCCAATCTTAATTTTCTATAAACATCCATCGTTGTTTTATTTAAATTTTTTTTGAAAAGCCTATTTAGTTGACGTGGACTTATATCTACAATTTCAGATATTTCTTTAAGAGACAATGTATTAGAAAGATTATTTTCCATAATTTCTATTGCTGATACTATTTTTGAGTTATTTACATTGTACCTTTCAACAATACCAGATCTTTGTGGTCCTCCTGAAGGTCTAACTTCAGTATGCATAAACCAGTCACTTACTTTTCTAGCAAAGCTTTCACCATGATGATTTGAAATAAGAGTAAACATTAAATCTAGAGGCGCTATACCTCCAGCACAAGTAATGCGTTTCCTATCAATAACAAACAAAGACTTCTCAAGTAAAATATTGGGCCAAATTTCACGAAATGTGTCGGCATGCTCCCAATGTAAAGTCATTCTCTTTCCATCCATAAGACCAGCCTTCACAAGAATGACAGGCCCTCCAGAAACACCTACCAATATAACACCTTCCCTTGATTTCTTTCTTAACCAGTCAAAAACTTTAATATTATTGAATAAGAAAGGGTCACCACCAGCACAAACTATAACCATATCCAATTTGTCTTTTTCATTTCCAATAAATTGAGCATCAATTATTGCATCGCTTGAGCTTTTAGCGGTTCGATTAAGAGAGAAATTGATAATTTTGTACAACTTTTTTTCAGATAATAAGTTTGCAGCTCTTAAAGGCTCAATGACTGACGAATACGACATGAGCGCAAAACCATCAATTAATAGAAAACCAATACTTATCATAAAATTTGAATGTCTTTTTTTATAAAATTTATGACTTTTTATTAAAAGTCAATAGATTCAATTTACTAAATTATAAATTATCAATTATGTAATAAAAGTATGAAATACTCATTATTTAAAATAATTAAAGAAGGAATAACAGGTAACAAAGATTGGAGACCAATCTGGAGAACGCCTGATCCTAAAAAGAGTTATGATATAATAATTATTGGTGGTGGTGGACACGGCCTGTCAACAGCTTATTACCTATCCAATGTTTATGGTATTAAAAATGTGGCTGTTATAGAGAAAGGCTGGATAGGTTCTGGCAATATTGGAAGAAATACTACGATTATTAGATCTAACTATATGTTGCCTGGGAATGAGCCTTTCTATGAATTATCATTAAAATTATGGGAAGGACTTGAACAAGATTTTAATTACAATGCCATGATATCTCAAAGAGGAATATTAAATCTTGTACATAGTGACGGTCAAAGGGATGCTTTTGCAAGAAGAGGTAACGCAATGAAACTTGCTGGGGCAGATGCCGAACTATTAGATGAAGATGGGGTAAGAAAAATTTGTCCATTTTTAGATTTTGATAATGCACGTTTTCCAATAAAAGGGGGGCTTGTTCAAAAAAGAGGTGGAACTGTAAGACATGATGCAGTTGCCTGGGGATATGCTAGAGGCGCAGATAATCACGGTGTAGATATAATTCAAAATTGTGAAGTTACAGGTTTTAAGATAAATAATGGAATATGTTCAGGAGTGGAAACCACTGCTGGTCCTATTAATGCAAAAAAAATAGCGTCGTGCGTTGCTGGCTCTTCGAGTAAATTAATGAGCTTAGCTGGTATAAGATTACCAATTGAAAGTCATGTTTTGCAGGCCTTTGTATCAGAAGGACTTAAACCTATAATTCCTAATGTAATTACTTTTGGCGCTGGTCATTTCTATGTAAGCCAATCAGATAAAGGTGGTCTTGTTTTTGGGGGTGATATCGATGGCTATAATAGTTACGCACAAAGAGGCAATCTTCCCGTAGTTGAAGATGTTTGTGAGGGTGGTATGGCAATCATGCCAATGATTGGTAGAGCAAAACTTTTAAGAATGTGGGGCGGCATCATGGATATGTCCATGGACGGATCTCCATTTATTGATAAGACACACATCGAAGGTTTATATTTTAATGGAGGCTGGTGTTATGGTGGATTTAAAGCAACTCCGGCAAGTGGCCTGTGCTATGCACACCTTCTGGCAACTGATGAACCGCATGAAGTGGCTACAGAATTTAAATTGGACAGATTTATAAATGGGAATATGATTGATGAAAAGGGGGTTGGTGCTCAACCTAATTTGCATTAGTTATGATTATTAACCATCCATTATTAGGACCAAGAGATGCAAGTGAATTTGTTTATTTGGGTGATGCTTCTTTATTAAAGCGTCCAAATTGGGAAAGTACGACTGCTGATAAAGATTTCTACGAATACCAGTACCTCAGAGACAACCCTTCCGGCTTACATAAAGAACTTTGGTATCATGAACAAGGTGATAGATCATGGTTAATAGTGACTAGAAATGTTGTAACTCACGAAATTAAAAAAGTTGAGTTAGCCAAAAAAAATATTGAGAATAGGTTATAAAATGAACGAACTTAAACCTTTTAAATTTCAAGACGATGTATCTTTTGATAGTTCTTTAAAGAATTCTATAAAAAAAAATAATTTTCTACCTAAGCAAAAAAATAGACTAGATGATGGCCATATAACAAAAAATAAACAGCTAGAATTTACCTTTAATGGAGAAAAGCTTTTTGGCTTTGAAGGAGATACACTTGCTTCTGCATTGTTAGCAAATAATAAAATACTTGTTGGAAGATCTTTTAAATATCATAGACCAAGAGGAATTTTTTCATCAACTTCAGAAGAACCAAATGCTCTAATGGAATTAGGTTCTGGAGAATTCAAGGAACCGAATGTTAAAGCTACAACCGTAAAACTAACTGAGGGCCTTGAAAGTAGAAGTCAAAATCATCTTGGGCCGTTAGGCTTTGACTTAATGGCTGTTACAGATCTACTGCATCCTTTTTTGGGAGCTGGTTTTTATTATAAGACTTTTATGTGGCCTAAATCATTTTGGGAAAAAGTATATGAACCTGCTATTAGAAAAGCTGCTGGGCTTGGGTCTTTATCAGGTTCACCTGACCCAAGCACATATGACAAAGGATTTTTGCATTGCGATGTTTTGATAATTGGAGGTGGCCCATCAGGATTGGCTGCTGCACTTGAAGCAGGAAGAGCAAATTTAAATGTTATTATTGCTGATGATGACTTTGAACTTGGTGGAAGACTGAATTCAGAGAATTTTTTTATTAATAATAATGCCAGCTCTAATTGGGTTTCAAATACCTTAGTTGAACTCTCTCAATTGAAGAATGTAAGAATTATGAAAAGAACAACAATTTATGGTTCTTATGATCATGGCATTTTTGGGGGTTTAGAAATCAAGTTTGATCATTATAAACATGGAAATAAAAAACCAAGACAAATTTTGTGGAAAATATATACAAAATATTCAATTCTTTGTTCTGGGGCTACTGAAAGATCAATAGCTTTTGGTAATAATGACAGACCAGGCATTATGCTTGCTGGATCCTTAAGAGCATATTTAAATAGATGGTCAGTTTGTCCAGGTAGAAACATTATAGTTTTCACAAACAATGATGATGGATTTAAAACTGCCATAGATCTAAAAGCAAAAAATATAAATGTAAAAGCCATAGTTGATTCTAGAAAAAATTCAGATATTGAATTAGAGGGCATTCCTACTTTTAGAAATACCAGCGTAGTAGATACCTCTGGTAGAAAACAAATTTCATCTATAACTTTGTCAAATGGAAATAAAATAAACTGTGACTGTCTTGCAGTTTCAGGGGGATGGAATCCAAATTTACATTTAACTTGTCATCAGAGAGGCAAGCCTGTCTGGGATGCAGCTATAAATGCTTTTGTACCTAGTAGTACACCGGACAATATGATAGTGGCAGGTGCCGCCGCCGGGTATCTTCAACTTGGTAAAGATCTTAAAAGCGGTCATGAAAAAGCTATTAAAATTATTTCTTTACTTGGAAAAAAAGTTTCAAAATCAGATGCTCCGATTGCAGAAAATGAAGCATCTGCTAATTCAAGTTTTTGGCATGTATCTCGATCTAAAGCTAGGTGCTGGGTAGATCTTCAAAATGACGTAACAACTAAAGATATAAAAGTTTCTTATTTAGAGGGATTTAGATCAGTTGAACATTTAAAGAGATATAGCACACTTGGAATGGCTACTGACCAAGGGAAGACCTCTAATATATTGGGATTAGCAATACTTTCAGAATTGTCAGGTAAAACTATATCTGAGACAGGAACAACTATTTTTAGACCTCCTTACACACCAGTTCCAATCGGTGCATTTGCTGGTAGATCAAGAGGGAAAAGTTTTAAACCCACACGCCTTACTCCCAGTCACGAGAATGCCAAAGCTTTATCGGCTGTATTTGTGGAAACTGGTATGTGGATGCGTGCGCAATGGTACCCTAAAAAAAATGAAAATCATTGGAGACAGAGTGTTGATCGAGAGATAATTGAAACAAGGGGATCTGTAGGAATATGTGATGTTACTACATTGGGTAAAATTGATATTCAAGGTGAAGATGCTGCTGAGTTCTTAAATAAAGTGTATGTTAATGGATTTAGTAAACTTCCTATTGGCAAAGTAAGATATGGTCTTATGCTAAGGGAAGATGGAATGGTTATGGATGATGGGACTTCAGCACGATTTTCTTCAAATCATTTTGTTATGACAACAACAACGGCTAATGCAGTTGGCGTATTTAGACATTTAGAATTTTGTCGTCAATGCCTGTGGCCTGAATTAGACGTTCATCTAATCTCAGCTACGGAGCAATGGGCTCAATTTGCTGTTGCTGGTCCCAATAGTAGGCGACTTTTAGATAAAGTTGTTGATAAAGAACATGACATTTCAAACGAGAATTTTCCTTATATGGCATGTAAGGAAATTTCTATTTGCAACAAAGTACCTGCAAGATTATTTAGGATATCTTTTTCTGGTGAACTTGCATATGAAATTGCTGTTCCTACCCGATACGGTAATTCTCTTTTTAAAGTTTTAATAGATGCTGGAAAAGAGTTTAATGCTATTCCATACGGGACTGAAGCATTGGGCGTTATGAGAGTTGAAAAAGGCCATGCCGCTGGAAATGAATTAACCGGGCAAACCACAGCTCAAAATCTTGGGCTTGAAAAAATGATGTCTTCAAAAAAAGATTATATAGGTAATATTCTTTCAAAGAGATCAGGCTTAAATAAAGATAACAAAAATATTCTAATGGGTTTCAAACCTGTAAATAAAAATATTGACTTAAAAGCAGGCGCACATTTTATTTCAAAAGGGAAAAAAGCTTGCACAAAAAATGACGAGGGATGGATGAGTTCAGTAGCATTCTCTCCAATTTTAAATTTATCAATAGGCCTTGGCTTTATTAAAAATGGAAAAAACAGAACTGGCGAAATTGTAAGAGCTGTTGATCCTCTACGTGGAAATGAAGTGGACGTTGAGATAGTATCTCCTCATTTTATAGATCCAGAAGGCACCAGACTTCGTGGCTAGTTATACTTTAAACGCGGAACCACCCGTTGGCTTTGAAAAAAGACAATTTGATAATTTGCAACTTATTGAAGTTTTAAACCTTTCTATTGTATCTATTGCATTCTCAAATAATATTTTGCCCAAATTTAAAAAGTTAGTCCTCAACAAGTTAAAAATAAATATACCCAATGTTGGAGGTTCAAATTTTTCTGATACAAAAGGAATTAGACTTATTGCTCTTCAACAAGATCAAATTTTTGCTGTTTATGAAAAAAAATCCAACAACCCTATAAATGAAATAAAATCTATATTGGGAGATGAGTTTTATTACTCTGACCAATCTGATAGTTGGTCTATTACAAATATTTCTGGGGATAATACCATTAACGCATTAGAGAGGATTTGCCCTTTAAATCTAGCGATTGATAGCTTCAAGGTAAATGATGCACATCGAACATCAATGGAGCATATTAGTGTTATAATATTGAGAATTAATAAAAATGAGTTTTTACTTTTTTCTCCGCGCTCAACATCTAATTCATTTTTTCATACTTTAATAAATTCTGCTGAATATATTTCATAATGGTAAAACCAAAAGTTTTTATTACAAGACGTTGGCCAAAAGAAGCTGAAGAACGATTGAAAAAGATTTTTGACGTAACTTTAAATCAAGATGATAAAGTTCTTAGTAACAACGAAATAGCTGAAGGCTTTTATAATCATGATGCATTAGCTTGTACTGTTTCTGATACAATAGACGAAAACATAATTAAAAGTGGGAAAACTGGTAAAGGCAAAATAATAGCTAATTTTGGGGTTGGCTTTAATCATATTGATTTAAATGCATGTAAAAAATATAAAATAGTTGTTACAAATACGCCTGATATTCTTACGGATGCAACTGCTGATCTTACAATCTTATTAATGCTAATGGTTAGCCGCAGGAGTAAAGAAGGCGAATTTGAAATTGAAAATAACAAGTGGGCCGGCTGGAGACCAACTCATTTGTTAGGGAGTGAATTAAGTCATAAAACTCTTGGTATAATTGGATTTGGTAGGATTGGTCAAGCCGTAGCCAAAAGAGCTTACTTTGGATTTAATATGAAAATAAAGTATTATAACCGCTCTAAAAAAAATATTGATTTAAGTTTTGAAGCTGAAGAAATTAATAATATCACTGAATTATGTAAATCATCCGATTTTTTAGCCTTCATTGTCCTGGGGGTAATAAAAATAAACATTTAGTAGATTATGATGTATTAAATGCAATGAAAAAAACAGGCTACCTTATTAACACTGCTCGAGGTGATTTAATCAATGAAATTAGCCTCGTTGAAGCATTAAATACTAATCAAATAGCCGGTGCAGGGTTGGACGTATTTGAAAATGAACCTAATATTAATCCATTATTTTTTAAGGCTAAAAACCTGACAATGTTACCTCACCTTGGTTCTGCTACCTTAGAAACAAGAGATGCAATGGGAAATAAAGTTTTTGAAAATTTGAAAAAATACTTTAAAACAGGTGAAGTAATTGACCCCGTTAATCTCGGTTAGATGTCTATAGAAAATAAATATTTACTCAAAATAAAATCTGCGTTTCTTCAAGCAGTGAATGCAGGTAAACCTGAAAAAATTTTTTCTGAAAAAATAAAAAATTATTTTCCAAATTCAAAAGAAATTAAAGTATTAGCTGTTGGTAAAGCTGCATCAAGCATGGTCGAACAAATTATTAAATTAAAAATTGCAAGCACAGGAGTACTTGTCACTAATGCTGAAAATTTTAGATACATAAAAGGCTTTGAGTGCTTTTCTACAGGTCACCCTTTACCTGACAAAAAAGGTTTAAATGCATCAAATAAAGTTGAACTTTTCCTCGATAAACTAGATGATAGTCACCACTTGCTTATACTACTAAGTGGAGGAGGATCATCTCTATTACCAGCACCTGCACATGGTCTATCTTTGAAAGAGAAAATATATATCAATGAAAAGTTGCTTGAGAGCGGAATAGATATAAAAGAAATTAATGCTGTCCGCCGATTATTTTCAAGATTGAAAGGTGGCAGACTTTTAAAAAGAGCTTATCCAGCAAAAGTTTCCCAATTAATTTTTTCAGATGTTATGGATGATAGTTTAGAAACGATTGCTAGCGGGATCGCAGCACCTGATCCATATGATTTAAAAGATGTTAAAAAAATTCTCAAAAAAACAAATCTTTTAAAAGAGCCCTTTGTTTTAAATTATATCAAAAAGATTGAAAGAAACTCTGATTTTTTACCATTGAAAAGTAGTGATAAAATTTTCAAAAATGTAAAAAATTATATTCTTGCCAATAATAAAACTTGTTTAGATAAAGCAATTCAAATTATGGAAGAAGAACTTACTTTCAAAAAACCAATTGGAATTAAATTAGAAGGTGAAGCATCAAGCATGGGTGTTACATTGGCAAAGTGGTTAATTAGTCAAGTAAATGAGGCGCCTTTTTTTACTGCCCTTGGAGGTGAGACCACAGTTACTCTTAAAGAACAAAATTCAGGAAAAGGTGGTCGTTGTCAGGAACTTGCCCTAAGCTTTGCATTATATATGAAAAAGAATTTTAATGAGAGAAAATGGATAATATTGGCTGCTGGGACTGACGGAAGAGACGGTCCTACTAATGCCGCTGGTGCAATAATAACTTCCGATAAAAAGATTAATATTTTTGAGGGCCAAGAATATTTAAAAAAGAACGATAGTTATAATTTTCTAATTAGAAATAAACTTCTACTTAATACAGGTGGAACAGATACTAATCTTGGTGACCTAGTAATTATGGTGATGTTTTAAAATTTACTTTAACGAAGCTAGATGATCGCTAGCATTAAAATATGGTAATGTATCACGATTTGAGCATCCCATTATAGTAAGTCTTTCCGCAATTTTAATTGCTTTTTGATATTTTCTTTCATTTTCTAATTCTGAATTTTCTAACATTACTCCACCACAAACAGATATACCGAAATTAGATTGAAGAGACCTTATAACTTTGCCAGAAGACAATCCATCAGCTACCATTGCAAGCTCAAAGTCATCCTGCTTTACAATCTGAATATTATTTTCAACTAGGTATTTTCGTATGTTGGTTTCTGCTTCAAGAGCAAGATCCCAGTATTTGGTTTCTGAAGCAGTCGCCTCACCTGAAGCTATTTCAAAAGCCTTACAGAAGACAAGAAACATTTTTTCTCTTTCGTTGGCGCCATTCCATGCAGCTTTACCAAGACTTTTCCATATACCTAGGTTCATTTCCTCATAAACTTTTGGTATTCTCTCAAAGAATAGTTGATGAAGTCCTGCTTCTGTTTGAGTGCTATCCAACATTTGCTCTTTATGGATATCAGTTGCATCAAAAGTTCCACACATAGGACATGCGTCATCACTGAAAGAGCTTTTTTTATAAATATAAGAACACCTCATCTTATTAGGTAATTGATTTTGACAGAGTAAGTATACCTCTTTATCATCAATTTCATTAAGTTGCTCTGCAATCCAATTAAATCTATTTTTGAATTTTAAATAAGATCGTCTGTGGCTCCACAACTCCCATTTTAGTTTTTCTACGGGACCAAATGTGCTCCAATTAGAACTAACATCTATAACAATACATTTTGATTTATCTTTTGCGGACCGAAGACCTCTTCCAACTGACTGCCCCCAAAGTACTTTTGATAATGTAGGTCTTAAATGAACTATAATATTGCAATTAGGATTATCCCAACCTTCCAATAAAACACCTACTGATACTACTGCTTCAATATTTCCTTTTTCATGTTCAGCCAAAATCTTCATTCTTTCATTAAGAGGAGTTTGAGCTGTAACAATTGCACACGGAATACCCTCTTTTTCTATATTTTCGACTGTAACTTCTGCAACAGAAACATCAGGACAAAACCAAGCACTAATAGGTTTTGGCGAGACATTTTCTCTTTCATTTTTATATATATGAACTGAATATTCTATCATAGAAGATTTAACAATTGCTGAAGCAAGCTTCGTAGTAGGAAAATCTCCAGAACTAATATCTATATCAGTAAGATCTAAGTCATGGACAAAATAAGGCTTGTAAATGGGCGGAACTAATATTTTTTCATCAATAAGATTTTGAATGTCTGCGCAATCTATAATCGAGTCAAAAGCAAGGTGCAACTGATCTCTTTGATCTCCAGTCCGCCTTTCGGGCGAAGCAGTTAAACCCATAAACCTAGCACTGTCTTTGGCATTTTCTCTGAAGTTATCAATTATAGCCTTATACCCTCTTCCATTTGGGGAAATTCTGTGAGCTTCGTCTACAATAACTAAATCAGCCATTGGGATAGCTTCTGCAATTATCTCTTTAGCCCTCATATTAGTAGAAAGTAAAATGTCATAACCATCAAAGGCTATACTAGTTTCAGATACGGCGAGTTTTTTTATTTTATGTTCTTGGTGAAGTGCTTTTTCTAATTGCTCTAAAAGAACCAATCTGTGACATAAAACGATAACTTTTTTTCTGTGATAAAATCTTTTGATTAACTCGCTAGCAAGAAAAGTTTTTCCGGCACCAGTCGGCGCTTTTAATATAAATCTTTGGTTTTCTTCAATAATTGATGGAAAATCATCTATTATTTTTTGTTGCCAACTTCTAATTTCCATAAATATTATTGATATTCAATATCTTTGTACTGAATTTTGCTTAATTTAAAAAGCTAACAATACATAAAATGGACAATTGGTCAATCTATTTTATATACTTCTATTCAATTTAAGAAAAAAATATTAAAATATTTTTTAATATTTCAAATTTTTTTATTTTCTTTGAAGATTTTTTTTGAAAATTGGAATTCTAGGTGCTGGTGCAATGGGTATTTTGTATGGTGGTTTATTGAGTAAAAAAGGGAATAAAGTAAAATTCATTGTCAAAAATGAAACAAAGAAAAAAATAATTAATGATAGGGGAATCAAACTCAATATTGATAGTGAGAGTTTTATAGTAAATCCAAGCGCTATACTTGCTAATGAAGCAACTGAATTTAATCTCATAATTATTTTTACGAAAACAAATGATACTATTAGTGCTTTAAATTCTATTAAACAAATAATAAATAAAAATACATTTTTAATGAGCCTTCAAAATGGATTAGGAAATTTAGAAAAACTATTAAAATTCTCTAATAGTTCTAAAATTATATATGGCACAACAATGGCACCAGCAGATTTAAATAATGTAAGAGAAGTTACGTCCTTTGGATCCCATGTTAGTCAATTCAGGTTAGCTGATGATAAAAATAATTGTTTCGCAGAGAATATATTAAACATCTTTAATAACGCTAAATTAAATTCAATTATTAATGAAAATGTTGATGACGTAATTTGGTCTAAGGTTGCTTTCAATACTGCAATGAATACTATATGTGCTCTTCTTGAAATTACACCAAGTTCTATTGACTCAAATAAAGATTTAAAATCTTTTGCTAAAAGTGTTGCTACTGAAACTTGTGAAGTTGCAATAGCAAATGACATTAAAATTGACAAAGAAAAAGTTTTTAAAAATATTGAACTTTCCTGCAGAGAACATGGAGATCATAAGCCTTCCATGCTTCAGGATATTCTTTTAAAAAAACAAACTGAAATCGACGCTTTAAATGGTGAGGTTATAAAAATTGGTTCATCATTGGATATTGACACTCCCTTGAATAGCTCTCTTTTCCATCTTATTAAAGCTAAAGAAAATAATTATTAGTAAACAAGTTATAATTTTGAAATCTTGAAAACTTTCAAAAAATAATAGAATATAAAATTCAAATATTTAAATATAAAATAAGGTTTACATTGAAATATAAAATTAAATACCACGTAATTTTTAACATGGATTATGGTTCATCCACCAAAAGGTACGGTAACTATATTTTAGATCATTCTGGTATCACTAAAAATAATGATGCTGAAAAAAAAATAATTGAATTATTTGAAGATGGATCTGACCCAGACTTGAACCCTTATTTTAATTTTACCAGAGGAAAAATTCTATCTAAAAAAATCGTAGTTGATCAGATAGAAAGAATTAATACTTAAATTTGAAAATTTTTATTTTTTGTTTATATTAAAAACATGTCTAATAATGAAAAAAATAATTTTGGTGGAGAAACAACCAAACAATGGAATTGGAAACCAAGCGGATTGCTCGAGTATTCACCACTTTTTGTTTGGCCTTTTAATCTAGTTAAATTTTTTTCTTGGTTCAAAGAAACTTATCTAAGCATATCAATAAGAGTTATAGTATTATTTCTTTCTTTAGGCACTTGGTACTTTACAATGCCTGCCTTAGAGAGATGTGTAGATCTTAGATACGACTGGATTTTAGAAATATTTCTTAGAAATTTAGCGTTAATGTTTTTTGTTGCTGGGATATTGCATCTTTATTTTTATTCCTACAAAAAACAAGGATTAAAGCTTAAATTTGATCCCAGAGACTTGTCTCGAAATAGCAAAGTTTTTGCTTTTAATAACCAAGTCTTAGATAACATGTACTACAGTGTTGTTTACGGCGTTTCCTTCTGGTCAATTCTAGAAGTTATGTTTATGTGGTTATTTGCCAATCAACATATATCGATGATGACATGGTCACAAAGCCCTACTTTATTTGTTTTAATAATTATAGTTACACCTATTTGGCATTCTTTTCATTTTTATTGGATACACAGAGCTTTACACTGGAAACCCTTGTATAACAAAGTGCATTCACTTCATCACAAAAATGTGAATGTAGGGCCTTGGTCAGGAATGTCGATGCACCCAATTGAAATTTTTATTTATCTAACTTCTGTTTTTATCCATTTAGTCATTACTTCTAATCCATTTCATATTATTTACCATCTCCAATTTATGATTTTTAACGCTGTCATAGCTCATAGTGGATTTGATGGGTTGGTTTTAAATGATAAAAAAAGACTTTCATTAGGACGTTTCCATCATCAACTTCATCATAGACATTTTGAATGTAATTATGGAAATGCTGAAATGCCATGGGATAAATGGTTTAAAACTTTCCATGACGGTTCAGATAATGCTATGGCGGATATTAGGAAAAATAGAATTTTATAAAATCTCTATATAATTAATTATGTTTATTTTAAACTTTATTATTGATATTTAGATTTAATTATATCAGACGCCTTATGAGCAACCATAATGGTAGGAGAGTTAGTATTTGCTGAAGTTACATTTGGAAATATTGACGCATCCACTACTCTTAATCCTCTAATTCCATGAACCAGAAGATTACTATCAACAACAGATGTCTTAGGATCATTTCCCATCCTGCATGTACAAGAGGGATGATAAATAGTTGATGCTCTTTTCCTAAAATCATTTATGATTTGATCATCGCTCATATCAGAGATATTAATTTCAGGTTTTTCAAGTAATAGATCTTTAATTGCTGTTGTCTCTTGAAGTTTTTCTATTAATCTGGCTCCTTTAATTATATCTGCTAAATCGTTCTGATCACTCAGAAAGTTACATCTTACAATAGGGTCATCTTGTATTTTATTAGACCTGATTTTGACTTCGCCCCTACTTTTTGGTCTACATGGATTAAAGCTTAGTATGAAACCTGGAAACTTATCTGTTTGTAGTAGTGGTCTTTTATTACCCTCCCTGATGCTGTAAGTGACAGGGTTTAAATATAATTGAACATTTGGTGATTTTTCAGATTTTGAAGTTTTCACTATCCCACCAATTTGGTTAACACTGAGTGAAAATGCTCCTGAATTGAACAAAATATACTCAATTCCTGATTTAATTCTTCCAGTCCAAGTCCCTAAAACTTGATTTAAAGTTGGTTTTTTAGACTTATAATAATAATTTATACCTATATGATCTTGTAAATGTTTTCCGACATTGGGTTGATCAAAAACAACTTTTATCCCATTTTTTCTAAGTAATCTTTGTGGACCAATTCCAGATAGTTGCAAAAGTTGTGGAGAGTTAATCGCACCAGCAGATAAAATAATTTCTTTGTTTACATAAAATGTTTTTTCTTTTCTTTTAAAGAGCTTTCCTATCTCACAAGTTACTGAAATAGCTGTTTTATTTTTGAAATTTATTTTCTTAACAATCGTTTCAGATAGGACCGTCAAATTTGATCTTGATTTCGAAGGTTCCAGAAATGCTTTGGCACTAGAGTGTCTTTTTCCTTTCTTAGTAGTTATTAAATATGGGCCGATACCCTCGCCTTTCAAAAATCCTTCTTTACTTGTTAATAATTGGAGTTGAGATACAGAGTCTAAAAAATTATATTTTAATGGGTGGTAATCATTCCATGGATTAGAAATGGATAATTTGTTGGATATAGAATTACTTCTAAAACTATCATTTTTTTGAAAAGAGTTTTCATAACTTTCAAAATATTGTTTTAAGTTGTCATAACTCCAATCTTTGTTAACTTGCTTTGACCAGTCATTATAATCTGATTTATCTCCCCTATGATAAACTAATGCATTAATTGAACTTGAACCTCCAATTACTTTTCCTCTTGGAATATATACTTTCCTATTATTAAGACCAGGCTCTTTCTCAGAATTATACGACCTATTATATTTTGGGTGAGTAAACAATATTCCATACCCTATGGGTGTATTTATCCAGAAATTATTATCAGATTTTCCAGCTTCAATTAATAGAACTTTATGTTTGCCAGACGAACTGAGTTTATCAGCAAGAACACATCCAGCAGAACCTGCACCTACTATAATAAAATCATAGGTTTGCATTTAAAGGTTACCCACCCATTATAGCTTTTACCTCAAGGTATTCTTCCAATCCCCATTCAGCCTTTTCTCTACCGTTACCCGATTGCTTGTAACCTCCAAAAGGGGCATCAGATCCAGCACTACCATAATTTAAATGAATTTGCCCAGCTTTAAGTTGCCTAGCATACCTCATTAATTCATCTTTATCTGAACCTGTAACATAGGCGGCCAATCCATATTCAGTATCATTTGCAATGTCTATAGCTTCATCAAAGTTTTTGTATGACATTAATGCTAAGACAGGTCCAAAAATTTCTTCTCTTGCAATTTCCATATCATTAGTAACTTCACTGAAAATTGTCGGTTTTACATAGTAACCTATCTCAAGTCCTTCAGGTTTACCCAAACCACCAGTAACTAAATTAGCACCACTATCTATACCACTTTGTATAAGTTTTTGAACTTTGTCGTATTGTGCTTTACTTACAAGAGGGCCAACATCTGTAGTCTCAGAATTTGGATCACCAGTAATAATTTTATTATTTGCTTCATTTGCTATTTCAATAGCCTCACTGTAACGATCAGCAGGTATTAACATTCTTGTCGGAGCATTACAGGATTGTCCCGTATTACTCATACAGCTTTTGACACCATCAGTAATTGATTTATTAAAATTATCGTCGTCTAATATTATATTAGGTGATTTTCCTCCCAGTTCCTGACATACTCTTTTAACAGTATTTGCAGATGCTTTTGCTACAGCAATTCCACCTCTTGTAGAGCCTGTAAAAGACATCATATCAATTCCTGTATGACAAGACATTGCTTCACCAACTACTGGTCCCAATCCGTTAATTAAATTAAATACACCTTTAGGAACTCCCGCTTCATGGAAAATTTCTGCAATGACCATTGCTGAAATAGGTGCTATTTCGCTTGGTTTTAAGATTGCAACGCACCCAGAAGCCAGGCAAGGAGCAAGTTTAGAAACAACTTGATTGATAGGCCAATTCCAAGGCGTTATTAAGCCACAAACACCAATTGCTTCATGCCTTACAACGTAACTACCATGATTATACTCAAATGTATGATTTTCTAGTACTCTTATAGCAGTTTTAAGATGCGATAAACCTACTGTGGCTTGACTTCCCCTCGCCAATTTTTTTGGAGCACCCATTTCAGATTGTATTGCAGAAGAAATATCATCAAATCTTTTTTTATAAATATTTCTTATATTTGTAAGAAGTTCTAATCTTTCAGAAACCTTTGTCTTAGAGTAACTTTTAAAGGCTTCACTAGCAGCTTTAACAGCTTTATCTACATCTAAACTGGAACCAACACTTACATCTCCCAAACTTTTTTCTGTAGCAGGGTTGATAACTTCAATAGAATTTGGTTCAATAGGGTCAACCCATTCGCCATTGATATAAAATTTTTTTAAGTTCATTGTTTGGTTCCTATAAAATAAATCATTAAAAATAATTAGTATTTTTATAAGACCTTGTCTAGCTTAGATAAAAATGTTTGATATAAATAAAAAAAATTGATGCTTTAATTATTTATGAAAATTAATGGAAAAAAACTTACATGTATTCATTGTGGAACAAAATTTTATAATTTAAATAAATTAAATACTAACTGCCCAAATTGTAAAAAGCCTTATACATTCAATAAAGTTGAAAGAAAAAAAACAAATAAGAAAATTAAATTAGATTTATTATTTATTGATAAAGAAAATAAAACTGAAGTAATAACATTACAATCAAAATTAGTAAAATTTTCCAAAATTACAGATCTTCAAAATGGCTGGTATATTATTTCAAAAAATAGTTTTCAGGATGGCATTATTGATAATATTAATGATCTAATATGGCTTAACACTCCGCCTCTAAATGGCTTGCAACAAGTATTGTCAGGTTATAGATTTCCTGGAGTTGGTACTGAAATTAGTAAGAAAATTATAGAAAGCCCTAACTTTACATTTTCTTTACTTAGTAAGAGTTCTAGAGTTATAAGTGAAAGTTTGAATTTATCGGCTCAGATTTCAAGGGCTATCTCAACTGGATGGACCATTAAAACAAATGAAATAATTTTGGAAATCATCTTTAGAGAATTAAAATTTACTGGAACTCAAATACAGTTTATTATTGATAATATTGGTGCAAATATATTTCATATATTACATAAAAATCCTTCAGATTTGTTAGGAAATATTCCTAGGATAACATTTGATCAACTCAATTTAATTTATAAAAGATTAAATTTGAAACCTACTGAGAAAGAGTTTGCAATAGCTGCTACTAGGTTCTGGCTTGCAAAAACAGAAGACAGGAGAGGACACACATGCGCTCCAGAAGCCAAGGTAATCGAAGAAGCATCTAAAATATCAAGCATAAAAAAAATATTACTAAAAGATTATATTTATGAAGAAAAAAATGTATTCCACACTGGAATTAGATTTAATAAAGAAGTTTTAAGCTCTAATTTATCATTTAAAAGGGACCAATCTGTTATAGAAGAAATAATTAGATTGAAAGACACTCACTCACAGAAAAATAAGCTAAAAGCTTTTAAAAAAAATGAATTGAAAATGCCAAAGGGCTTAGACTTATCTGATGAGCAACTAGAAGCAATTAACGTATCTTTAGGGAATTCGATTTCTATAATTACTGGTGGCCCAGGCTCTGGTAAAAGTACATTAATACTTGGTTTAGTTAAAGGTTTAAGAACAAAGAAGAAGAAAACAGTTTTATGTGCTCCAACTGGGAGAGCTGCTAAAAGACTTTCGGAGCATAAAGAGCTTAATACATTAGAACCATCAACTATTCATATGCATTTAACTTTAGCTAAAAATAAACAAAAAAATAGCTATGATGTAATAATAGTAGATGAAGCTTCTATGATAGATATAAATCTTTTTCTAGAACTTCTAAAAAGTATTCCAAGCGGATCAAGTGTAATTTTTGTAGGAGATGCTGATCAATTGCCACCAATTGGTCCTGGCCAACCATTCAAAGATATTATTGAGTCATCTGTTTTAAATATTTCTAAGTTAACTGGTAATTATAGACAAGACGATCTGAGTGATATTATTAAAGGTTCAAGATCAATAATTACAGGTAAACATCCTACATTGAAAAACGATCTAAACGACAGTGATTTTATTTTTCTAGAGTGTGATAAAAACAATCAAACAAATCTTGTTTTAGATATGTATTTCGATAAGATACCAAATTTTTTTGATAAAGATAATGACAAAAATACAATTCAAATTTTATCTCCAATGCATAAAGGTGAGGCAGGTATTAAATTTTTGAATCAAAAAATACAGAGTACTCTTACAAGAAAAAATGAACAAGCATTTGAAAAAAAAGATAAAAGTCTTCAGTTAAATATTGGTGATAAAGTAATCCAAACAACCAACAATTATGATTTAATGGTAATGAATGGTGATATTGGTGTAATTGAAAAAAAAGATAACAGAGAAGTAATTGTTTCTTTTGATAATAGAGATGTTACTTACTCAGGATTAGACTTATACGACCTTGACTTAGCGTATGCTATTTCCATTCATAAAAGTCAAGGATCTGAATATTCTAGTGTAATCATACCAATTAATAGTGATCACATACATATGCTTTCGAGAAACTTACTTTATACAGGCATAACTAGAGGCAAAAAATTAGTGGTTTTAATTGGTGAAGTTAAAATATTTAAATATGCAATAGACTCTTTTTGGAAGGATACAAGATATACTAATCTTGTGTCAGCTCTAAAAATGTATCTAAACTAATTAAAATTGAATTTAAGTATATGAGAAATTTTAAATGAATAAAAAATCAATATTTAATATAGATGTTCACAACAAAAGGATTATTGTTAGAGCTGACCTCAATGTACCAATCAATAATAATAAGATAACAGATGAAACAAGAATAAAAAGATTTTGTAAAGGTATTCTGAAAGTAATACATAAAGGAGCTAAACTCATAATTTTAACTCATCTTGGTCGACCAAAAGGGGTCATTAATCCCAATTTATCAACTAGAATTTTAGTTGAAAGCTTAGAAAAAAATTTAAATCATAAAGTCATCTTTTCAGGTGGATGTATAGATAAAAAAACAATTGAAAAGTCTAAAACTCTAAAAGATAATCAAGTTCTACTTTGTGAGAACCTAAGATTTCATAATGAAGAAGAGGAAAACAATTCAGCCTTTGCTCAAAAATTAGCTCAATTAGGTGATTATTTTTTAAATGATGCTTTCTCATGCAGCCATAGAGCTCATGCCTCTACTGATGCGATTACTAGATTTTTACCTTCTTTTTTTGGGCCTATGATGGATGAAGAGATTAATGCATTACATAAAGCATTAGAAAACCCTGAAAAACCCTCACTAGCAATAATAGGTGGATCGAAAGTTTCAACCAAAATATCAGTTTTAAAAAACTTAGTTTGCAAATTAGATAACCTTATTATTGGAGGTGGAATGGCTAATACATTTCTCTATGCTGGCGGATCACCTATAGGGAAATCTCTTTATGAACCAGATTTTAAGGAAACTGTTAATGAAATTCATGAATTGGCTAAAAAGTATGACTGTAAAATATTTTTACCCGTTGATGTTGTTGTATCTAAAAATCTCATTAAAAATGCATATCATAAAATAGTTAACATTAATGATTGTCCATCAGATCATATGATTTTGGATATTGGAGAAAAATCAATAGAACTATATAAAAGAATTATTAGTTCCTCTAAAACAATTTTATGGAATGGCCCACTAGGAGCTTTTGAGACCAAGCCTTTTGACGAAGGTACAAATGCGTTAGCAAAACATACTTCTTTAATTACGGTGAATAAAAAATGTGTCTCAGTAGCTGGTGGAGGAGATACCGTATCGGCATTAAACTCAATTAATGTGACTGCAGATTTTTCTTATGTTTCTTCAGCAGGCGGAGCTTTCTTGGAATGGTTAGAAGGAAAAGAACTTCCTGGAATTAAAGCAATTAACTTAAGTAAATGATTGCTTGGAACTATCAAATAAGTGGCATTTTAGAGGATCAAAACCAACTTTTACAGTGTCACCTACTTTAATTTTTGAATCACCTTCTGTTTCAACAACTAACGGGTCGCCCTCCTTTTCTAAATAAAGAAATGTTCCTGACCCAAGTTTTTCTACAACAAACACTTTGCTTTCCCAAGATGATTTAGATTTTGTATTAACCGTTAAATGTTCCGGTCTTATGCCCAGAGTAACCTCATCACCATCTGAAGAAGCATTTGAAGTTTTCGGAATAATAATATTTGAGGAACCAAATAAATCAACTTTACTACCTTTAGCACTTTTACTTAATAAACTTGTTTTAATGAAATTCATTTTTGGAGACCCAATAAAACCACCCACAAATAAGTTACTTGGATTATTATATAAATCCATTGGCCCACCGGTTTGAGATATAATTCCCTGGTCAAGAACAACGATCTCATCAGCCATAGTCATTGCTTCAGTTTGATCGTGTGTCACATAAATCATAGTTGCATCTAACTGATCGTGTAATTTAGCAAGTTCAACCCTCATTTGCACCCTTAGGGCAGCGTCTAAGTTTGAAAGTGGCTCATCAAATAAAAATACCTTTGGTTTTCTAGTGATTGCTCTTCCAATTGCAACTCTTTGTCTCTGACCACCTGACAATTGCTTTGGCTTTCTCTCAAGATAGTCTTCAATCTGAAGAATTTTAGCAGCTTCATGAACTCTTTCATTAATCTCATCTTTTGAACGTTTTTCTAACTTCAAACCAAATGCCATGTTGTTGAACACAGTCATATGGGGATAGAGAGCGTATGATTGAAATACCATAGCTATGTTTCGTTCCTTTGGCGCTAAATCATTTACTACGGTATCATCAATAGCGATGGTACCTGAGTTAATATCCTCTAAACCTGCAATCATTCTAAGAATAGTTGATTTTCCACATCCACTCGGACCAACTAAAACAGTGAAAGACTCACTTTTAATTTCTAATGAGACATCTTTAATTATATGATTGTCACCGTAATATTTATTAATTTTTTCAATTTTTATTGCAGACAATTTTATTCCCTCAATTTAAGTAACCCAAAAATTCTTCCTGCGTTCCAATCATGTTGTTTAATAATTTTTCAGCATTAATAGCATTATCCACTACTGGGTCAGCTAGTAAAGCTAAATATGCATCGTGTTTAGATTTTTTTAAAATTGCTTCTGTTGTCATTTCTATTACTCCAACTTGAGAGTTTAAAAGATTTCCAAAGCCCTTAGGGTAATTATTTAATTTTATACCGTGAACTCCAGTTTTATCCAATTTTGCAGGCACTTCAACTACGATTTTATTTGGCAGGCAATCTATAAACCCTAAATTTGGAACATTTACTGCAGCCTCTTCAACTTTTGTATCCCCTATTATAGCATCTATAATTGGAATAACCCTCTCATGACACTTTAAATTATCTTTATCGAAAAAATGGTTATAATGCTCAGCATCATTATAAAAATTCAAGCATCTTATTTTATAGTTATCATAAAAGTGTAAAATAGCATCATGATCAGCAACACTATAAGCCCACTGAAGATATTCACCCAAATGACTATCAGTAGTGATTGGTAAATAGTTATAATCCTTAAATAATTTTCTAAAAACGCCTCTTTCAGCACCGGGTTTTGAAATAAAGCCTTCATGATCATTAACTAAATTAGAATAGTAACTATCAAATTTTTTTCTTATTATTGGGTAACCATCTTTTCCAGTGTCTTTATACTTTACATTTAAAAGGATACTAAAATGATTAAGGCCTCCAGCTTGGAATTCAATATTTGAATAATTAGTTTCCATAAGAGATGGTAATTGTCTTTTCATAGATGCTATCTCATGGCAAAGACCAGTGAATTTTAGATCAGGAAATTTAGTTGTTACTGTATGACATATTCTTTGCATTGGGTTTGAAAAGTTAAATACATGTGCATTAGGACAAATTTTATTAATATCCTCACATATCTCCAAAATAGGAGGTATTATTCTCATAGCATGGAATAATCCACCAGGCCCTCCATTTTCTCCGTATACTTGTTTTATTCCATACTGAAGAGGTGTTTTCCAGTCTTGATCCCATAAATCAAATCTATGCCCTACTTCAATAGATATTATACAAAAATTTGCATCTCGTAAGGCTTCAGTTCTTGATGTGGTTGAAGAAATTTCATAATTAACATTTAGTTTTTCCTTGAAATTATTAGCAATGCTATCAGTTAACTTTAAACTTTTTGCATTAATATCATGAAGAACTATCTGTGATCCCTCTAAAGCTTTTGATTTAAAAATATCACCAATAATTCCTAACCCAAAATTCTGGCTACCAGCCCCTATTAAAACAATTTTGTTCATATTTATCCCTTTACTGATCCTGCTACTAAACCTCTTATAAAATACCTCTGTAAGGAGAAGAAAATAAACAAAGGAACAGTCATTGATATAAATGCTCCAGTCGTCAATATTTCCCAATTTTCACCTCTTGACCCTAACAGTTCTTTTAGTTTTGCTGTTAAAATTATCTCACTCGGATGTTTATCTAAAAAAACTAACCCTACTAACAAATCATTCCAAACCCATAAAAATTGCAAAATAAAAATTGATGCAAATGCAGGTATTGATAGTGGCACAACAATTCTTACAAATGTATCGTAATGATTTGCTCCATCAACTTTAGCGGCTTCCATCATTTCTTTAGGCAATGATTTTATAAAGTTCCACAAAAGAAAAGTAGTTGAAGCCAATCCAAACCCAGTATGAGCAAGCCATACTCCTGGATAAGACTTTGCTGCTATTCCAAATAAAGCACCAAAATCATTATAAATTGTAAGGATTGGTATTAGAGACATTTGTAATGGAACTACTAATGAGGCTATAATGGTAGCCAGAAGTAAATCTCTTCCAAAAAAGGTCATCCAGGTCAAAGCATATGCAAAAAAAGAACAAATTATCAAAGGTATTAGTGTTGAAGGTAATGCAACTGCAATAGTATTTAAAAATGCTTGCCCTAATCCTTCTTTGAATAAAACCTCTTTGTAGTTATTCAAAGAAAAATTTGGAGGGCTTGTTGCAGTTATAAATATTCGTCGTCCTTTTTTCTTTTTAAACTCTTTTTCTGACTTCCACTCATAGTCTCCATTTTCATAAACTGTTATAAGAGATTTATCTTTCAAAACAGCTGTGTCTCCAACATTAAATTCGTTAATTTTTTTTGAAGTCACACCAAAACTTGAGATCTTTTTTCCTTCAATATTATCAAATATGTTATCTTTAATAAGATAGTATCCGTTTTCCTTGATTTGTTTATCTTTTCCATTTGTTCTGTGGATTTCATTTATTTCCGTTGTCATAAGAGATGTCCACCATCCGCTTATGGCCAAATGATCTTTGTCTCTAAAAGAACTAATAAATAAGCCAAAAGTTGGTGCCAACCAAACTATTACAAACATAAGTAAAAGTAATTGTGCAAAAATTGATGAAAAGTTTATTTTTAAATTCATGTTTTTTGCTCTTCTCTATGCCTATATAAATTCCAAGCTAAAATTGGGATTACACCGATCATAATACAAAAAGCTAAAACACTTCCTCTGCCAGAGTCACCACCACCTCTAAACATCCAATCATACATCAAATTTGCTAAAACCCCAGTTTGCCATTCACCATTTGTCATTGCATAAATAATGTCGAATACTTTTAGAACTAAAATTGTAATAATTGTCCAAATAACTAGTATAGTTTGCTCTAAAAAAGGAATAATTATGGACCAAAATATTCTAAATTCACTCGCTCCATCAATTCTAGCAGCCTCTAAAGTTTCTTTTGGTATCCCTCTTAATGCAGCACTAAATATAACCAAAGCTAATCCAGTTTGAATCCATATCATTATAGCCATTAAAAATAAGTTGTTCCATATTGGAATTGTTAACCAAGCTTGAGGTTCTATTCCTAATGAAACCATTATTGCATTCAAAAGTCCTATTTGTTGATCTCCAGGACCTCTATAATCATAAATAAATTTCCATATAACGCCTGCCCCTACAAATGATATTGCCATAGGCATAAAAATTATTGATTTTGCAATCGACCCCCACCAAATTCTGTCAGTCAAATTGGCTATTACTAACCCAAAAAAAGTACTAAGTGTTGGAACAATTAGTAACCATCCTAGATTATTGATAATACTTCGTCTAAAATTTGGATCATTTAGAGCCCAAACATAATTATCCCAACCAATAAATTCACGACCAAACTTATCATAAAACCCTAATCTAACTGTTTCAAATACTGGATATAAAATAAATACAAACAAAACTAAAAAAGCTGGAGCGATAAAAATAATTACTCTTATAGAGTTTTCATATACAAATTTATTTTTTTTATAACGAGTAAAAGCATCAAGAAAAAAATTAGACAGACTAAAGTATATTATAAAAGATAGTATCCCAATTAAAACAGTAGATGCTAAAGAAAAAAAACTCATTTAGATTTTTATGATAAATAAAAAAGGCGAACAAGTTAAATTGTTCGCCTTAAGAAATGTTATTTAATAGCGTCCCAGCTAGCTTGAATTGCATTTGCAACTTCTTGCGCTGATTTGCCATTAGTATAGTCAACCATCCCAGTCCAGAATGAACCAGCACCAACTGCACCAGGCATTAGATCTGATCCATCAAACCTAAATGTTGTTGCGCCATTAAGAATGTCATGAAGACCTCTAAAAGTATCACTAGCATATTTGCCTTTATCAACTCCCTTGTGCGGAGTTAAAAAACCACCTTTAGCCATGAATCTTTCATGTGCCTCAGGATGCATTAAGAACTTCATAAATTCTGTTGTTGCTGGTTTATTATTAGTAGCAGTAATTACAGTACCAGCACCAAGAACTGGAGTGCCTAAATCTTTAGATGCGAAAGCAGGAAAATAAAAGAAATCATAATCAACCCCAGCTTCCACTCCCTCAGGAAAGAATGCTGGTATAAAACTAGCTTGTCTATGCATCATGCATTGTGGTGGTGAGGTAAATAAACCCTTTGGAGCATCTCTAAAACTAGTTGTGGCAACTGCCTTAGTTCCACCTGCAACATACTTATCGTTTAATGCGAAAGAACCAAAAACGTCCATTGCCTCCATAACTCTTTTATCATTAAAAGGCATTTCATTGGAAACCCACATATCGTATACGTCTGGTGAATGAGTTCTTAACATTATATCTTCCATCCAATCAGTAGCAGGCCATCCAGTTGCTCCACCGGACTCTAAACCAATACACCATGGTGTATTTCCATCTGAAGCCATCTGATCAGTCAACGATACTAAATCCTCCATAGTATTTGGAACTTCATAACCATTGTCTTCAAAATTATCAGGTGAGTACCATACTAAACTTTTAACACTTACCCTATAGAAAACTCCATAAAATTGATCTTTTCCATTATCATCAGCGTAGGTTGATAAATCAACCCATGATTGACCTGCGGCATAGTTATCTAAAACCATTTGTTTCAAATCATCGCCTTGAGGTGCCAGACATCCAGTTGCGGCAATATTTGCAGCTAACCCTGGTTGTGGAAAGATGGCAAGATCTGCAGGATTGCCAGCTTTACAATCGATATTTATTATTTGCTCAAATTCGTCTGAACCACCATATTCAACTGTAGCGCCAGTTGCATTTTCAAAAATTGAAGCAACATCTCTAAATTTATCATCTTCTGGAGCCATCCATGGTCCAAAAATCACAACTTTTTGTCCTGATAAATCAGGACCTGTGTAATGACCACCAGAAAAAGCTGATTTTAAAGGCAAAATTGTAATTGCTAACAATGCAATAAAATATATTAAAGTTTTCTTCATTATTTTCTCCCAAAAAAAATTAACATTTTATAAATTTATTTTAAGATAGTTTAACATTGAAAACGTTTTCGTTGTCAAGAAATTAAAATGTTGATATTTATGTTTTTTAAGATTTTATTTATAAATTAATAATTCAAATTACTATTTAAAGAGACTTTTATGAGAAACCTTGAAGTAATTCGTAAGTTTCCAAATGATTTCATTTTTGGAACTGCTACTTCCAGTTATCAAATTGAAGGTCAGAAATATGGAAATTGTGGTTTAAGTAATTGGGATTCTTTTTCAAAAAAATCAGGGAAAACTTTTAATGGCGATGATGGAAGCGAAGCATGTGCTCATATTTTACATTTTAGGAAAGATTTAGATTTAATAAGGGAGTGCGGCTTCAAAGCATACAGATTTTCTTTTTCATGGCCAAGGTTATTACCAAGCGGTAAAGGGAAAATCAATTCTGAGGGATTATCTTTTTATGATAAGCTTATAGATGGTATCTTAGAAAAGAATATTTTACCGTTTGCAACATTATACCATTGGGATCTTCCAAAAGTATTTGATGACAGTGGTGGCTGGCAGCACAGAGATACTTGCGAATGGTTTGCTGATTACACTGATCTAATAATGAAAAAATTTGGTGATAGGTTACATTCTGTTTCAACCATCAACGAACCTTGGTGTGTTGCATGGTTGGGATATTATTGGGGTGAACATGCACCAGGTATAAAAAATTTGGAAGCTACTGCAAAGTCAATGCATCATATTTTATTGGCTCATGCAAAATCTTTAGCAGTTATGAGAGAATACAATCAAAAAAATTTAGGTATAGTCTTAAACAAATGTTATGTCCAACCAATTGATTCAGAACAAGAAAATATTACAGCTGCTAAGATATACAATGAAATTCATAATCTTTGGTTTGATGAAGCAATATTTAAAGGAAGGTACCCTAACAGTTTGTTATCAATATTTGGTAATTATATGCCAAAGGATTACCAAGATGACTTAAAACTTATATCAAAGAAAATTGATTGGTTAGGAATTAATTATTATACACGGTCATTAGTTTCACATGAACCTAAAGAAAAACACTTTAAATTTAAAATAGTAAAAGGGGATCTACCAAAAACCGACATGGGATGGGAAGTTTTTCCTGAGGGACTGTCTTTAATATTACAAAATACCATAAAAAATTATTCTGGTAGTCTTCCTTTACATATAACTGAAAATGGGATGGCAAATGATGATGAATTAGAAAATGGTGATGTAAATGATTATAAAAGGATAGAATATTTTTCTTTACACCTTAATGAAATTTACAAATTACTTTGTAATGGGCATCCCATAAAAAGCTATTTTGCCTGGTCTCTTCTTGATAATTTTGAATGGTCTTTTGGTTACGACAAAAGATTTGGTTTAGTGTATATTGATTATAAGAACCAACAAAGAATTCCAAAAGCATCATGGTATGAATTTAAAAAAGAATTAAAAAAATGAATATTAAAGAATTTTCAAAAAAAACAGGTATTCCAATTTCGACTATATCAAAGGCTTTAGGCAACTACAAAGATGTCAACATCAATACAAAAAATAAGATAACTGAATTAGCAAAGAAATATAACTATGTTCCAAATATTTATGCTAAAACACTTGCTTCTAAAGTGAGCTTCTCTGTTGGTTTTGTTTTACCATTTACATATAGTCATGAACAAAAAATAACTTTAATTAATTTTATTGAAAATATTCACTCTAGATTAAATGCACTTAATATTCCAGTAATAATGATATTTGCTAAAGATGATCAAGAGGAAATAGAGGCTCTTGAAAAACTAATCAACTACCACAAAGTTAGACTAATTCTATTAAATGATACTAAAAAATTCGATAAAAGAATTGAATACTTAGACAGTAAAAATATGAATTATATAACTTGGGGTAGATGTAATAAAAATTCAGATGAATACTCATGGATTGATGAAGATATATTTCATAGTAATAATTTAGCAGTTAATTTTATAGTTTCAAAAGGGCATTCAAAAATTGGGTATTTAGACTCTGATTTAAGTTCCAACTATATCAAATTAAGAAAAAAATTTTTCATAAACTCACTTAAAAAAAAGAGAATAGGAATTAATGAAAACTATTTTGTTAATGGTTATCGTGACAATCAAATTAAAACTAAAGAAAACGTTAAGAATTTATTATTAAAATATCAAGACATTACAATATTATTAATTTCATCACATACTTTAGCTAGTCATGCTGTAGAAGCTTGTCGAGAACTGAATAAAATTATTGGTAGGGATATTTCGTTAATTTCTTTTGATTCAAATATTTTGTCTACGACTGCACCTTTTATGACAGTCATTGGACAGCCTGTTAAGGAAATACACGAAAACTTTATAAAGTTGATCCAAGACAAAATAAAAAATGTGAACAATCACTATAATTATTTATATAAATCCCAATTGTTTGAAAATGATTCAGTAGCAAAAATCAAAGTATAGATTGTGAACCAATTGACATCATTCAAAATCAAAAAACATAGTATAAACTATATATAGTAAATAAAAAAAAATTATCTTAATCTATTAGAAGATTATTTTAAAAGGCATAACTAATTTTTAATATATCAGATTTATATAATATAAAACCAAACTATTTTGCATACGAAGGCATCAATAGATTAGCTGAATTACGTAATCAATCAAATTGGTTTGAAACTTTAGACAAGAAATCAATTAAAGTTATACCAGTATGGAACTCAATGAACCTTTTTTCTTGTTCTAATAGTAATGAAGAAGAAATTAGGAATGGAGCATTCATTAAATACTCTGATCTTGAAAAAAATATAACTGACAGTCATTTAAAGATATTACTCGGATCAAAAAAAATAAATAACGATGAAACAGTTTTTGTTTGTGTAGATTTTTCATCTTTTTCAGAAAAAAAAATAATTAGTATATTCAAAAGTTTTGGAATTTTTCTTAATCTTAGAAATATTAGTCCAATTCTGGATAATTTTACTGGTTCTTTAATGGCTTACTCAGTAGCAATAAGCAACTGGCATAAAAATAATATGTTTTGTGGTAAATGTGGGAGAGTTACAAAAGTAACAAAAGCAGGTCACCAAATAAATTGTCAAGATAAAGACTGTTTATTTTGTATCTTTCCTAGAACTGATCCCGCAGTCATAATGTTAGTCTATCATAAAAATAAAACCTTATTAGGAAGGCAGAAAATTTGGCCTAAAGGAATGTACTCTACTCTTGCAGGGTTTGTTGAACCCGGAGAAACTATTGAAAATTCAGTTTCGCGAGAAGTTTTTGAAGAGTCTGGAATAAGAGTTAAAAATATTCAGTACCACTCTTCCCAACCGTGGCCATTTCCTTCTTCACTTATGTTAGGTTTTAATGCAGAAGCCAAGTCTACTAAGATAACAATTGATAAAAATGAAATAGAAGATGTGCAGTGGTTTTCCAGGAAAGAAATTACTAACTTTCATAATCAAGAAAAATTTCTTCCAAGAAAGATCTCAATTGCAAGGCGTTTAATTGATGATTGGATGAAATGTTAAATTCAAAATTAATCTTAAGGAAAATTGAGGAAAAATGACATTCACAATTTTGGTTTATGACCCCTTAACGGAAACTTTTGGCGGCGCTACCGCTACTGGTAATATATGTGTTGGGGGATGGGTTCTCAGAGGGGACGTGCTCGGAGGTATATCTGCAACACAAGGATCTGAAGTTAGCACTGTTTGGGGTGAGGATACAATTGAACTCATGAAGAAAAAAATAAGCTCAGAAAAGGCTATAAAAAAAGTGGTGCGAAATGACATAAATAAAGATTACAGACAGCTTTCTGCAATTGATTTACAAGGAAATTCCTATTGCTTTAATGGTAACTCAAATGAAGATTTTGTAGACAGTATCAATGAAAAGAATTTTGTTATTTCAGGAAACACTCTTAAAAATATGAATGTAGTTAACTCAATTTATAAAGGATATAACCAAGAGGAAAATACATTTGTTCAAAAATTAATTAATGGCCTAAAAAAAGGTGACGAAGAGGGCGGCGATAAGAGAGGCCTAATGTCAGCTGCAATTCTAATATTATCAAAACACCACCCTCCTATTGACCTAAGAGTTGATTTTTCTTTATCTCCTTTGAATGATTTACAAACTTTATATAATAAGTTTTGTGATAAAAAATATTCACAATGGTTTAAAAATTTACCTGTTAGATAAAAAGAGAAAGTTGATTATGGATGACAATTCGACTTTGTTTGACTGAGTAAGGAGAATAGTTGCCATCCATAATCATGGCAGTCCGGTAAAACTGCACTTAGCACTATATGGGTAATTTTATATAGTACTACTTTAGTACTATATTTATATTTTAATATTGGCAATATAATTATTAATAAAAAAATAAATTACTAATTCGAAATATTCTATAAACATTCTTTATTATATAAAAAAATTTCCTTTGGAAACTAAAACACATTCACCTGAAATATAAGTTCTTTTAATTTGGCCTTTTTCTTTAAGAATAGAAACATTTATTAAGCTAGGCCTTCCAATCATTTCACCCTGATGAATTTTATAATTATACTTGTTATTTCTATCATTACTCTGAGAAGCTAACAAAGCTCCTAATGCGCCACATGCACTTCCAGTAGCTGCGTCCTCAACAATACCAGATAAAGGTGCAAACACCCTTGCAAAAATATTTTGTTGATTACCTCTATAATAAATCATTAAAGAAAAGAAATCCTCCCCATAACTAAAATTTTTATCAGCTTCAGAAAAAGCTGATATATTACATCTTGCGTTATTAAGAATTTCTTCATTTTGAACTTCAGCTATAACAAAATCTAAACCAACACCAGCAACGACCGGTGGGTCATTTGAAGTAATAATAGAACCTTCATTGGTTTCAATACAATTCTGGATTGCAGTTGTGGGTACTGTTTCTAACTTATGAAATTTATTAGGAGCCTCAATTTTTGATCCTACTACAGTAGCTCCATTATATTGAGGAATAACATTTACCAAACCAGCTATTTCTTCAAAAACCATTTTGTTTTTAGAATAATTTCCTGGTATTAAATTAGGGAAACAGCTTAATAAAAAACCAGCCCCTACATTCGGATGACCAGCAAATGGCAATTCATTTTTTGGAGTAAAGATTTTTACTTTAGCAGTATTATCTTTATTTTTTGGTTTTTGAATAAATACAGTTTCAGAGTAGTTGACTTCAGATGCAATGCTTTGCATTAGATCAGTAGAAATATCATCAGTATTAGTAAAAATTGCTAATGGATTTCCACCAAATATTTTATTAGAAAATACGTCAACAGTATAAAATTCAAGATCCATTTTTATTTTCCCACTAAATGCTTACCCAATATCCAGTCTGAGAAGATTTAAAAATACTGTCAATAATTATCATATTTCTATATGAGTCCTCGATATCAAAAGGGAAAGGTTTTTGATTCAGAATACAGTTATTCATTGTTTCAATTTGTTTTTGGTACTGATCTGCTTCCTCAATCTCTATTACACTTGGCTCTTGTGAAGGATGTTTTACATCATTCCACAAATAAATTTTTGACTTTTGGTCTGCCATTGGATTGAATGGCACTGGAACTTCAAGCCTACCTTGCGTACCAACAAACCTCATGTGCTGCATCAAATGGCTTTGAGTGGAACAAGTAAAACTCATTTGAACTTTCCCAAAATCTAGAATTGCTGAAGCTAAAATATCAGTCTTAAAATCAGCGTCATACTCTATCAGAGAAACAACCTTTTTTGGTTCAAGACCAGTCACAAATCGAGATGTTATGATTGGGTATACGCCTATGTCTAATATACCCCCTCCTCCAATACTTGCATCATTTCGAATATTTTGTGGATCAACATTATAGTAATTAAATAAACCTTGAATTGCAGTCAATTTTCCAATAGCACCGTCTTGAATTAATTTTTTAGTTTTAATCCATTGAGGATGAAATCGAACCATAAAAGCTTCAGAAAAAATTTTTTTACTTTTCTTTATTACTGTTTTTAAGTTGAGAATGTCTTTTGCTTTAATAGAAATTGGTTTTTCACAAAGAACGTGTTTCCCAGAATTTAATGCTTTAATCGAATACGGAATATGCAGATGATTGGGCAGAGGTATATACACTGCGTCGATTTCAGGATCCAAGATTAATTGTTCATAATTACCATATGTTTTTTGTATAGAAAATTTTTGAGATATATTCTTTGCTTTTTTGATATCTCTTGAAGAAATGGCAAGTAAATTTGCATTCTCACTTTTAATCATTGCTGGAATAACTTGCTCGACTGCAATTTTAGCGGCTCCGAGAATGCCCCAATTAATTTGTTTCATAATTCAAATTTTTTTTTAAATAACTCTAAAAATATTATACTTAACAAATAGTTTGTAAAATTATAAATTTAATACTTAATAAATTACGTATAAATATTTTTTGAGAATTTAAAATGCATAAAAATAAATACTCTATAGCAGTTATTGCAGGTGACGGTATTGGGAAAGAGGTTATGCCTGAAGGCATAAGATGTTTAGAAGCTATTAGCTTAAAACATGGCATTAATTTAGAATTTAAAGAGTATGACTTTTCATCAGTAGACTACTATGAAAAACATGGTTCAATGCTACCAGAGGATTGGAAAAATACTTTATCCCAGCATGACGCTATATATTTTGGAGCGGTTGGATGGCCTGAAAAAGTGCCTGATCACATTTCTCTTTGGGGTTCACTTTTAAAATTTAGACGAGAATTCGATCAATATATTAATTTAAGGCCAGTAAAGTTAATGCCTGGTGTACCTTCACCTTTAGTAAATAGAAAACCAGGTGACATTGATTTTATGATTGTTAGGGAAAATACAGAAGGAGAATACAGCTCGATCGGTGGTAAAATGTTTGAGGGAACTGAAAGAGAATTCGTTGTCCAAGAAACTGTAATGACAAAAATTGGTATCGAAAGGGTTTTAGATTATGCATTTAATTTAGCGCAAACTAGAAAAGACAAACATTTAACATCGGCTACAAAGTCAAATGGTATTTCGATTACTATGCCTTACTGGGACGAATTATTTGAGCAAATGTCTAAAAAATTTCCTAATATAAGAACAGATAAGTATCATATAGATATTTTATGCGCTCATTTTGTTTTAAATCCAAATATGTTTGATGTAGTTGTAGCATCTAACTTATTTGGAGACATCTTATCTGATTTAGGTCCAGCATGCACTGGTACAATTGGAATAGCACCATCAGGCAACATTAATCCAGAAAACAAATATCCATCTTTATTTGAACCTGTTCACGGATCTGCACCTGACATTGCAGGAAAAGGTATAGCAAATCCGGTAGGTCAGATTTGGGCAGGTGCTATGATGATTGACCATTTTGGCTTTAAAGAGGCATCTGAAGAATTGATCGAAGCTATCTCATCTACTTTATCAGAAGAAAATTTGAGAACAGCAGACCTTGCCGGGAAAGCAGATACAAAGTCTGTTGGTAAAGCTATTGAAAGAATGCTCAGTTAAAATAATTATTGATGCAACTCAGTAATTTTTTTTACATTGTCTCTTTTATTAAAATCTTCATTATGTTGGGATATCAAAGGAAACTTACTCATATCAACACCATCATCTCTAAACCAACGTGTTACTAATGCAAGATATGGATCACACATTGAATAATTTTCACCTAAAACCCATGGACCCTTCAATAAGTTTTCTTCAATGTATTGAGCGTAGCTTGTCATATTTTTTTTTACATTTGAGGTTAATGAGGCAAGAGCATGTCCATCAGAAGTCCATCTTTGACCTCTATGTTTATGTGCATGACCAACATGAACTGTTGATGATAAATACATATTAAAAGATTGAGCTTCTGCTAATTCATGAGGGTTATCAGGTGCTAATTTCTTATCAGGATAAAGCTGGCAAATATAAAACATTATTGCAGGATTTTCAGTTAAAACACCTTTTTTTGTTATTAGAGCTGGCACCCTTCCTTTTGGATTAATTTTAAGAAATTCTGGTTTATTTTGATCTCCTTTTTTTAAATCAATTCTAACAGCAGAATATTGAGCTCCTGCATCTTCAAGCAAAACATGCGTTGCAAAAGCACACGACATTGGAGCATAATAAAATTTCATCATTTACCTCTTAGTTTGTTTTATTAAAACTATAATATATATTATCAGTTATTATAATCCTATTAACTTATAAGAAAATTTTTGAGGAAATTATGAACGAAACCATTAAATTAATGAAATCTCATCGCTCAATTAGAAAGTTCACTAACAAGAAGATTGATGAAAAATTACTTGCTGAAATTTTAACTGCTGGTCAGGCTGCAGCCAGTTCAAGTTTCCTTCAAGGGTGTTCAATTATAAGAATTACTGACAAAGAAAAGAGAAAAAAATTTAGTGTTTTAGCAAACAATCAAGAATTTATAAACGAAGCTGCCGAATTTTTAGTTTTTTGCGGAGATCTTAAAAGATCTTCTATGTGTTGTGAACTTCACAATGCAAAAGCTACAGAAGGTTTTACAGAGCAATTTATCATAACGACTATTGATACAGCTTTACTTGCACAAAATGTTGTTATTGCTGCTGAGTCTGCGGGATTAGGAATTTGCTATGTTGGTGCAATAAGAAATAACCCTCAGACTGCGACTGATTTATTAGAACTTCCCAAGAACGTTTACCCTGTGTTTGGTTTATGTTTAGGTTATCCAAATCAAAATCCGGAAGTAAAGCCGCGCCTTCCACTTGAATTAATACTTAAAGAAAACTCCTATAACACAGATAATGATATTAAGATTATCAAAGATTACGATTTAGAGATGCAAGAATACTATAAAAAAAGAACAGATAATAAAAAAGCATCTACTTGGAGTGAACAAATGTCTGGCCTGCTTGGAAGAGAAGTAAGGGTATTTATGAGAGATTTTTTAAAAAACCGTGGCTTCGTAATGAAGTAATATAATCCCCTTTTTATATTATCTTCTTGCCAATGAAAATATTTGACTTGTCGGGCCTAATCTCGGATATGAGAACATGTGTATTATAAGTTTAACAACTTCATCTGGTTCTTTCACCCATTCATTTGGATTGTTGAATGGTGAACTTTTATCCTCTTTAGAATAATGCATAAGAGCTTGTTTAGTTCTAACAGGTCCAGGAATGAATTCATTAACAATTATATTATCATGCATTAATTCAATAGAGGCTGTATTTGCTATTATTCTAGCTGCAGCTTTCCCAGCTGAATATGATGAATTGTTTGCTGAAGCGTAATGAGCCATTGCAGATCCAGTAAGCACTATATTGCCACCACCCATTTTTTTCATTAAAGGAGTAGAAATTTTTATACCTAATAGTAAAGGTAGCATATTTAAATTGACAGCTTCTTGCCATTTGAGTAGATCACTTTTTTCAATGCTCTCTTGATAAATATTTCCACCAGCATTTAAAAATGCAAAATGAAGTCCTGAAAAGTTTTTATTTATTTTTTCTGCTAGATTTTCCATATCTTTTAACTTGGTAGCATCACAAACAACTGGAAGTGCAACACCTCCCTTTCTAATTATATCCTCAGATAATTTATTTATATTTTCCTTAGTCCTTGCAACGCATATAACTTTTGCACCCAAGGTTCCTAATGTTTTTGAAAGTGCTTCGCCTATTCCTGACCCTGCTCCTGTAACTAAAATCACTTTATTTTTTAGATTGTTATCATGCATTTTAATTATTTCTCCTCTTATTAGTTAAAACACAACTCTAAATCCTATATGCCCAGTTGATGTATTTTTAGTATTAAAAATTTTTGAAGAAATTCTATATCTATAACATCTTTTTGGATGACATAAATAAGATCCTCCCTTTAATATAATTTGTGGAGTATCTTTGTTTATGTCTTTTTTTGTTGTTTTTGTCCATTCCCAAACATTTCCTACCAAATTGTACAGACCATAACCATTACTATCAAATGACTTTACGTCAATTGGTCCAATTATATCAGGGTCTGGATCTTGCAAACAAGACATTCCAAAGTGACATTTTTTGGAAATTTCTGATGGATGGTTATCACCCCATGGATAAATAACATCTCCTAATCCACCTCTCGCTGCA
>JBJLFF010000020.1:0-35411 GCA_045565515.1 Puniceispirillales bacterium (SeqCode)
CTATTAACAAGCAAACTATAGCTCCAAAATATCCGAAACCCCAAGAAATGCCTGACACAAACCCCATCTGTTCTGGTTTTGCAACAGAAGATAAAAGTGAATTGTAGAAAACAAATGTTAATTCCATTGCAAAAATTGAAATAAATGAAATAATTAGAGCATGCAACATAAAGGAATTGTTCGGTAAAATATTCCATAACATTAGTGTGCTGACACCTCCAATCAATGTGAAGATTAAAAGCATTAATTTTCTTATTGATTTAGCATCAGCCATGCCTCCTAAAAAGGGAGCCACAATTGCAACTGATAGTGAAGCGAGGGCTGTCATATATCCCCAATAAGAAGTACCATTTTCTGGCGCTATCTGAGTTGTAAAATATACTGCAAAAATAAAAGTGGCATGCAAAGTTGGGACAGGTGAGCAAGCCCAATCATAAAGTGCATACCCTAGAACACCTCTCCAGTTATATTGGTTATTTTCAATTTTAGGGTTAGCCATTATAATTATTTAATAATTCATCAAATATAACAATACTATTAATTAGTGTTTATACAAAGTTTAAATAATATTAAACTTTTTTTTAAAATTTAACCTTTCAGCATGCAAAATTGGCTCTGTATATCCTGATGGTTGTTCTAAACCATCCAATACAAGATTACATGCTGCTTTAAAAGCAATTGAATTATCAAAATTGTTAGACATCGGTATATAATTCACATCGGTTTTGTTCTGTTTATCAACTATTAGAGCCATTTTTTTAAAAGTATTAACGACTTGTTGTTTATTACAAATATTATATTTGAGCCAATTAGATACATGTTGAGATGAAATTCTTAATGTTGCCCTATCTTCCATCAAATTAATATTATTAATATCTGGTACTTTTGAGCATCCAATACCATTATTTATCCATTTCACTACGTATCCAAGAATACTTTGAATATTATTATCCAGTTCATTTTGAATTTCTTCTTGTGTCCAATTAGGCTTATTAATAATTGGCAAATCTAATAAGTCATCAAATTTAACATCAATATTCTTTGCTATATTATTATGAAGATTAAACACATTTATTTCATGATAATGTAATGCATGTAGTGTTGCTGCAGTAGGAGACGGAACCCAAGCTGTATTGGCACCTGATTTACAATGATTAATTTTTTCATCAATCATTTTGTCCATCATATCTGGCATAGCCCACATACCCTTACCTATTTGGGCAAACCCAGAAAAACCACAACTCAACCCTGTTTTAACATTCCATTTTTCATAAGCATTAATCCAGTTCAAATTTTTCATTTCGGTCTTCTTAACCATTACGCCAGCTTCCATAGATGTATGTATTTCATCACCTGTTCTATCTAAAAAGCCTGTGTTGATAAAAAAAACTCTTTCTTTTGCCACTCTAATACACTCTTTTAAGTTAAGAGTTGTTCGTCTCTCTTCATCCATAATGCCAATCTTTATTGTATTTCTAGGAATGTATAGAAATTTTTCAAATAATGAGAATGTGTCAACTGAAAACTTTACTTCTTCAGGTCCATGCATTTTTGGTTTAACAATATAAAGAGATTTAAATTTTGAATTTGAAGACTTTTCCATTGTTTTTAAATAGCAAAGTGAAGTTAGTAGAGTATCAACAATACCTTCACCTATCTCATTCCTGTTTTTATCTAAAATAGATGAAGTTTTCATTAAGTGTCCAACGTTTCTAATTAGTAACAGAGATTTGCCTTTTAAATTACTGATTTTACCATTGGGTAATTTATATTTAATATTTTTCATTAAGTTTTCTTGTATAAGTTTTATCTTTTTTAAACATTTCAAAAGAAATTGTTCCATTTAAAAGCTCAAGCCAATTTTTAAATGTTGCTATTTTATCATTAGTATCTACTGAAACAATTGAATCTTCACAGTCCATTATTACAGATAATGCAGACTCAATCTTAATATCTTTAAAGAGCATTCTATTATTTTTACTTGCATGTTTACCTTTATTTATCTGTAAACGTACTTTGAGACCATTTTTGCTAAGAATAATTTCAGTGGGGTCTTCTTCGTTACCAACGTATCCAAAAAACTGCTTATCATTCATTAATCTTATTTTTGAATAATTTTTTGTATAGAGAATTAATTTTGAGTTTTTAATTTTCACTCTTGATATCAGATTATAAGAACAGTTTAATAAAGGGAAAAATTTATCTAAATGTTTATTAGCAAAATTTATAACTTCCCCCCCCCTTTTCTCATTATATGAAACACTGGTTTTTAGATCCCCTTCATTAGGAATTACATTTGTTCCATATAGGGCATCGAATAAACTACCCCATCTAGCATTGGCAGCATTTATTGCATACCTTGCATTCATAAGAGGCACTACTAACTGTGGTCCTGCAATTAATGCTATTTCTTCATCTATATTCTTTGTTTGAATTTTAAAATCAATTCCTTCTGGAGTGATATATCCAATTTGATAGAGAAATTTTTTGTAAGCCTTTTTGTTAAAGAACTTAGATTTATTTTCTAAATGCCAATTATTTATTTGATCTTGAAGTTTTTTTCTCTTTAATATCAATTTTTTTCTAGTGTTCTCAAGAACAGATAAGATATCACTTAGCTCAATCCAAAAATTACTGTTAAATTTAACTTTCTCATTTGAAAGTTTCTCACAAAAAAAAATTGTGCAATTCTTTTTTTATGTAATGTTTATGAATTTTGATATAACCTTGCATTTTCAAATAACAGTATTTTATAGTAAAATTGCATATATTATTGAATTATAATTATTAAGTCTAGATTAATTTTTAGGAAATGATATGCAGAAAAATAGAATTCTTGTAGTTGGAATATTCGTAGTAGATTTGTCATTCTATTCATCAAAGCTTCCAATATCTGGTGAAACAGTCATTGGTAGAAATTACAATATTGGACCAGGAGGTAAGGGCTCGAATCAATGTGTCGCAATTTCACGTTCTGGTGGCGAAGTTTCTTTTATAGCAAGAATTGGCAATGATGATTTTGGGAAAATGGGTATTGAACTTTATAATAAAGAAAGAATTAGTTTAGAGGGTTTAATTATTTCTGAAAATGATAAAACAGGTTCAGCCACTATTGCAATAGACGATAATGGAATGAACTCGATTATAGTTGTTCCTGGTGCATCCTCAGGTTTATCTGAAAATATGATAGATCAAAAATTAAATTTATTTAAAAATTCATCAATTTGTCTTACTGGCTTTGAAGTCCCATTAGAAGTTACTAAACACGTTCTGAGAATTGCAAAATCAAATCAGTTAAAAACAATTTTAAACCCTGCACCATATTTTGATATAGATAATGAAACTTATAAATTAGTTGATTATTTAACCCCGAATGAGCACGAAGCATCCTCACTTACTGGAATTAAGATTAAAAATCATAACGATGCAAGGGTTGCTGGGAGGAAAATTTGTGAATTAGGTGTTGGAACCTCAATAATTACACTTGGGGAAAAAGGTGTTTTATGCACTAGAGGTATAGATGATTATGAAGGATTATATATTCCAGCTTTTAAGCTAAATAATAAGGTAATAGATACGGTAGGTGCGGGAGATATTTTTAATGGAGCATTTGCAACAGCAATTTCTAATAGTATGTGTGTTGAAGATTCATTATTTTTTGCTAACAAAGCGGCTTCAATTTCAGTTACAAAACCTGGTGCAGCATTATCATCACCATATAAGGATGAAATAAACAAATATTAAAATTTTATCAAATGTTTCATAGATAAACCGTTCTATGTTAATTTCTTACAAAAGTTACTTCCAGTATTTTGCTTCACAAGTAACTTATAAATGTTTCATAAGTGTCTATTTACGTCCCAATTAATCTCAACACATTTTAAATATTTGTGAACATTAAGTAATGCATTTGTTAAGTCTTTTTTAGTCAATCCTTCAGCTCTTGCTATAAGTGCTGCTTGTGTATTAGATGCTCTAATTAGCCACCAACTAGTATCCGTTGTAATTCTAATTCCATCAAGAGTTAAAATTTTGGAAGCTTTATATTCTTTTGAACAAAGTTGAATAATTTTACTGATTGCTTCAAACTTAATTTTTTCATCACAGTCAATTCTTATTTCTGGACTTGTATAAGATTTTGGAATTGTTTTTAGATAATTAACCAAACCTCCTTTACGTATTTTTATTTCTTGTAAACATCTTAGTGATGCATATAAAGCATCATCGAAGCCAAACCAATTATCATTAAAAAAAATATGCCCACTCATTTCACCTGCTAGAGGGGCACCTGTTTCTTTAATTTTGCTCTTAATTAGACTGTGACCAGTTTTAGAAATTACAGGTTGTCCCCCTTGTTTTTTTACAAGATCAAACGCAGTTTTGCTTGACTTAATGTCAAAAATTATTTTTTTATTTTTTTTTATTTTTAAAATACTTCCCGATAAAAAGGTTGTTAAAATATCTCCAGCAACCAATTCTTTATTCTGACTTAAAACTCCAAGCCTATCACCGTCTCCATCAAAGGAAATACCTAAATCAGCTTTTTCAATTTCCATGGCTTCTTTAATGTGCTTCAAGTTATTTTCAACAGTTGGGTCAGGGTGATGATTTGGAAATGATCCATCAATTTTACTAAACAAAACCTTATGTTGTCCTGGAAGTTTTTTTACTAGCTCTTCTATTACTTCACCAGTAGCTCCATTCCCACAATCCCAAACAACTTTCAAACTAGGGAAGGGCCCAGACCTTTCTAATAAACAATCTATATATTCATTTCGTATATCATTTTTAAAAACTGAACCTTTTCCAGTTATATAATCTTTTTTCAAAATGGTGTCATACAGCTTTTGTATTTCAGTACCAAAAAAACTTTTATTGTTTAAAACGATTTTAAAACCATTATGGTCTGATGGGTTGTGACTGCCAGTAACCATTATGCCTGCATCAGTATTTAATTTAATTCCAGCAAAGTATAACATTGGCGTGTGGACCACAGTCGATATCAATTACGTCCACGCCTGAGTCTAATAAACCACTAATTAATGCAGATGCAATGTTTGGACTAGATAGTCTTCCATCTCTGCATACTGCTATTTTTTTTAGATTACGCTTTTTATTAAGTGAACAAAAGCCTTTACCAATTTCGAAAGCATCCTTTTCAAAAAGAGTTTCATTTATGATTCCTCTAATATCGTATTCTCTGAAGATACTTTTATTAATTTCGGTTTTATTCATACTTTTTTCCTCAAAATAGTATCAAGCCAATTTCTATAATCTTTACCAATAAGAGGATCTTTCATTGAATATTTTGTATTTGCTTTTATAAAACCTAATTTATTTCCACAATCATATCTTTCTCCCGAAAAATTATAAGCATAAAAGGGGGATTTATTGATTTGAAAAGATAAACTGTCAGTCAACTGTATTTCACCAGAAGCTCCTCTCTTTTTGAGATCTAAATGGTCTATGACTTCAGGTTGAATTATATATCTCCCTACAACAGCTATTTGTGACGGTGCATCTTCAACATTTGGCTTCTCAATAATACTTTTGACCTCGATCTTTCTTCCTTCTTTTTTACCCGGTTTTATTATACCGTATGAAGAAGTTTCATTTCTTGTAACTTCCATAGTAGCTATCATGTTTCCACCATCCCAATTTTGAATCATTTGTTTCATGCATCCAGGATTAGAATCAATTAAATCATCAGCTAGAATTACTGCAACTGGTTCATTTGATATAAAATTTCTTGCACACCATACTGCATGACCAAGACCTAAGGGATTTTGTTGTCTAACAAAAAATACTGAACCTGGTTTTAATATCATCTTTTGAATGTATCTAAGAGTTGTTTCTTTATTTTGTTCTATAAGATTTTTTTCAAGTTCGATTGAATGATCGAAGTAATCTTCTATTGCACTTTTTCCTCTGCCGGTAACAAAAATAAACTCTTCAATCCCTGCCTCCAAGGCCTCCTCAACTGCGTATTGAACTAGTGGTTTATCAAGAATAGGGAGCATTTCTTTAGGAATGGATTTTGTTGCAGGTAAAAAACGCGTTCCCAAACCACCAACTGGGAATATTGCTTTTTTTATTTTTTTTTTCGACATGAAAGTTACCTAATTTTAAGAATATTATTTATTGAAGGTTTTATACCATGAAATAAACTTAGGGATTCCATCTTCTATTGAAACAGAAGGTTTAAATCCAGTTATCTCATTTAAATTATCAATATCAGCAGCCGTTTCAGAAACATCACCCGGTTGCATTTCTAAATAATTTTTGATTGCTTTTTTCCCAAGTGTTCTTTCAATTATTGATATAAAATACTCTAATTCAGTTGGTTTATTATTACCAATATTAAAGATTGCCCAAGGAGCACTGCTTGATGAAGGACTAGGTTTTTCACCAGACCAGCTTTTATTTTTTTTAGCAGGCTTATCCATCAATTTTATTATCCCCTCTACAATATCACTGATATAGGTGAAGTCTCTTTTCATTTTACCATGTCCAAAAACATCAATAGGTTCATTAGCAAGAATTTTTTTTGTAAAAATATATAAAGCCATATCTGGTCTGCCCCATGGCCCATATACCGTAAAAAACCTCAATCCTGTTGATGGTAAACCATAAATATGCGAATAAGAATGTGCCATAGCCTCATTTGATTTTTTGGATGCTGCATATAAACTTACTGGATGATCTACATTATGATTTTCTGAAAAGGGAAAGGTTTTATTCAATCCATAAACAGAAGAAGAGCTAGCATAAACAAGATGTTCGATAGAATATTTTTTACAACCTTCTAAAACATTTAAAAAACCAATAATATTACTATTAATATAAGCATGTGGATTTTCTAAAGAATATCTCACACCAGCCTGCGCTGCTAAGTTTATAACTATAGTCGGTTTAAAATCATGAAAAATTTTATCAATTTTATCTTTATCAGAAAGATCAGTTTTAGAAAAAGCCATTCCTTTTTGTAAAAGAATATTTAATCTAGATTGTTTTAGACTTGGATCATAATAATTATTTAAATTATCAATTCCATAAACCTCAATACCATGCCCAATTAATTCAATGCAAAGATTAAAGCCAATAAAACCAGCGGCTCCTGTAACCAATACTTTATTCATTTTTATCAAGCTTTAAAGAGTGAAAATTTGATTGTATATAACTTATTTAGATATATAAATAAAATATTTTTAAAATTATAATTAAATTTTACTATAATGTTAAAGGATCAATAATTGAAAATAGCTGTAATTGGGACAGGTTATGTTGGAATTGTTTCGGGCGTTTGCTTTGCTGAATTTGGCTTTAATGTTACTTGTGTAGATAAAGATGAAAATAAAATTAAAGGACTTAAGAAAGGTAAGGTTCCAATTTATGAACCTGGGTTAGAAACTATTTTACAAAGAAATGTAAAAGCAAATAGACTAAGCTTCACTTCAAATTTGTCTGAAGCTGTAAAAAAATCAGATGTTGTTTTTATTGCAGTTGGAACGCCCTCAAGAAGAGGTGATGGGTATGCTGATTTAACTTTTGTGTTTAGTGCAACAGAGGAAATTGCACAATCTATTAACGGGTATACAGTGGTTGTAACCAAGTCAACAGTTCCTGTAGGAACTGTCAAAAGAGTTAAAGAAATTATCAAAAAAAATAACCCAAATGCTAAATTTGATGTTGTCTCTAATCCAGAATTTTTAAGAGAGGGTTCAGCAATTGAAGACTTTATGAGACCTGATAGGGTCGTGGTTGGTCTTGAAAGTGAAAGAGCAAAAAGATTAATGTCTGCTTTGTATAGACCTTTATTTCTTTTAGAAACCCCAATTATTTTTACTTCATTGGAAAGTTCAGAGCTCATTAAGTATGCCTCCAATGCCTTTCTAGCGGTCAAAATATCTTACATTAATCAGATGTCTGACCTATGTGAAAATGTTGGAGCAAACATTGATGATGTTGCAAGGGGGATGGGGTTAGATAAAAGAATTGGAAATAAATTTTTACATACTGGCCCTGGATATGGAGGAAGTTGTTTTCCAAAAGATACAATAGCATTGGTTAAAACAGCTAAAGATAACAATACTACTGTTTCATTAGTTGAGGAAACTGTGAGATATAATTCTTTAAGAAAAAATGAAATGGTTTATAAAATTCAACAAGTATCGGGTAAAATTGAAAATAAGAACATTGCAATCTTAGGTCTGTCATTTAAACCAGAAACTGATGATATGAGAGAAAGTCCAGCTATTGATATTGTAAATGGACTATTAAAATTAAAAGCAAAAATAAATGTTTATGACCCAGCCGCAATGCCTGAAGCAAAGGAAATATTTTCTAATAAAATTCATTTTTCCTCCAATGCTCAAGAATGCATTAAAAATAAAGATATACTTGTTATTTTAACTGAGTGGAATGAATTTAGAGCACTTGATCCAAAGTTAATTTTAAAGTTAATGAGGGGGAATATAATCATTGATCTAAGGAACATTTTTGATCCAAATGAAATGCTTGATGAAAATATAAACTATGTTTCTTTGGGAAGAAATTAAATTTTATTTTTAAAATGGTATAGGGTATTTTTTATAAATTTTTGCTATTTCACTAAGTTGATTATCTTCTAATTTCACTTCAACAGACTTTATATTATTTAATAGCTGGTTTTCTGTTGTTGCTCCAAATATAACAGAAGTTATAAAAGGACGCTGCAAACAAAAAGCCAAAGCCATTTGAGATGGGTTTAAATTAAATTTTTGGGATAAATTAATATATTCTTGAGAAGCTTTTTCCATTTCACTGGAATGTCTATTTCCTAAATCATTATATATGCTTTTTCTTGATCCTTTAGGTATATTTCCATTCAAATATTTTCCAGATAGAATTCCACATGCTATAGGTGAGAAAGATAACAAGCCTATTTTTTCGTGGTGGCAAACCTCAGCAAGGTCAAGATCAAAGTGTCTGCATAATAAACTATATTCATTTTGAATAGATACAATTTTAGGAAAGTTATTTTCTTTTGCAATACTTAAAAACTTCATTGTGCCCCAAGAAGTTTCATTAGACAAACCAATTGTTCTTATCTTTCCCTCCTTAAATAAATTATTTAATTCATTTAATAGTTCAAAAATATCATCTATTTCTTGGTTTGTATCTTGATTGAAAGGATTATAGTTCCAGTTTTGTCTAAAATGGTAAGAACCTCTATTTGCCCAATGTAGTTGGTAAAGATCAATATAATCAGTTTTCAATCTCAATAAACTTCCTTCTAGAGCAGTCCTTAAATTGGAAATTGATATAGCATTGCCATTCCGAATAGAATTAAAGCCTTTACCAGTGATTTTTGAAGCTAAAATTATATCAGATCTTCTATTATTTGATTTGAGCCAATTTCCAATAATTCGTTCGGTATCTCCCTGTGATTTTGAAGACCTTGGAGTGGCAGGGTACATTTCAGCAGTATCTAAAAAATTTATGCCATGATCAAGTGAGATGTCTATTTGCCTATTTGCATCTTCTTGAGAATTTTGGGATCCCCAGGTCATAGTACCTAAACATAACTCACTAACTCTAATCCCACTTTGACCTAATTCATTATATTTCATAATTATTATTTACCTTGCCAACCATAGATATTTATACATTTAATCTATTATGAATAGATTTTCAAAACTTCCTGAGCTTATGATTGCCCTTAATGGCGCAAGAAAGACAAAAAAAGATCATCCAAACTTGCCTATCACAATTCCAGAAGTAGTTGAAGAGGCAAGAAAATGTTTTGGTCTTGGAGTTAATGCAATACATGCTCATGTCAGAGATAAAAAAGGAAACCATATTTTAGATACTGGACTCTATCTAGAATTAATAAAAGAGTTAAGTCAAAAAGTACCTAGTTTACCCGTCCAAATTACAACTGAGGCAGTTGGTAAATATTCACCTGAAGAACAATTTAATGTTGTTAAAAGGGTGCTTCCAGAATCCGCCTCAGTTGCATTTGTTGAAATGGTTCCTGATGTAAAAGATACGAAGTTAGCGAAACAATTTTACAAATTCTCAATAGAAAATAATATTCAAATTCAACACATTCTTTATTCAGTTGAAGACTTAAAACAATTCATTCAAGCAATAAAATCAAAAATAATTCCAGATGAAAATCTCCAAGTTCTTTATGTTTTAGGAAGATATAGTAAAAGTTTTCAGAGTAAAAAAGAGGATTTAGATCCTTTTTTAAATGAACATAAAAGTATAATTTCAGATTTTGAGTGGGGGTTATGTGCATTTGGAAGAGCAGAGACAGAATGTTTGATAAGAGCGTATTCTTTAGGAGGGAAAGCAAGAGTAGGCTTTGAAAATAACTTCCAAAACAAAGATGGCACTATTGCAAATTCAAATGCTGACAGAGTTTTAGAGATTTTACAACTAAGAAAAGCTATCCTTTAGTTGCTCCCATTGTAAGTCCACTTATAAATTGCTTTTGTAATAGAAAAAACAAAACTACAGGTGGTAATGCAACTAAAATTGATCCTACCGCCATAACATTATATTCATTGTAAAATCTACCCTTAATGATGGTTGCAAGTCCTGCTGGTGCAAGCATGCCTGAAGGAGAAATTGGTGAAAGAATTAGTGACCAGAAAAAATCATTCCATACGAATGAAAATATTAAAACTCCCAATGCTGCCATTGCAGGCCTTACTAAGGGCAAAACAATTTTATAAAAAATAGTGAACTCATTAGCACCATCAACACGAGCAGATTCTATTAACTCGTCTGGTATTTGAGAAATAAAATTTCGCATGAAAAAAATGCAAAAGCCCGCCTGAAAAGCTCCATGAAATAGAATTAATGCGTATTTAGTATTCCAAATCCCAATATCTTGCGTAAGCCTAAGAACAGGAATCATAAGTATTTGGTATGGGATAAAATTACCACCAACAAAAATAGCAAAAATAATCATCATACCTTTAAACCGAAATTTTGATAATGCATATCCAGCCATAGTTGCTAGTGATATTGAAATTATTGTAACTGGAATAACCACTAAAAACGAATTCAAAATTGAACTCATAAATGGACCATTTGTAAATATAGTTTTAAATGCAATTACTGTAAATGGATCTGGTAGTACGAAACCTCTACCTCCGGCGTTTAACTGGTCAGCAGTTTTAAAAGCTGCAAGACTTATTATCATTAAGGGGATTAACCATAGAAGTAATACTAAAGATACAGAAAAGTAATAAAGTATTCTTTTTTGTTGAGATGATTTTTCTATAGGTGCTGGGAACATAAATATTTACCTTAAAGTTTCATCCTGCCTATACATACGAAATATAAAAGCAATTATGAAAAGCAGCATGAATAAGAAAAGTAAGACTGCAATAGCAGATCCATAGCCATAATCTTGATCAAAGAGAGTTTTTTGAAACATATATCTAGACATAACATCAGATGAGCCCCTTCCAGGACCCCCTTCAGTCATAATCTGTGTCATGTCAAAAGAATCAGTTCTTAAAGCGCCAACTATTGTCACAACAAATGCTACAAAAGTAGCAGGCCATAATTGAGGTAGGACTATATGGCTAAATAACTTCCAACCAGATGCACCGTCCATTCTAGCAGCTTCAATTTGCTCAGGATTTACTGATGTAAGGCCTGCTAAATAAATAATTAAACAGTATCCTACTTGCCGATACCATGCTGCAACTATAATCCCGTAAGTTGCTTTGTCTTTATCTCCAATTACGCCATCTTGCCATCCTAAATATTGATAAACTGGAGATAGTAAACCACCGTTAGGATCATATAAAAATTGGAATACAAAACCAATTACTGCAGCTGAAATAACAAAAGGAAAAAATATAAGAGATTTACTAAGCTTTATATACCAACCAACCTGATTTAAAAAAAGTGCTAAGCCAAGCCCTATTGGAATAGCTAAAGGGAAAAAAACCAGCCATTTCAAAGTATTTAAAACCAGTTTGGTTTCCACAGATAGTCTTGGCCATTTTACGCTTTTTCCATCAGTTAAATTAACAAATAAGCCTATGCCTTGATCTAGGATAGGAACACCAATACTTTTCTCTCCAGGATCAAAAACTTTTTGCCAATACTTAGATATTTTCTTTATATCTTTTGGGGTTTTTTGAAAAAATCTCTCATAGTTGTCAAACCCCACATGCACCATATCTGGAATTTTTCTGCAAGTCTCATTTTCTGCTAAAGACTTAAAATCTCTTCCATCAGAGCATTTAAATTGAGTTCCATTCCAGTCGTGAAAGCTAATCCAAAAGCTTCCAGTTATAGGATATATAACCATTATTGAAAAATAAATTAAGGCTGGAGCGAGAAAAAGCCAAGGGGTTGGATCGAAATTTTTCTTCATATGTACAGGTTTTTAAAAAATTAAAGGAGTTGTTTTAATAACTCCTTTAATTTCATGTTATTTATCCACCAAAAATACGTGAACGCTCTTCTTCCATTTCTTCAAGGATATCCATCATGCTGTCTGTATCAAGCATAAATTCAACCATAAGTTGCATAGCAGCCTTTGCCATTTCAGGTGTTGTATCTCTATCAAAAAACTGAGCTGTTTTAGACTTTGACAACATTTCTGAACCAGCTTTAAGAAATCTATCTGTTGGAGCTGGTGATTCTGAATGAGGAGAAAGTTGCTTTAGCACATCATTCATATAATTTAAATTCTCAGGCTGTGAGAAGAAAGCCATAAACTTTTTACCATTTTCTACATTTTGAGCATTAGAAGGCATGAAGATTATTTCCGTTGGAGCATCTTCACCGAGTTCTAAGCTTGGATCAATTGGTGGAAACTGATAAAAATCAAGTTGAGCCTGAGTATCTTCAGGTAAATTTGGAACTATAAAGTTACCAATTAGATAAGATGCTGCTTCACCATTAATTAAAGGTGCTTGAGCTTCTTGCCAGCTATAATTTTGATGGTCATCCATAAAACATCCAGCTTCAACTGCTTTTGTCCAATTCTTGAACGTATTTACGACTCCCTCATCAGTATATTTGGTTTTACCTAGCATAAGATCAATATGGTAATCAAGACCGTTCGTTCTTAGATTTAGATAGTCAAACCAACCTGCAGCAGTCCATAAGTACTTTGTACCAATTGCAACTGAAGCAATACCTTTTGCACTGAGTTTTTTACAGTTATCCAAAAATTCGTCATATGTCTTAGGCACTGAAATACCATTGGCATCGTATATATCTTTTCTGTAATAAACACCCCACTGATAATATGAATATGGTAGGGCATACTGTTTACCATCAAAAGTTACAGAAGGCATAGTAGAAGCCATAGTATTTGCTAATCCTTCTTGAGCCCAAACATCTGAAATATCTCCAAAAAGCCCGTCAGCTACAAAACCAGCCATTCTATTCCCAGCAAACCAAGTAGCGACGTCTGGCCCCTTGTCTGCAGCTAAAATTGTACGAATTGCAGTTTTAAATGCTTCGTGTTCAGTTGTATTCATTTGAACATCTATATCCGGGTTAGCAGCTTGAAATTTTGCCACAATCTCCTCAAACGCTGCTCTAGGCGCTTGGTCTGAAGCATTTGAGGCTATAACTAATTTCCCACCTGCGTATGCATTACTAAGAAGCATTCCTATTGAAAAAAATGCAACCACTAATATTTTTATTAATTTCATAATTCCTCCTGAAAACCATTAATAATTTAAAATAAAATTTTAAAATACCAAAACAGACAATTATTAATTTATCAAGATTTTAATTTAGAAAATGTGGTTATATAATATATTAATATGGCGAATAAATTATTTAGTTTATAATAATTAATAAGAGTAAAATAATTATTCACAAATTTTTATTATGTTTGATTTAAAAGATAAAGTTGCAATTATTACGGGGTCAACAAAGGGTATAGGAAAAGCTATAGCTATTCAGTTATGTAAAGCTGGTGCAAAAGTTGTAATATCATCGAGAAAACATGAAGAATGTGAAAAGTTTTCGAGTGAATTAATAGAGAAAGGTTTTTCTTCTCATGCGATTCCATGCCACGTTGGAAAAAAAAATGAGATTAAAAACTTAGTTCAAGAAACAATAAGAAAATTTAAATCAATTGATATTTTGGTGAGTAATGCGGCTACTAACCCAGCGTTTGGTCCATTATCAAAATTAGAGGACACTGCTTTTGACAAGATTATAGACGTAAACTTAAAATCTTCTATTTGGCTTATAAATGAGGCAAGCCCGTTTCTTAAAAAAAATACAACAAGTTCTGTAATCATTATGTCAAGTATTTCAGCTTTTGTAGGTACAAAAGATATAGGGGCATATGGGGTTTCAAAAGCAGCAGAAGTTTCACTGGTTAAGCATTTGGCTGTAGAACTAGGTTCTTATGGAATTAGAGTTAATGCAATTGCACCTGGGTTAATAAAAACTGACTTTTCAAAAGCTCTTTGGGATAATAAAAAAACGCTTAATAAGCAGATTGAAATTACACCTTTAAAAAGAATAGGCTACCCAGAAGATATATCTGGGATAGTGCATTTTTTAGCGAGTAGTGCGTCCTCATTCATAACAGGTCAAATGATTATAGCAGATGGAGGCGAAACTATAACATCTGTAATCAGTTAGTCATTTATTACTGATAAATTAAGCCATTCACATACTATCGCAGGCTTTTCAATTCCTTCAATTTCAATAATCAAATTATGACTGAATAAAATTTCACTTTGAGATCTTTTACTTGCTTCTTTAAGCTTAAATACACCTCTAATTTTATCATTACATTTAACTGGATTAACAAAACGAACTTTATTAAAACCATAATTAATCCCCATTTTTTCATTTTTTATAGGGCCAATTACATCAACAAAAAATTTTGTGCATAGAGATAAAATTAAAAACCCATGTGCTATTGTTGAACCAAAAGGAGTTTCTTTAACTGCTCTTTCATGGTCTAGGTGTATAAACTGATCATCCATAGTAATATTTGCAAAATTACTTATAATCTCCTGATCAATTTTAATCCATTTTGATTTACCAACAATTTTACCTGCTTTTTTTTTGTAATCATTTATTAAATTATCTATATTATTCATTGTCTAGTTTGTCCTTTTGTATATTTTGTAACATAAAATATCTTTATTTTAACTTTAGAATACTTTTAATTTAAATGACCATTATACATCTAGTAAGGCACGGGCAAGCATCATTTGGAAAAGAGGATTATGATAATCTTTCTGAAATAGGACTTAAGCAAGCTTTTCTCTTAGGTCAGTATTTTAAAACTTTAAATATAAAGTTTGATAAAATATTTGTTGGAACCTTAAAAAGACAAGTTCAAACTTACAAGCAAATTATTAAAAGTTACGAAACAATTATTGAGCATGAAAGCACTCCTCTTTTAAATGAGTATGATGTAAAATCAGTCTTAATGGGTTTTGTTAATGGTCGAAGTCTTACTAAAGATGAGCTTCATGATAAAAAAATTCATTTTAAATTACTTAGAGATGCTGTTGCTGCATGGTCTGAAAACAAAATATCTCATAACGTTAATGAAACATGGAATGAATTTGATGAGCGTGCACAAAAATTTTTGAAAATTATAAATAATACAGAACCAAAATCAATATTGGTTGTTTCTTCAGGAGGAACTATTTCAATGATTTTGAAACAAATATTGAGTTTACCGTCATCACAGTTTGTTAATTTTCATTTCCAAATTTTTAATTCCAGCTACTCAAAAATAAAAATTAGTGAATTTGGAATGTCACTATCTTTATTTAATTCTATTGCTCATTTAGCTCATCAAAAAAATTCTGAGTTAATCACTTATGTGTGAGTAAGCTTAAAGTTTTTGTTTTAATTAAATTTTTAAAGCTTTATTAATTACTTATTAAAAGATTTTTGGGAGTAAAATTATGCCTCTTAATATGAATAGGGAAGTCTTTATTACTTGTGCAGTGACTGGTTCTGGAAGTACGCAAGACAGAAGTCATCATGTACCTAGAAGTCCAAAACAAATTGCTGATTCAGCAATAGATGCCGCCAAAGCAGGAGCTGCTGTTGTGCATTGCCATGTTAGAGACCCTGATACAGGAATTCCTTCTCGTAAAATTGAATATTACAAGGAAGTTACAAATAGAATAAGGGAAGCAAACGTCGATGTCATATTAAACCTTACGGCTGGCATGGGTGGCGATATGGTTTTTGGCTCAGTAGACAGTCCTTTACCTTATTCCGAGAATGGAACGGATATGGCTGGAGCAGATGAAAGAGTTCAACACCTTGTGGAATGCCTTCCTGAAATATGTACTTTAGACTGTGGGACAATGAATTTTGCTGAAGCTGATTACGTTATGACTAATACGCCCGGTATGTTAAGGTCTATGGCACAAAAAATGACTAATTTAGGTGTCAGGCCTGAAATCGAAGCATTTGATACTGGACATTTATGGTTTGCTAAGCAACTCGTAAATGAGGGTTTGATTGAAAACCCTGTTATGGTGCAACTTTGTATGAATGTCCCTTGGGGCGCCCCAGATGATTTAAATACTTTGATGGCAATGGTTAATAATATTCCCGATGAATGGACATTTTCAGCTTTTTCTTTAGGACGCCACCAAATGCCTTATGTAGCAGCAGCAGTTCTAGCAGGTGGTAACGTTCGTGTTGGATTAGAGGATAATATTTTTCTTGATAAAGGAGTATTGGCAACAAACGCTCAATTAGTTGAAAGGGCATCAAAAATAATTAATAATTTAGGAGCTAAAATCATTGGTCCTTCTGAAGTAAGGCAAAAACTCAATCTATCTAAGAGGTTTCCTAAATGAAGGCTGCGATTATAGGAGGAGGTGTTATTGGAGGAGGATGGGCCTCGAGGTTCTTACTTAATGGGTGGGATGTTAATATATATGACCCTGATTCTGATTCTCAAAGAAAATTGAATTTAATGCTCGATAATGCAAGGAGAAGTCTCCCTTCTCTTTATGACTTTAACTTACCAAAAGAAGGGAACATTAAACTTTGTAATTCAATAAAAGAAGCTGTTAAAAATGTAAATTGGATACAAGAAAGCGTTCCTGAAAGATTAAATATAAAACGAGACGTTTTTAAAGAAATTCAAAAATATTGTGATACGAGTACAGTCATTGCCTCCTCTACCTCAGGATTTAAGCCATCCGAGTTAAATGAAGGAGCTACTAATCCATCGCAAATAATAGTGTGTCATCCCTTTAACCCCGTTTATTTATTGCCATTGGTAGAAGTTGTCCCTTCAGAAATTTCTGATCCAGAATTTGTTAAGCTGAGTTCTAATTATTTAAATAAAATTGGAATGAAGCCCCTGATTGTGCGAAAAGAAATAGACGCACATATAGCAGACAGGCTGATTGAGGCAATTTGGAGAGAAGCTCTTTGGCTCGTTCATGATAATATTGCTACAACAACTGAAGTTGATGATGCCATGAAGTATGCAATGGGATTAAGGTATGCATTGATGGGTGTTTTTGAGCATATGAGACTGGCGGGTGGTGAGCAGGGCATGCATCATTTCATAAAGCAATTTGGGCCTTGCCTAAAATGGCCATGGACTAAACTTATGGACGTGCCTGATCTTAATGATGACTTTATAAATAAAATTGCCACCCAGTCAGATGATCAAGCAAGAGGTAGGTCTATAGCAGAACTTGAAAGAAGTAGAGATGATACTCTTGTAGGAATATTAAGAGCACTAAGAGGAACTCAAAGAGGTGCAGGAAAAACTATCAATGAACATAATCATGCTTTGAATGTCAATCTTGGTGAAGTTAATAATTTATATACTACGGTTAATAGACAAATTCCTCAAACATGGACCGATATAAACGGCCATATGAATGAGACTAATTATCTTGAGGTCTGTAGTCAGGCTACAGATAAATTTATGGAAATGATGGGTATGGATTTTGATTATATTAAATTAACAAATGAAAGCTATTTTACTGTTGAAACTCACATTCGTCATATTAATGAAGCAAAAGAAGGTATGAAAATATTAGCAAAAACTCAAGTTTTAGAAGCATCTGGTAAAAAGCTAAGGCTCTTCCATATCTTACAAACAGAAAATGGTAAAATAGTTGCAACTGGAGAGCATATGCTTTTACATGTAAGTTTGAGAACAAGATCTTCATCTTTACCGAGTGAAAAAATTGCTTCTAATTTATCAAAATTGTTTCAGCCTCATTCTAATTTACCTTGGCCAGAAGGGGCTGGTAGGTCGATTGGTAATCAAAAGTAATTCTTTTGTAAGAATTATCAAACTTATATAATTTATTTACTTTTTATTTCAGTTTGTTAAAGTCTATCATTAAATCCAAATTATAAATTTCAAGACATTAAACATGCACCCAATTTTGAGTACACTAATAAAGAGAATAGGACTTGGAATAGTTTCTTTATTTTTTGTAAGTCTTATCATTTTTAGTTCTATTCAACTTCTTCCAGGTGACTTTGTCGAGGCTCAGCTTGGGCAAGCTAGAACTGAAGAAACGGTTAAGGCATTTAGAAAAGAACTAGGTTTGGATAAGCCTTATCATGTTCGATATGCCAATTGGGTTGTGGCTGCAGTTCAAGGAGATTTAGGTAGTACTTTTTCAGGACGTAATGCTTCTTATGCAAACCAACCACAGCAAAGCACTGCAAGAACTGTAACTAGTCTTCTAAAACCTAGACTTTATAACACATTTTTTCTTGCAGCAATGACAGCAATTATAGCCGTACCACTTTCTTTAATTCTTGGGATTACTGCAGCCTTATATAGAAATACTTTTTATGATAGAACAGTTAATGCATCAGCTTTAACGACTATTTCTATGCCAGAATTCTTTGTAGCTTACATACTTATAATTTTTTTGGGTTCTATGTATCAGTTATTCCCTTCTCTATCAAATGTTACGTCATCAACATCATTTTTTGATAGAGTTTATCTAACTTTTATGCCTGCTCTTACATTAACTTTAGTTACTGTAGCTCATATGATGAGAATGACTAGGGCGGCTATAATTAATCTTCTGTCATCTCCATATATAGAGATGGCAGAATTAAAAGGTTTGTCTCGTTCAAGAGTAATTATTGAGCACGCTCTTCCAAATGCTTGGGCGCCAATAGCAAATATTATAGCATTCAACTTGGCATACTTAATAGTTGGAGTAGTGGTTGTGGAAGTTGTGTTCGTTTATCCGGGTGTTGGCCAGTTAATGGTTGATTCAGTTATTAAAAGGGACATACCTGTCGTACAAGGATGTGCTCTAGTTTTTGCTATGACGTATATTTTTCTAAATTTAATTGCTGATGTTATATCTATAATTACTAATCCAAGGCTTTTGTATCCCAAATGAGTGTCTCAGATAATCAATATACAGCAAAAGATGAAGTTGCATCAGTCTTTATTAAAAGAACTTTTCTTCAAAGATCTTTTATTACGTTAAAGAAAGCTCCTTTCACTGCTTGGTTGGGCATGATAATCGTTCTATTTTATATTTTTGTAGCGGTCTTCGCTCCTTTAATAGCTCCATATGGTGAAGCTCAAATTTTTAAAACACCTTATGCGCCTTGGAATGAAGTTCACATTTTTGGAACAGATAGATTAGGAAGAGATATTCTGACCCGCCTAATTTATGGAGCAAGAAATACAATGGGTATCGCAATACTTACCACCTTGCTTGCTTTCTTGATTGGTGGGGGTTTAGGCCTACTAGCAGCCATTTTACGAGGTTGGGTGGATCAATTTCTTGCCAGATTTGTTGATGTATTAATGGCCATACCAAGCTTAATTTTTGCGCTAATGCTTTTATCAATATTTGGTTCAAGTGCTTTAAATTTAATTATAATCATCGCAGTTTTAGACTCTACAAGAGTTTTTAGGCTGTCTAGAGCAGTTGGGATGAATGTTGCTGTTATGGAGTATGTAGAAGCTGCAAAACTTCGTGGTGAGAAAATTGGATGGATAATGGGTAGAGAAATTCTGCCTAACATCTTGCCTCCTCTTGTTGCGGAATTTGGTTTAAGATTTTGTTATGTATTTTTAATGATAGCGTCTTTATCCTTTTTGGGTGTGGGTATACAGCCACCTACTGCTGACTGGGGTTCTATGGTTAGGGAAACCGGTGAATTAATTCAGTTTGCATATTCTTTTGCAGATTATCAATTTTTTCTAATTCCAATTCTTCCTGCTGCTGCAATTGGAATTTTAACTATAGGTGTTAACTTTGTTGTTGATTGGTTTTTATATTTAACAAGCGGATTGAAAGATGAGCACAAATAAAAACAGCGATACTCTCCTTGAAATGAAAAATATTTCCATTGAAGGCTTTAGTGACGAGGTCTGGCACCCAATAATTAAAGGAATAGACTTAGAAATTAAAAGAGGAGAGGTTCTAGGTCTTATTGGAGAATCAGGAGCTGGTAAATCAACTTTAGGGTTAGCGGCAATGGGGTTTGTGAGGGCTGGCTGTCGATTTACTGGAGGTTCAGTTCTATTTGGTGATAAAGACCTAACAAAAATGAAAGAAAAAGAAAAAAGAGAATTATGGGGAACTAAATTTTCTTATGTTGCCCAATCAGCTGCTGCTGCTTTCAATCCTGCTCATAGACTAATTAAACAAACTGTTGAATCTTCAGTTACTCATAAAATTGGAAAAATCGAGTTGCTAGAGAAAGAGGCAATACAACTATACAGAGAGATGCAATTACCTGATCCAGAAAATATTGGTGATCGTTATCCACATCAAGTTTCAGGAGGTCAATTACAAAGAACAATGACTGCTATGGCAATGTCTTCAAAGCCAGATCTTATAATATTTGATGAGCCTACTACGGCTTTAGATGTTACTACCCAAGTAAATGTATTAGCCACAATTAGAAATATTGTTAAAGAGCATAATACAGCTGCTATATATATTACACATGATTTGGCAGTCGTAGCCCAGATGGCGGATAGAATTCAAGTTTTAAGATACGGTAAAACTATTGAAGAATCTGAAACAAAGAAAATGTTAAAAACTCCTAAGGAAAATTATACTAAATCCCTATGGGCGGTTAGATCTATAGAAAAAAAAGCAAATAAAATAGAAGAAAAAGTTTTAAGTATAAAAAACTTAGATGCGTCATATGGTTCTGGGCCAAAAGTCCTTCAAGATGTAAATATTGATGTTCCTAAGGGTGGAACAGTTGCTATAGTTGGTGAATCAGGGTCTGGTAAATCAACTACTGCTAGGGTGATAACAGGTTTGCTGCCACCTCAAAGAGGTGAAATAATTTTTAGAGGAAAAAAAATGACACCAAATTTGTCTGATAGATCAAAAGAGGATCTAAGGCAAATACAAATGATTTATCAATCACCAGATACATCGATGAACCCTAGGCATACAGTCAGAGACATTGTTGGAAGACCATTAGAATTTTATCATAATTTAACCGGTAAGGCATATTCAGATAGACTAATAGAGCTTTTAAATATGATAGAACTAGATGAAAGTTTTCTTGATAGGTTGCCTAGTGAATTATCCGGTGGTCAAAAGCAAAGAATTTGTATTGCAAGGGCATTGGCTGCAGAGCCAGACTTAATTATTTGTGATGAGGTTACCTCTGCTCTCGATCAAATTGTTCAAGAGGGTATTCTAAAACTATTGTTGAGACTTCAGAGAGAGCTTAATATCACTTATATTTTTATTACGCATGACATAGCTACAGTAAAGGCTATATCAGATGAAGTTGTTGTAATGCATAACGGCTTAGTTGTTGAACAAGGCATGAAAGATGAAATTTTTTCACCTCCACATCCCGATTATACAAAACTTCTGTTATCTTCAGTTCCAGAAATGGATCCAAAATGGTTAACTAAAATATTAACTTCCAAATCTGGAGGAAGTTGCCTACCTAATTTTGGAAGACCAAACATTGTGATCCCTAAAATTAAAATATGTAAATAAATAGGATTAAGATATATTTCATAAATAAAGTAAGCATTTTGACAACTTATAGTTACTTTGTTGCTGACACATAATTTAAACAAGCCTTGTAAGTTGTATTGCCATTCTCTCTTTTCTTTTGAGATACTTCTATTATTTCATCTTTTATGATGGAAAGTTCCTTTTCTGATAAATTGGCTTCTGATAATAATCTCCCACCTAAACCAATACTAAAAAGAAGATCACCATCTTTTTCAGGAGTATCTTTTGTTGAAATCAAAGAATTAACTTTTTCCACTTTTATATTTTTAAAGCCCGAAGCATTTAAAATTTGTTTTATATAATCTGCATCGCTGAATGCAAATGGACCAGGCGCTTTAGTTGTTTCTGGAAAACCTTTATTAAGATGTTTGATAATAATATTAGCTGAAAGTGTAAAAAATTCATTTTCCATAACATCTGTCCAACATATAAAATGTAATGAACCTCCATCTTGAATAGAATTATTAATATTTTTAAAAGCTTCAATTGGGTTTTCAAAAAACATGACACCAAATCTAGAAATAACTTTGTTGAAAATCTTTTTTTCAAACTCGTAATTTTGAACATCACAATATTTAAATTCTAAATTTTTAATACTAGAATAATTTTTGTTTGCTAAATCCAATAAAATCTCAGAAATATCAGCGCCTAATACATAGCCATTTTCACCAACTAATTTTGATGCTTCATAAGATGTAATGCCTCCTCCACATCCTATATCTAAAATACTGTCATCCTTATCAATCTTAGCTCTTGAAAAAAACTCATTTGTTAATGTGGTAAATCTTTCATTCATAGAGGCATCTTCTTGCACCCACTTCTTTCCAATTCCTTCATTCCAGAACTCATACTGTTCATCATTTATAATTTTAGGAGGCATCTTTTGCTTTCAGTCTAGTTTATAGATTTAGTTTATAATTCTTTGTAATCATAAATTATTTTTTAATATATTTTAAGAGTAAAAAGACTTAATCTTATTGCCTGAATAAAATAAATAACATAAAACTTTCATAAATCTTTTCAAAAAAAATTGTTAATGAAAAATTAATAGAACATGAATCATAGAATTAAATACCGACCCTATGAATGGGTTCCAAATTATTTTTCATTAAAAGGTACTGATGAAAAGGTATATAATTTACAGCAGTTTAGAGGTTCAAAAGGACTAGTTGTAATGTTCATTTGCAATCATTGTCCTTATGTAAAAGCTATAACAAATCAGTTGGTTATAGATGCGAGAGTTCTTGAAGAAAATGGTATTTCATCAATAGCGATTATGTCTAATGATGTTGTTAATTATCCAGCTGATAGTTTTGAAAACATGAAGATTTTTTCAAAAAACAATAATTTTAATTTTCCGTATGTAATTGATGAAAAACAGCTTGTAGCAAGAGACTTTATGGCTTTATGTACCCCTGATTTTTTTGGTTTTGACGCTGATTTAAAGTTACAGTATAGAGGCAGATTAAATAGTGCTGGAAAAAATCAAAGATCCAGTGAAACAAAAAATGATTTAGTTGATGCAATGTTATTGATAAGTAAAAACGGTATTCGTCCAGATAAACAATTTCCCTCCATTGGTTGCTCAATTAAATGGAAAAAAACAAACTGAAGAATGTGATAAATATAATGTTGCAACACTTATAGCTGCAATCAAAAAAGAACATAATGATATTTGGAAAAAATAAAATTATGGAATAGTTTTCTTATGTTAAGAAATTTTATTTATATAATTACTATGTTTTAAATATATATATTATATCTTTAGAGTTTTAAAATAATTATTAATAATCATTTATATCTGGATTTTCTTTAGAATACTTTTTTCTTAACAGTGATATCAATAAAGAAGTTATTAAGCTTAAAATTGCCCAGCTTACCAACGAAATATACCAAGAATCTATTATTAAGCTTTCATAGATTAATTGAATATCACAAAGGTAAATATAAAAACTTAAAATTAATGACCCAATTCCTAAGGGAAGGAAAAAAATAGTGCTACCGTCTGTTAATTCAAGAAGGATAAATATAATTCCAATAATTATCCATATTTCAAATTGAAGTAACCAAATACTTATCAAAGAACAATCCTTTTTATTTTTTATTTTTTTCAAACGTTTCTAAAAAAGATGCTGCAGCACCAAATATACCACTAATTTCTGATGGAAGAATCAATGTTTTTGTATTTTCTGAAGCTGTTAATTTACCTATAGCATCAACCTGTCTTTTAGCAATTTCAAAATCAATTGCTGGTTTACCTTTTTCTGCAATAGCTATAGCCAACAATTCAGTTTGTTTCGCGTCAGCTTTTGCTTTTACTTCAATTGCATATGCTTCTGCATCTGCTTCTAATTTTACGGCCTCTGCCTCTTTTTGTGCTTGGTAAAGTTCTGCATCAGCTTTTAATTGAATAGCTTGCTTTTGACCTTCTGCTTCTGCAACAGTTGCTCTCCTTGTACGTTCAGCATTTAATTGCTGCCGTTGAGCTTCTTTTGTAGCTTCATCTATTATCACATCGGTTATTGATGTTCTTGTGATTTCAATGCCCCATTCTTTAGCTGATGGTGACAAAGTATCTGCAATCTCAGCATTCATTTTGTCTCTACTTGATTGAAGTTCATCAAGTTCAAGTTTCCCTGCAGCAGAACGAACAACTGCTGCTGTTTCTGTTGTTAAAGCTTGGTCAATATTGGATATCCTATAAACTGATTTTGCGGCATCAAGAACTCTATAAAATACACTTGTTTCTAATTCAACCTCAACATTATCTTTTGTAATCACTGATATTTTTTGACTTGTTAATTGCCTTTCTAATATATCAACTCTATGTGCTACAGAATCTAAATATGGAACTATAATTGATAATCCTGCATTGAGAGTTCTTGAATATCTTCCAAATCTTTCAATAACAAAAACTTTTGACTGTGGTACAATTTTTATACCCAAATAAATTGTTAGAATAACAAGAAGAACGATTAGTATAGAAATGATTAGTGTTAGATTTATCATGTTAGTGTCTATCATATTTGTTTTTATTTTCTTAAATTTAGAAACATACTAGATATTTAAAAATTATAGTAAAGAATATTTAAATTTAATTAATTTTTGTGTTAATAAATCATTTCTGTAGACTAATTTGTGGAATGATAAAATCTCAGATGTTAAAATTGAATGAAATAAAAAACTTTGTGATGGAATAAGGTGGATGGTTCGTCCGTTTTAAATCAAAATACTTTCTATCAAACCCTTTCCTTTAATTTCAATATTTCTTTTCTCATGTTTAATTTTTTTATTAATAAGTTTGAAGGTTTTAGAAGACATGTGAATACGGCCTGGGGAGCCATAACTTTCTAATCTTGCAGCTGTATTAATTGTATCTCCCCAAATATCAAATGAAAACTTTGATTTGCCTATGACACCAGATACGGCTGGTCCAGAATTAATGCCTACTCTCAAAGTAATGGGTTCTCCTTTATGGTCACTATAGCTTGATGCAATTTTTATTAATTCCTTCCCAAATTCAAATAAAATAGCTGCATGTTCTTTTTCTTCTGAAGTGAGACCAGTTACAACCATATATGCATCACCAATGGTTTTTATTTTTTCTATTCCAAATTTTTCTGTTAAATCATCAAACTTTGAAAACATTTCGTCTAATAAACCAACAATCTTCTCTGCAGAAAGCTTTTCTGACATAACGGTAAAGTTTACTATATCTGCAAATAAAACTGAAATTTCTGGGTTGTCTATTGAAATTGTTTCATTTGTTGTTTTCAACCTATCAGCAATTGCCTTAGGCATAATATTATGAAGAAGTTGTTCAGATTTATTTCGTTCCTGTTCTAGATAAAGGGAATACATACCCATTGGCATTCCTAATACTAATAAACTTCCAAAGATATTACTTAATCCAAGTATATTTTCAGTAATGGAAGATATTTCATATAATGGTTTTATGTCTGAAAAAAATATAAACATTAAACAATAAACGCCAATAAAGGCTAATGCTAATCCTAATTTGATTTTTAATTTTATAGGTACAGCAATAATCAAAATTGCTAAGTTAATATACCAAAGGTGAAAGAAAGTAGACCAACCAATTAAAAAATTAAATGAAGATGCAGAACCAATTCCAGCTATACAAGATAAAATTATACCTAATTGAGCAAAACCCAGAGTATGAAGAAGAAAGCCTAAACCAATAAAAATAGCAAAGAAAAGTTCAGATAAGATTATAATGTTCCAGTTTTCAACTGTAGTAATTATAATTAAATCTCTTCCCAATAAACCAAAGCCACCTGCAATAAAGCCAAGTTGCATAGCAAGATAAGCTGGCTTCCAATTTTCAGGATATCTAGGTGAGGGAGTGAATATTAAGTTTTTTATTATATCTATCATTCAATTAAATGTTTATTAATCAAAAAAGCATCCTTTTAAATCTTATATATATTTAAATTAATTATTACTAATAATCAAAACAAATGATTTCTGTAGACTAAATTGTGGACTGAAAAATCTGCCAATGCTAGAACTGAATTAAATCAACCGTTATGGGGTGAGGTGAGGCGGATGGTTCCTTCGCAGCATAATAATTTGTCCTGCTTTATTAATTTAGCAAGTGCATTATGCAGAAAAAAATTAGCTGTTATACTTTAAGAAATAATTTAATAATATACCTTAACCAAATCTACTTTATTTTTTCTACCTCTGATTTCAAAGTTTTTTATTATCTCCGATTTAAGTATTGTTTTAATTCTATTTGCGACATCCTGACTAATAATTAATTAAGGGCTTATTATTTATGGAGAAATAGGTCGTCTTCAAAGAAATAATTTGAAACAAATACAAATATTTTACCTTTTCAGCAAAGAAAAGAAGAAAAGTTTAAAAGTTCAGCAATGCTTGTAGCTATAGACTTACAAAGTAATGCTCTGGGTCTATCAGAGGATGCTCTTACTAAACTGCTAGAAGATAAATTGGACGCATCTATTCTGCATGTAGAGTATCTGGATGTAGATTTACCAATACAAAAAGATGAAATTATTCCACCCTCAGCGAATGACAATAGCCCAAAACTTCAAACAGATATTTAATTAATTTATTTGTAATAAAATATACACAAGGTTGTAACATTTCTCATGTTTTTTTTAAGACATAAGAGACTTGTGTTAAATTTATTGTGAGGGACTTGTGTTAAAATTTATTTTTGATTTTAAAAGCAAAATTAATTTTTGTAATTACTATTTTCACAGAATTTTAAAAAAACTTCTTTACAACAAAAAAAAGGTTATAAAAGAAAGCCTTTTTGACTTTAGCAAAATTTATAAAGTATTTTAATTTTTAAAGGGCAATAAATTGGAAAAAATTCTTGACCAATTAATTTGTGAAAGAGCTCCTTGGTTATTTAAAAAAGATCCTATTACAGTAACCCTTAAGATAATTATATATAAATTACTAAATTATAAAAAAACACTTAAGGTTGCTAAAAAAATTCAATACTTATCAAGTGAAAAATTATTAAAATTTTTGTGCAAATTGCTTGCAAGGAGAGTGACTTATTCTGGTATAAAAAATATACCAACTAGTGGATCTGCAATAGTTATATGCAATCATCCCACTGGTATAGCTGATGGTATAATGATATATCATGCAATAAATTTTGTAAGGCCTGATTTGTTTTTTTATGCAAATGCAGATGCAATAAGAATATTTCCTCAGTTGTCAAAATTTATTGCACCAATACAATGGATGTCAGATAAACGAAGTCTTTCTTCATCTAGAGAAACCTTAAGATTTACAAAAGAAGCTTTTGATATGGAAAGATTGGCTGTAATTTTTCCTTCTGGACGACTTGCCTCAAGGGAAGGATTTAATTTAATTGAACGACAGTGGATGACTTCAGCTGTTTCTTTAGCAAAAAAATATAATCTTCCATTAATTCCTATACATATTAATTCTAGAAACTCTTTTCTTTTTTATTTATTTGATCAAATTAGCAATTCTCTTAAAGACATAATGCTCTTTTATGAAGTTCTGAATAAGAAAAAAGTCAAATATACGATAAATATTGGAAGATCAATAAATATCAACAGCTTGCCAAATAATAATAATGAAGCAATAAAAATTTTGAAAAATAAGGTCTTATCTCTAAATTTAAAAAATAAAAAGAAAATTTTAGATCCAATAAGAAAAATTATAAATTCTATATTTCTTAAAAAGAAAAATATTTAATTTCCTACTTACAAAATAAAATTTTATATTACTTGTTTAAAGGTTATTTCTAATAAGCTTGAGTAATTCACTTTAGTTATCAATAGCTTTATAAGTTTGAAAATGCGTAAAGCAGGACAAAAGGGCAGACCTACTGCCAAAGCGTTTAAACAATCAGCTAAGACTGCTAAGAAATAATAACCTAAAGTTGGTTACTAAAATAACTTGAAGTTGGTTACTCTTCCATTTTACACTCATAATGTAGCCAGATTGAATCAATAATTTGGTTACCTGTAGGTTACTAGGATATTGTAAATGGTGTTAAGTTATTGTAATTGTTACATAAATAATTCGAGGGTTACAAGTTCGAATCTCTCCACCCCGACCATACCACATAAGCATTTGATTTAAATAGCTTATTCTAACCCCATCTAAAATATATCTTTACCGTTAAAGACAAAACTGTGACAATTTTAAATAAGTTTAAATTTTGCCTATGAAGCATTATTTAAGACCAGCATTTCTCATTCCATCCAAAAGAATATCTTTAACCTCTTGATTTATTTGTGGAACCACTTTTTCATAGTCTTCTAATGTTTTAATCTCTGGTCTATTATCTTGATATTTTTTTAACCACTGCTTACTTTCTTCAATTTTGCCTTCTTTAGCAAGAATAACAGCCTTAAAAGCATGATATCTGCTGTGATCATTATTACGCATGCTCCTATCAACAGATTGGTTAGCACTCACCCAATCATTCTTTCCTAAATGACAGAAAAAAAGCATCGTTTCATAAAAGAGCACTTCCTTTCGATTACTTTCATTGGCCCTATTCAATAATTCAATCGAATTATCATAATCACTCTCATTTAAATAAAGCATCCCTTTTGCATAAAGTGATCTCGAATGGTGTGGATTTATTTCAACTGCTTTATTAACAAATTCTCTATATTTTGTTTCATCATCTGAAATTCTAAACAAATATGCCATATTCATCACAGAATCAGGATTATAGGGGTCGAGATTATAACTTTTTTCTGCAACCTCTCTAAATCTAGATTCATTTTTCTCACGATCATGTTGAAGAGAAGATTCTATCCTTAGAAAGAACAAGCACGAAGCCAGAACATTATAGGAATCTGTTAAATTTTTATTTAAAGCAATTGATTTTTCTGCATGCTCTATTGCTTCGTAAACATAATTTATTTTCTCTTCAACATTTTTAGCTTCACTACTTTTGTCATAGGAATTCAATGAATGAAGATACTCATCCCACGCACTAAAAATTTTCAAATCCTTATTATTTAGAGTTTTTTGTTCGTTTATTATAATTGCAGGTAAAGCTAGAGCTGCAACTTTTTGTGATACCTCATCCTGCACTTCAAATACATCATCTAAAGATCTATCCCAAGTTTGAGACCAAATTTGAATATCTTCTAATGCATCTGTAAGTTTAGCTGTTATTCTTACTTTATTTCCACCTTTTCGAATACTGCCGTGAACTAAATAATCAGCGCCAAGACCTTCTGCAATACTCTTAGATGAATCCTTAGAATCTTTATATGACATCACTGAATTAAGTGAAACAAGAGGAAATGTTTTTGATTTAGAAAGGTAAGAAATTGTATCTTCTGTTATCCCATCAGCAAAAAAATCTTGTTCCGGATCTGTGCTTAAATTGGCAAAAGGTAAAACAGCTATAGTTGGCGGTACACTCCCTTCGACAATCTTTGCTGAAGCCGCAGCAGTAGTAGTATTGTCTATATCTGAACGCTTCTCAAGATCTGAGTTAGCTAGATCAAAGGCATGTACCAGTGTGTTTTTAACTTTCTGTTCACCTAAGTCATTAAAAAGTAGTTCAGTTTTTCTATTTACAAAGTCCATTATACTTTTAGAAAGACAGACTCCACCTGGTTGAGACAGAGCTTCTAATCTTGCAGCAACATTTACGCCATCTCCGTATAAGTTTTCACCTTCAACAATAACATCACCCATATTAAGGCCAATCCTGAAATTCATCTTAGCATCATCAGAAACTGAATTATTTCTTTCTTTTAAAAGTTTTTGAAACTCATTCGCACAGACAACAGCTGAAACAGCGCTTTGAAATTCAGATAAAACACTATCACCCGCAGTATTAAATATACGTCCACCATGTTCTTTAAATAAATTATCTAAAATATCTTTACAAGCTCTGAAACTCTGAAGTGTTTGATCTTCATTATTTTCCATAAGTTTGCTAAAACCAACAACATCAGTAACAAAAATTACAGCAATTTTTCTCTCAATGCTTTGGTTAAAACTATTTTCTAACTTCACTACATTTTCATTCATAAAAATTTTTAGCCTTTGTTTTTATTGAGTTGAATATTACTAGCATAACAAAGTTTATTATTTTCTCACCAATTTCCAAAAGATCTTTCATTTGCAAATTCTGAAGTTTATAAGTACACCAGAATGAGTTTTTCTTTATATTTTTAAAGTTCTTATGGTTATATTTTTTTGGCCATTGGTCTGCAAAGCCATATGAACCTCCGTGGGCTCTACCTGATCGCTCAGCTAAATGACAAACCATAGGAAGGGGATCATAAGGATTATTAGATGTGGGAGTTAAATATACAGAATCTTTAAGATCAGGACATCCTTTATTATTATGATTATAAATCATTTTGCCCAACGTATTTGCTGGATTTGTATTACTTAAAATACTTGGTCCAAGCACATGACCTCTGTCATATCCTTTCGTACATGGCCAAGCAAATCCCTGACCATGTAATAATTCATGAAGTGTAATTCGAATTCTTCTCTTTTTGCCATCATTATGTGGGCTTAAAAGAAAAGTATAACCTGAATGAACTCCCATCATCCCACCTTGAGAGTGATTAAAATCAACCCATGCATAATATAGTTTTTTGGGGTTATTAAAGCCTAACTTTTGAAGGTAGAAGTCTGGATAAGTGTTATTCCATCCTTTTACCAAACCTTTTTTATCAAGCCTTACAAAAGAAATATCAATTTCACCATCTTCTCTATAGTCAAATTTATACCTTTGTTTATTTCCTGTAAGTCTGTACATTTCTTGATTTAACTCTTCAAGCTCCTTTTGCATTTTGCCATTTATATCCCATTCATTATCTTTTCCATCTTTATCCAGCATATAAATAAAATGGATTTGATAATCATCACTTACATCAGGTTGATCTTGATAATACCTAGTTCCTTTTTCAATATTCGTTAATTCAGAAACGTTTTTTTCTATCTTTTTACAATTGAACAGACAATTTGATTGCACAGTAACTGAAAAAAATAATAAAAAATAAAGAGTTGCATAGAAGAATAAATGCATCATTAAACAATTCCTTAAAATAAGTTCGTTTTAAATAAATTCATTTAAAATTAGGTTCAACCTTTGCTGTATATAATATATAGTCTTTTTTAGTCGTAAATATAGTCAAACATTTAACTAAAGACATATATTTTTGTGAAACATTTTTTAAATATATTTAGATTATTTTTTATTATTTATACTTTAACAATAATTACATATATTCAAATTTCATTTTCTCAAGAAAATAATGAATTTAATACTAACAGTGATAGTATAGAAATAAATGATGAATTATTAAATATAAATTCAATATATGATGAAAAATTAAAAAAATTAAAAACTTTAAAAGATACGATTAATAAAACACAATTAGAAATCTTAAAATCAAAGAATAATCTTCTGCTTTTAAATGAGTTACAACTATCTGAAAAAGATAAATATACAATATTATCAGACATCGAAAAGTCATTAAAAATTGAAGATGAATCTTATTCCAAAAGATTAAGACAACAATTAGAAATTATAGATACTATAAAAAGTGATTTAGAAGATCCTCAAGATAATACCCTCGATAAAAATATTGAAAAATTATATATTAACTTTTTAAATCTCGAAAATAAGATAAATAACGATTTTGATAAAGTTCAAGAGGATGAATACAAAACTATAGACACAAAAGTAAAAGATATTAAATTATTACTAAGTGAAACTAATTTAAAACAAAATAGCGAAGAAATTAAAAAAATTATTAATGCTTTAGATATAGCAGAATTAAATAAGGCAAAAATAAATTCAAAAATTTTAATTATTAATAATGATGATCTAAATTTAATAGAAGAAGATAAAAATCTAATATTTAAAAATTTATCTTCATATATTGAAACTGAAGAGATAGTTCTCCAAGATTCAGAAGAAAAAACCCAAGAAAAAATTAGTGAAATTAAAGAAGAAGTAAAAACCTTAAAATCTCTTCTTAAAGAAGAAATTAATGAAACAATTAATAATAATATTGCCCTAAAAGAACGGTATTCAGATTTAAAAGCTCTTAAAAGTTCATTGCGGCATGGGGAATATCTAATTTCTGATGACGGAGAATTATTGCCTTTCAAAGAGGAGGAGGAAAGAATTAAGAGTTCTATTCTTGAATTGGAAAAAAATAAAGAAATTATATCAAAAAAAATTAATTCAATATCAGAAACAATAAAATCTAAAAATAAGGAAAAGATTAAAGTTTTTGATGAAGCTAAAGAAATAGAGGAGGCAAGGCTTAAAATAAAAAATAAAATAGAAAGAGTAAAGATAGAGGCAAGAGATTTTGAATTTCTTATCAATCAAGAGGTTATCAACTCAGAAAAAAATAAAGATGAAATTAGTCAAAAGTATTCAGAGTTAGATAAATTAAATAATTCATTCAAAATTGGAAGATACATAGTTTCTAGTAATGGTATAGTTCCATTTGAAGAGGAAGAAAATAGAATAAAAAGTATCATTTTTGAATTAGAAAAAAAAAATGAAACTTTAAAAGTTAGTATAAATGAAATTATTAAAGAAAAAGAAGAAAAAGATTTACAAGCGCTGAATTTAGAGAATGATTTTTTAAATGAAATAAAAGAAATAATTAAACAAAAGAAAAATTTACAAGCAATATTAAAACTAAAATCTGACATTGAAAAAACATTTGTGCAATCTGAAAAAAAGTTAAAAGACGCCAGAATAACTGGTAATCTGGATAAAATAAAAGACGCTATTAAAGATTTAACTCTAATTGAAACTAAATTAAAAGTTAGCCAATCTGAATTAGCTATAGCCCAAAACAATCAAAAACAGAGGTTTTTAGAATATAATCGTGATTATAAATTCTCTAATCAATCATTAAATTTTGCTAAAAGACAAAAAATTAAAAGACAAGTTTCTATATTAGGAAAAAAAAATGAACTAAAAAATAAAAAATTATTAGCAAACCTAGCTGCTTCTATTAATGAAACAAAATTAAAAAACCAAGAAGCAATATTTTTAGAAGATTTAAAAGCTGAGCAAAAAAAATTAAAGTTAAATAAACAAAATGCTAATGTAAATAAAATAATATTCACTAAAAATAAAATTATTATTAATCGTACTGAGCGTTCTATTACAAAAAATATAGAAAAACAAAGGCTATTGGAGTTCGATAAAGACTTTAAATTATCCAATGATTCAATTAGTTCAACCAAAAGAAAAGACATTCAAAACCAATATTTATCAAGTATAAAAAAACTAGAGTTAGAAAATAAAAAATTAAATAGTAAAATAAAATTAGAAAATTCTAACGATTTCCAAAAAAAAGAAAATGAACTTTTATCTGAATTTAAAAGTGCAGAAAAGGAATTAAAACAAGCTCGAAAAGAGGGAGATTTAAATAAGATAAACTCAGCTCTTAAAAAATTAACTACAGCTAAATCTAAATTAAAAATTGTTAGAGCTGAAATTGCCATTGCCAAGAATAAAGAAGATAAAAAAATTTTAGAATATGATAGAGACTTTAAACTTTCTGAAACTTCAATCAACAATTCAAAAAGAAATAAAATACATCAAAATTATTCAATTTCTATCAACGCATTAAATACTGAATATAATAATCTGAAAAATAGTATAAAGATTCTATAAATGAAAGAAAATTAAAACAGAGTCAGATTGAGTATGTTAATGCAATAAAAGAATTAGAAAAGGCTCAACAAATAAATGCGTCAGAAGAAATTAAAGAGGTTCTTAAAAAAATTACATTAGCAGAGAAGAAATTAGATTTAGTAGAAAACGAAATAATTGAATTTAATAATCAACAGAATATTAAAAAAATTCAAGATGCTAACGATAATATTTTTGATAAATTTAGAAATATAGAAAAAAATAATGAAAATAAAAATGTAAAAAAAATCTTTATTAAAAGTGGCCAAGTTTTTTCAAGTGACTACAGTAAAATCTTTGATGGTCCTTCACCAAAAGAAAAGAAGGCTCTAAAAAAACGAATAAAAAAAGGGGTGTCCGATAATATAAATGTATTGAGTAACAACTTGATAATTTTAAATAATAATGAATTTATAGTTATACCAATGAAAGATATAATAGGAAGAACTGAAGAAGAATTAGGTTCTGTAATTAACTTAGCGTTTAATCCAAAACGTAGTTTAAATGAAATTAAAGAAAATATTCAAGAAAATTTAAATAATAATGAGCAAAATAAAAACAACAAACCAAATAATGAAGTAATAGATAATGATATTAAGTTAGATGAACCCATTCAAGTTAGAGAAATTACTAAAAAAGCTGTAAAAGCGAAGGAAATTATAGGTACCAAAGAAGCTGAAAAAGCGGAAAATGAAGCAAAGAAGGCTGCAGATGAAGCGAAAAAAGCCGCAGATGAAGCGAAAAAAGCTGCTGATGAAGCTGCAAAGAAATTAGCAGAAGCAAAGAGTGCTGCTGAAAAAGCGGCTGCTGAAGCCGCTAAGAAGTCAGCAGAAGCAGCTGCAAAGTACGCAACTGAAAAAGCGGCAGAAGCGGCTGCAAAAGCTACTATATACAAAGCTAAAAAAACTGCTGCCACACAAGCTACAATTGCATTAAATAATGCAAAAAGTATTTTATCGGTAAAAAATCAAGAATTGATTACAGCTGAGGAATATGCAGACAGTCTAGAATATTTACAGAATTCAGATCCAAATAGAATAGCTGCACTTGATTTGGTAGATGAAAAAGAAGCACTAGCTTTAGCTGCAAATAAAGAGGTGTTGGAGGCAAAAGTTACATCTAATAACGCTATATTAGAAGAAAAAAATGCGAAAATTGCATTAGAAAAAGCAGACGAAGAGGCTGCTGAAGCAAAAGCCGCTTTAAATTAAATATCTATATGA
>JBJLFF010000021.1:0-35078 GCA_045565515.1 Puniceispirillales bacterium (SeqCode)
GGTCTTGGAACACCAATAGAAGAAATTTTTTTGTTAACTATATTAAAAGTAATAATTTTTGGTTTTTCAAAAACATTAACCCATGCAACCTCATTAGTTTTAGGGATCCAAATTATACCTTCACAATGATCTTCATTTGGTGAATTAACATAATCAATATCTATCATAAAATGAGTTTGATAATTAAATTAACCTTTTACAGAACCTGCAATCATTCCTCGTAAAAAGGATTTTTGCAAAAATATAAAAATGATTCCAATAGGAATAGTTACTATTACAGCCAATGACATCATACCGGTCCAATCAGTTTTAAAATCTTGGAGAAAAGACTGACTTATTCCTACTGGAACTGTTCTTAAATCAGGAGATGATATGAAAGAAAGACCAAAAAATAATTCATTCCATGAGGTTACAAAAACAAATAGTGCTGAAGCAGTAAGTGCAGGCATAGACAATGGAAAGACAATAAAAAATATAATCCTAAAAAAGCTTGCCCCTTCAACAAATGCTGCTTCTTCAATTTCTTTAGGAATTTGATCAATAAAATTTTTCATCAACCAAACTGTAATTGGCAAAGTAATTACTGTATGTCCGATTACCATTGATGTCAAAGTATCAAGTAACCCCAATTTCATCAAAAGAATATACATCGACATCATTAACAGTGGTATCGGAAATGCAAGGGAACTTAAAAAAAATAACATTATTGTAGATTTCCCAGGAATTGCAAATCTAGATAAAGCATATGCTGTTAAAGCACCAACAATGGTAGCTATTATTGCTGCCAATAAAGCTATTAATATACTGTTATATAAAATATTAGCTACAAAGCCATTCATAATTCTAAAGTAACTATCAAATGTTATCTCAGAAGGTATCCATTCAGGTGGACGATTAAAAACATCAGCTTCATTCTTTACGGAAGTGGAAACCATCCATATTATAGGCGAAATTAAAAATAATGTAGATATAAACGCAGTAAATTGAAGTCCGTAAGGTATAACATAACGTTCAACTATTTTTGCAAAACTTAATTTCATAAAGAAAACCTCTAAACCTCTCGAACTACTAATTTTAAGTAAAGTGCCCCGAATGCAACTAACATAATTAACCAAAGAGTTCCTACAGTTGCAGCAAGTGCAAAATCCCATGAATCAAATGCTAGATTATAGGAATACATACTTAGTACCATTGTAGAATTCATCGGCCCACCTTCAGTTAAAACAAAAGGTAAAGTCATTTCTTGGAACATTCTAACAGCTTGCATTAATGCAGCAGCTAGAGATATGTTCTGAATAAGCGGAAGAGTTACTTTAAAGGTTTTCTGCCAATACCCAGCTCCATCTACTTCAGCTGCATCAATAACTTCATTAGGAACACCTTGAAGGGCTGCAAGCATAATAACCATGAGAAAGGGTATTGATCTCCAAGCAAAACAAAGAATAATAGACCACTGTGCTGCTCTGCCATCAAATAACCAATCAATTTCTTTTTCAATAATCCCATAATGAGTAAGAGTTCCGTTCACTAGTCCATAATCTGTGTTAAATAACCAACCCCAAAGAATTGCTATGACAATCCATGGAACCACCCAAGTTTGAAAAATAAGAGATCTATACAAACCTGAAAATCTTATTGCATTATTAAGTAAAAGCGCTAAGCCAAGTGATACCAACATTGCTATTACAGTTGCTGTTCCGATAATAAAAATTGTATTGCCTAAGACTTGCCAATAAACATCGTCTTGAAATAAATACCTGTAATTCTCTAATCCAACTAATTTAGTTGTTGGCCTTAAAGGAGAAGCGTTTGTAAAACTCATATATACTCCATTCATAATTGGGTATACTATGAAAAATGCCACTATAAGAATAGCTGGCAAACATAGACTAAAAAGCAATAATTTATTTTGTTTTAAAGAATACATTTTAAAAAATTAACTCTTCTAATTTTAAATATTAAATTTTAATTCGTTCACTTGTTTTTGGATCAAAGACTAAGATATCTTTTTGATCCGCTTGTAAAAAAATTAAGTCTCCAACTTTTATACTTAAATCACGGTTAGTTTCAGCGCAAAGAACACTATTCTCAAGAGTTGAAAAAACAAAAGTGCTTGTGCCTGTTGCTTCAAGAATACTTACTTTAGCTGTAAAATCAGTGGGGGTTTTAGAAATTTTTAGGGATTGAGGCCTTATACCAATAATTAACTTTTGGCCTTTTATAAACTTAATACTAGCTGGAAGCCGTATTGCTACACTCTCGTTTATACGTAAAAAATATTTACCTTTATAAATCTCAGCAGTCCCTTCCATTAGATTAATTTCAGGGGAGCCTAAGAAAGATGCAACAAATAAATTTTTTGGGTTATCAAATAATTCTAAGGGTGTTCCAACTTGAATGATTTCTCCTTCGTTCATGACAACTATTTTATCTGCCATGGTCATTGCTTCAATTTGATCATGAGTGACATATATTGTTGTACTTTTTAATCTAAAATGAAGACTTTTAATTTCTGTACGCATTTTTGTTCTTAATTTTGCGTCAAGATTTGATAGAGGTTCATCAAACAAAAACAATGATGGATCTCTTACAATTGCCCTTCCCATTGCAACTCTTTGCCTTTGACCACCAGATAATTGTTTGGGGTAACGTTGCATATATGGCTCAAGCTTTAATATTTGAGAAGCTTCATCAACTAATTCTCTAATTTTGTCTTTTGGAACTTTATCTAATTTAAGTCCAAATTCCATATTGTTTCTTACTGTCAAATGAGGATACAAGGCATAATTTTGAAATACCATAGCGATATTTCTGTCTCTAGGCCTTAAGTCTGTGACATTTTTGCTATCAAGATTTAAGTACCCTTCAGAAGGATACTCTAATCCAGCTATTATTCTTAATAAAGTAGACTTGCCACATCCAGAAGGACCAACTAAGACACAGAATTCATGTTTTTCTATATTAAGGTTTATCTCTTTTAAAACTTCGACTTTATCAAAAGATTTACCTATATTTTTAAGCTCTAAATACGCCAAAACTTAACCTATATATTCATTAAGTATTAAAAAAATAAATTGTGATATCCAAAAGGATATCACAATTATTCAGGAGAAATAGAATTACTTTATCTACCTAGTTTTGATTTAATTTTTTTATCAACATCAACCAATACTTCGTCTGCATTGGCACCACTGATTACTTCTTGCATTCCTACTGCAAGCTCACCAAGTATCATATTAAATTTTGATGATTTTATTGGAGTATCATATGTAAATGGTAAGGCATCAACGAATAGTTGTGCATATGCATCATCACCTACAATTCCTGTTCCTAATACATCCATACTACTTGATGGAAGAAGACCAGAAGATGTAAAAAATTCATCAGTTATGTCCTTATCAAATAAAACAGTTCGGATAAAATCAACTGCTAATTCTGGACTTTTTGTTTTTGATGAAACTGTTACAACTATTGGATTTCCAATTGTCCTTACAGAACCATCTGGTGCAGCTGGCATTTGGGACAGCCAAACATCGCCATCAGGTTCAACAGATAGTTTTCCATCAGACATATTTTTAACCAAGCCTCTTCCCCATGGACCTTCAAAAATAAAACCAGCTCTTTCTTCTGCAAATAAAGTTCTAGTTTCAGCAAAACCAAATCCTACTGGACTACAATTAGCATTAACGATTTCAGCTATCCAATTAAGAGCATCACTTACACTTTTATTATTAACCTCTGGTTGATTATCTACTTGAATGTCACCTCCATGACCATAAACAATAGGGATACTCCATTGAGCTGAATTAGGATTTTGTGAAGTTCTCAATGCAATTCCATAAACATTTCCACCATTACGGTCAGGTAATTTACAAATTTTCATTACTGCATCTTTAAGTTCTGCCCAAGTTTTAGGAGGACTATCTGGATTTAAACCTGCTTCAGCCATTAAGTTTCGATTATAATGCATTAAAATTGGGCCTGGGTTCCAAGGAACAGCTACCAAATCCCCTTCCCAAGTTAGAGCATCTCTTGATGTCTTTGGAATTGAGGCAATTTCTTTTGCTGTCAATAAATTGTCTAATGGTTGCAATCCACCAATTTCTGCTAAAGCTGGAACCCATCCTGCCACAAGTTGAATTACATCTGAGGGATTCCCAGCAATTGTCGACACTGTTGCTTGTTGAAGAGCTTGACCAAAGGCGGTGTCAACCATTACTAAATCAACATTTTTATTTTTATCTTCATATTTTCTTTCAGCCATTGCTATAGCTTCTTTCGAAAAATCAAAAGTCTGATGCCATCCTGATACCTTTATTGATTCATCAGAAAAAGCAGTTAGTGAAAAAATAACTGACATTATTGAAATGCCTGTAATAAATAAGTTTCTTAACATTTTAACCCCCCTTTATTGAATTAAATTTATATTTACATGTTACATGTAAATAATTATTGTTGTAAATATATGGCCGTGTCAACAAATATATTTGCGTTTAAATTTTAGAAGTGAAAAACTATATCTATTTAAATATTTGTAATAATTAATAAAAAATTAATTTATAATAATGAATAAAATTACCGATCTTTCCACTTATGATATAAGGTTTCCAACATCTCAATCATTAGATGGTTCAGATGCCATGAATAGCGACCCTGACTATTCTGCATCTTATTTGATACTTCATACAAATTATAACAACGAAGGCCATGGACTTTCATTTACAATCGGACGTGGTAATGAAATATGCATTAAAGCTATCGAGGCAATGAAGCCTTTGATAGTTGGGCTAGAGGTAGAATGGATTAAAAATAACTTAGGAGAATTTTGGAAGAAAATTACCCGAGACAGCCAATTAAGATGGATTGGGCCTGAGAAAGGTGCAATCCATCTTGCAACAAGTGCGATTGTAAATGCTGTATGGGATTTATTAGCTAAAGAAGAGGAAAAACCTATTTGGCAGTTTGTAAGTGAAATGTCATCAGAAAAATTATTAAGCATTATAGATTTCAGATATATCACAAACGTTATTTCACCCAGAGAAGCATTGTTAATTTTAAAACAACTAGAAAGAAGCAAATTTGAACGGATTGAAAAACTTAAAATTGAGGGGTACCCAAGCTATACAACATCAGCTGGATGGTTAGGTTACAGTGACGAAAAACTTAAAAAATTGTGCCAAGAAATTAAAAAATCAGGGTTTAATCACGCAAAGTTCAAGGTTGGAAAAAATATTGATGACGATATTAGAAGAATGAAAATTGTCAGAGAAGAGTTAGGTAATGATTTCAATATTATGATTGATGCTAACCAAGTTTGGGAGGTAGATGAGGCTATAAATTGGATAAAGAAACTCAGTTTTTCTAAACCATTATTTATTGAAGAGCCAACAAGCCCAGATGATATCATTGGCCACAAAATAATTCGTGAAAATATTAAACCTATCAAAGTAGCATCAGGCGAAATGTGCCAAAATAGAATAATGTTTAAGCAGTTTATCAGTGAAAAGGCGATTGACATTGTTCAAATAGATGCATGTAGGCTGGGTGGATTAAATGAGGTTTTGTCAGTGCTCCTTATGGCTAAAAAGTTCAATCTTCCTGTCTGGCCTCACGCAGGCGGTGTTGGGCTTTGTGAGTATGTTCAGCATTTGTCTATGATTGACTATATAGTTATATCGGGTGAGAAAGATACTAAGCGAATTGAATATGTTGACCACCTTCACGAGCATTTTATTAACCCGTGCATACTTAAACAGGGAGCCTACATGCCCCCTAATAACCCTGGATTTTCAATACAAATGAAAAAAAAATCAATTAATAAATGGCAATTTAAGGTGAAAAAATGAAATTACCAAACTTAGAACTAAAAGATAAAATTGCTCTAGTAACAGCATCTGCTCAAGGAATTGGTCGATCAATAGCTGAAATGTTTGCTTATGAAGGCGCTAAAGTATTTGCAACGGATATTAATAAAGAAAAAGTTTCTACATTATCAAAAATTGAAGGAATTACTCCTTTAGAACTTGATGTTACGGACATAAAAAAAATAGATTTAATTTCACAACAATTCAATAACATAGATATATTAGTAAATTGCGCTGGTTATGTTCATTCAGGCTCAATACTTGAGTGCACTGAAGAAGAGTGGGATTTTGGTTTTAATTTAAATGTTAAGGGAATGTATAACGTAACTAAGGTAATACTGCCTATTATGGAAAAAGAAAAAAAAGGTTCGATAATTAATATGTCATCTGTTGCTTCATCAATTAAAGGAGTTAAAAATAGATTTATTTATTCTACTACTAAAGCTGCAGTAATTGGTTTCACAAAATCCATAGCAACCGATTTTATTTCTGAAAATGTAAGATGTAATGCAATTTGTCCTGGTACAATTGACACTCCATCTTTGCACGATCGATTGGAAGCTACTGGTGATTTTAATATGGCAATGAAAGAATTTATTTCACGTCAGCCTTTAGGAAGAATCGGTACCTCATTGGAAGTAGCACACCTAGCAACTTATTTAGCTTCAGATAAAAGTAAATTTACAACTGGTCAAACTCATATTATTGATGGTGGATGGTCGATGTAAAATATTCTTATGTTGACTATCTACATGTTACATGTAATCTGAACTAATGTTAATTATTATTATTTAGTTGTATGTCAAAATTGAGAATTAAATCAGTTGAAGTTGGTTTGTCTGAGTTTTCTATCCCTGATTTGGGATTAGATCCAAGCGGATTTAGTCTAATATATGATCCAGGTGGTAAAAAAAAAGTTAAAGCCTTTTCAGTTATAATAAAAACCAATGAAGGTATTAATGGAGAGTTTGTAGGAGGTGATGCAGTTGGTTTTGCTCAATTAAAAAAATTTATTGATCATGTTATTGGCAAGGATCCTTTGCAACGCGAATTAATTTACAATGATGCAAAAAGGTGCCTAAGAAAATTTGATAAGATGGGGATGGGAATGATTGATATCCCACTCTGGGACCTAGCTGGGAAATTTTATAATTGTTCAATAGGAGAACTTTTAGGTGGCTATAGAACGAAGTTACCAACTTATGCTTCAACTATGTCAGGTGATCGTGCTGGAGGGTTAAGTAGTCCAGAAGCTTTTGGAGACTTTGCAATACAATGTAAAGAAATGGGTTACAAAGGGTTTAAAATTCACATTTGGGAAGACTATACAATTTCTGAACTTAAGAAAACTATCTTAGAGGTTCGGGAAGCTGTAGGCGATGGTTTTCCACTTATGATTGACCCAGCATGCAAACTGAGAACATTTACTGAAGTTTTATTAATTGGCCAAGCTTGTGATGAAGCTAACTACCTTTGGTTGGAAGATGCTTATAGGGATTCAGGAGTTTCAACCACTGCACATAAAATGCTAAGGCAAAGACTAAAAACACCAATTCTTCAGACTGAGCATGTCCGAGGTCTTGAAGAGCATGTTAATTTTATAGTTGCCGAAGGAACAGATTTTGTTCGTGCAGACGCTGAATATGATGGAGGTGTTACAGGCGCGTCAAAGATTGCTCATGCCTCAGAGGGTTTTGGTTTAGATGTTGAATTGCATGGACCACATCCTGCACACCGACAATTGATGGCTGGAATACGGAACAGTAATTTCTATGAAATGTCTTTGGTCCACCCCAAAACACCAGAAATTGGAAGGTGTATGGATATTTATGCTGACAATTATAAAGATGGGTTAAACTGTATAGATAAGAATGGTTGTGTAGAAGTACCAGTAGGTCCAGGCTTAGGTATTAAATACGATTGGAAATTTATTAAAGAAAATGAAGTTTCATTTCAAAAATTTGAATAGTTTTTAGGAAAGATAAATAATGGAAAAGTTATCAATTGAAGGCCAATTTTCATTACACCCAACTTCTGCAATTTCTGATGCACTTGATGAAAAAGGTATAAATGGATCTTTACATGGTGTTTTTGAGCAAAGATATGGTCAGGGCAGAGTTGTTGGCAGGGCTATGCCAGTTAAGTTTGCAAAAAAATCTTCAGACCCTAATGCATGGCGTTTTGGTGGTGGTGTTGGCAAACCACTCGAAGAAGTTTTAAAAACTATGTCCAAAGGGCAGATTGTCGTGATGGATTTAGATGGTAGTAAAACTGCTTCAGCATGGGGAGGATTAGCTTCAAAGTTAGCTATTCAAAAAGGAGTTTGCGGTACTGTTATGTGGGGTACGTGTAGAGATGTTGATGAAATTAGAGAATGTGGATACCCTGTATGGTCTACTGGTGTTTGTCCCAGAAGAAGCAGAAATGAATTCACATTTGGCAGTATTAATAAAAAAATAAAAATTGGTGAAGTTGAAATAGCACCAAATGATATAATTGTTGCAGATTCTTCAGGTGTTGTTTGCGTACCAAAAGAATTAATTTCTGATATTTTAGAAAATTTAGAAAAAATTGCCTATCAAGAAACGATATTAGAGGATCAAGTCCTTAGAGGCACAATTCAAAATTGGGATGAACTTTAGAATAAACTATATAGAAACAATTATTAAAAATTATTTAATTTAATAATGAGGGGGTTAAATTTACTTCTCAAACTTCACTACAATTTAATAAAGTCAACACAATTATGAAAATTAAAAGCTTTTAAAAGCCATTTTTTCTAATAACTATTTGTCCTTCTATTAAAAGATAATTAAATTAAAGTATGGAAGATATAAAAGGTTCAAATAACTCATGGGGATTGATTGCAAAAATATTCCACTGGGTTCTTGCTGTATTTATTTTATCTCAAATATTTTTTGGTATAAATTTACACTACATGGGTCCAACTGGGTTCAAAGGAGACTTAATACATTTTCATAAAATATTAGGTACTTTAATTTTATTTTTAATTTTCTTAAGACTTTTATGGAAATTCTATAATCCCTCACCTAACCATAATGAACTAAATACTTTTCATAAATTAACTTCAAAATTTATACATAGTATATTGTACCTCTTACTTTTTCTCTTACCTATACAAGGAATGTTTTTGACATGGGTCTCTGGATCAGATGTAATTTTTCTAGGTTTATTTAAATTACCTCGATTGATAGAAGAGGATTTCATTTTACATGATGAATTTTTAAAGTTTCATTTTCGAATGACAATGGTGTTATTAATAACATTTTTTATTCACTTATCAGGGACCCTTTTCCATATACTTATTTATAAAGATAAATATAAAGTTTGGAAAAGTATGAAATTTTTATCAAAAAATAATCTTTAATTACTTAATTGGGGAGAAAGTTTGTTAGATTTTTTCCAACCATTTATCCCATCTGCTGCATCATAAATTTTAACAAAGTCAAAATTTTTATTAAGATATTTACTTACAACTCCTGTTCTCCTTCCACTTCTACAAATAAGGATAAAGGGTTTTTGTTTGTCAGCAATTTTATCAAACTCAAATAGCCATTGACCGAGGTTTACTTCACCTTTTTTATTAAAGAAAGTTATTAAGTGACTACCCTCTATTATTCCAGTTTCACTCCATTCACTCGGTGTTCGAATATCTATAATGGGGACTCCATCTAAAATTAAATTTTTAAGATTGCTAGTGTCTACCTTTTGAATTTCTGCAAAAGTTAGTTGGGAAAATAAAATCAAACCAAAAGTTATAAAAATAATATTTTTAATCAAAATTATGTACCTTTAATATATCTAATAGATTTTATATAATTTTAAATTTCTCAACATCAACTAATCCGTGATCAGTTATTTTAAGAGATGGTATTACAGGTAATGCTAAAAAAGCTAATTGAAGGAAAGGTTCTTTCAGTATAATACCTAAATCTTTTGCAGACCCTCTTAAGTCAGTAAGTTTATCCCTTACAATTTCAAAACTTTCTAAACTCATTAATCCAGCAATTGGCAAAGATAATTCAGCAGTAATTTTACCTTGAGAAGCGATGACAAAACCCCCTTTAATTTCTTTTAATCTATTACACGCTATAGCCATGTCCTCATAGTCAATACCTATTGAAACTATATTATGATGGTCATGAGCAACAGTTGAAGCAACGGCTCCTTTTTTTAATCCAAACCCTCTAACGAACCCGTTAGCAATATTATTATTTTTACCGTGCCTTTCAATTACAGAAACTCTTACAAGATCTTTTGACGTGTCAGGGCTCTTATCACCATTAACTATTGGTATTTCATCATGAAGGTGTTCAGTAATAATTTTGCCTTCTATTATACCAATGATATTTGTTTTTTGAGTTTTATCTTTAGAGATAAAATCTGACTTTTTTAAAGTTTTAGATTTAACTGAGTTTAGTCCTATTGGGTCAACCCGTTTTACAGTTGAAAAGAGTTTCTCATCAACAACTTTGCCACCACATATGACTGATTTTGCCTTACACTCTTCTAAGTTTTCTAATATAACAATATCTGCTTTTTTACCTGGAGCAATAATGCCTCGATCATTTAATCCAAATGCTTCTGATGCTGATAAAGAGGCAGATCTATAAGCATTTAATGGGCTGACCCCCATTTTTATCAAAGTTCTAATCATAAAATCTATATGGCCATATTCATCAATGTCGAGCGGATTTCTATCATCTGTGCAAAAACAAATGTAAGGTGAAGTTTTGTCATTTATTATAGTATATAAAGACATTAAGTCTTTACTTACAGAGCCTTCCCTAATAAGGACTCTCATACCCTTTTGCAATTTTTCTAATGCCTCAAGTTTGGAAGTAGCCTCATGCTCAGTTTTAATTCCAGCTGCAATGTATGCATTTAATTCTTTCCCTGATAACTGAGGAGCATGACCATCAATATGACCACCAGAAAAAAGCTCTAATTTTTTTATTATTTCATCATCACAATTTATTACGCCTGGATAATTCATCATTTCTGATAAACCAATATTGCTGACATGACCTTGCAAATGTTTCAAATCAGAAGAATTTATACTTGCTCCTGAAGTTTCCATTGAAGTAGATGGTACACAAGAAGACAACTGAACAAAAATATCCATTATAGTTTGCTCACTTGATTCCTGAAAGTATTTCACTCCTTCTGACCCAACTACATTTGCAATTTCATGTGGATCACATATAGCAGTTGTAACTCCTAAAGGAAGAACGCATCGCTCAAATTCAAATGGAGTTACCATTGAACTTTCAATATGAAGGTGCGTATCTATAAAACCAGGTACTAAAATTGAGTTTGTAACATCAATGATTTGTTTACCTTTATAATTATCACAAGTGCCAACTATAGTGTCTCCACAAATAGCTACATCACCATCAAGATAATTACCTGTTATCAGATCAAATACTCGTCCACCTTTTAAAACAATATCTGCTTTTTCAACTCCAAGGCCTTGAGAAATTTTGTCCCTTAAATTATTCAAATTTTACTCCAAGAACTTATATAATTTTCATAATCTGAAAAATAATTAGAGATTAACTGAATTTCAAAATTAGTCAAAATTGAAGTATTTGGCTCTCTTTCTAATAAAAATTCAAATGACTTTTCTAACAATTGAGTTTTTGAAACCTTTCCACCAGTAAGGTTTTGATGAATTTTATCTGAAATAATGACTTTATGAAATGTAGTTTCTTTGTCAATTACCTCTACACTGAACTGATCTTTTTCTAATTCAATTATTTTGATAGATGACAATTTTTTTTCTCCTTTTAAAATAATACTAATTATTCATTTGACCTGCCAACATTTCCGCATCAAGTCTTTTTCCATTCCAATCTATTCTCCAATCCAGATGTGGACCAGTTGATCTTCCAGTATCTCCAGAATGGCCAATTAAGTCGCCTCTCCCTATTCTATCGCCAACGTTAACATTTATTTCACTTAAATGAAGAAAAGTGGAATTTATGTTTAGCCCGTGATTAAGAATTACAGTATATCCTGAATAATATAAATCTTCTGTAAGCGTAACTATACCGCTTGCAGGAGCTTTTACACTTGTTCCAATTGGAACTGAAATATCTATTCCAAAGTGTGGTGATTTTGGAATATCATTTAAAATTCTTTGACTTCCATAGACCCCTGTTATTAAACCTTTTAATGGCCAGTCAAATCCTTGAATAAAATCTCCCATTTCAAGTTTAACTTTTCTTGCCTTATTTACTTTTTTTCTATCAGATTTTATCCTAGAAATTGTATCTTCTGGTGGAGTGACCATCGATTTTTTTAAACCATCTATTCGCTGAATTTTATATTCTCTTTTGATCGGTTTGATAAAGGTTTTAAATTGTTCATTTTCATTGTTAATAATGACTAATTTAATTGGGTTTTCCTCATCACGATGAAACCCAAAAACAAATATGCCACTTTCATCAATTTCAAGAAACTCATTATTTATTTTTATTTTATTAGAAGGATTAGTCCTAGCAACTATCAAATTCCCTTCAACAGGGTAACCAGATATAACTTCAGCTCCCAAAATTTTAAAATTTTTATCGAAATTACTTATATTTGTTTGCTTTACATTTGTTTGGGCATGTGAACTTAAGGCAAGAATAAAATTTAATAATAAAAAAAATACTGATAATGATAAATTTCGAATTTTTATTTTTTTTAAAATCATAATAGAATTAAGTTAATAGCTAGATTGATTAAAGTCACTACTTTAGAAAATTTTAAAATTTAGACTGATTTAAGGAAAGTTTTTTGATCAAAAATATTAACATAACGTCATTATACGGCCAAGAATGTAGGGAGAGAGAAAATACTGATAGACTTATTTTCAAGGCTGCAAATGAAATTGGTTTCCTTAAAATTTCTGGTGTCCAAAATTTTAATTTTAATACAATTAAAAGAGAAGTTCTATTATCAATTTTTAATCTTCCAGATAAAAATAAGAAAAAATTATATAGATGGTACTTTAGAAACTCTAACAAAAATGTATACAGAGGCTGGTTTCCTTTGCAAAATGGATTGCAAACATACAAACAAGGCATAGATATTGGCCCTGATCTTGTTAGAGAAGTAGTTCATGACCCTGAAGACCCATTAACTGAAGAAACACCTTTACCACAAGAGAACGAACTCCCAACATGGCGTAATATTGCTAAAAATTATTATCTTTCCATGGAAAATTTAGGATTAGTTATTATGCGATCAATTGCTAGATCTCTGAAAATTAATGAAAATTATTTTGATGACTACTTCAAAAATGGAAATTCTACTTTAAGGCTACTTCATTATCCAGTCAGAGATAAAAATAGCTTTGGAAAAAATATGCAAAATTTTCAAGTTGGTAATGGTTACTCACTTGGTAAGCCACATGTTGATTCTGGTCTACTAACTATTCTTCAACTTGATCAGGTTGCTGGATTACAAGCTCAATTAAAAAATGGTGAATGGCATGAAATAGTTCCAGAAAATGATGCATTGGTAATGAATTTTGGACGTTTACTTGAACAATGGTCAAACAATAAAATCAAAGCAACTGTTCATAGAGTAGTAGGATATGGTAATGAGCGTTTTTCAATTCCATTTTTTTTTGAACCTTCAGTTAAATCATATATTAAACCAATAAAAGAACTAGGAAACAGTAACAGTTTTAAACCATTCTTTTATGGTGATTGGCTATGGGAAGTTACGACACAATTCATAGAACAATCAGGTATTAAACATTTAAGGAAGAAAAAGGGTTAATTTAATATATTTGTGAATTTATTTAACTATATACTTTATTTTCTTGGACTGTAGTTCGAATAAACGTAGTGCACTTGCATAAATCCTTGAGCCTTCTAGCCCCTGAATATGTGCATGCTGAACGCAATCCACCAAGAATATCTTGAACAGTATTACTGATTTTTCCTTTGTAAGGGATTTCGACTGTCTTGCCCTCTGCAGCTCTGTAATCTCTCAATCCACCAAAATGTTTTTCATTAGCAGTCCTTGAGCTCATACCATAAAATTTCACTTTGTTATCGACAACCTGTCCCCCTCCCTCATCATGACCAGCAAGCATTCCACCAAGCATAACAAAATCAGCTCCACCGCCAAAAGCTTTTGCGATATCACCCGCAACTGTACAACCTCCATCTGAAATAATATGTCCACCAAGTCCATGTGCTGCATCTGAACATTCGATAATTGTTGATAACTGTGGATATCCTACTCCAGTTTTGACTCTTGTAGTACAAACAGATCCTGGACCTATACCACATTTAATTATATCTGCGCCTTTCAATATAAGTTCCTGAGTTTGATCAGCAGTACAAACGTTTCCAGCAATAATTATTATATTTGGGAATGAGTCCCTAAAATTGGCAATAAAATTACAAAATCTCTCTGTATAACCATTAGCAACATCTATGCATACATATCTTAACTTTTGGCCAACTCGTTTATAAACCTCATTAAACTTAGATTTATCTTCTTCTGTTATACCAACACTCATTGCCACATAATCTGATCTACCACCCTTATTCTCTTCACTAACAAAGAACTTTTCTAGTTGTTTTTCAGAATATGTTTTCGTTAAGCATGTGAACATACCATGTGGTATAAGAGCATCTGCACTTTCCATTGTTCCAACACCGTCCATGTTAGAGGCCATTATTGGAATGCCCGAATATTCAGGTATTAGTTCATGGCCTTTGTAAGGGATATCTAATTTGGCATTAACAAAACTAAATTTTCTACTTAGATCAACTTCTTTTCTAGTTGTTAATGTTGATCTTTTCGGTCTAATTAACACATCTTTAAAATCTAATTTTATTTCAGGTTCAATGATCATTCTTTTTTTCAAAAATTATTAACGAATCAAAGATTACTATTCTTTCTTACTCAGTACAAGATAACTATTTGAAATTTCATTAATGTTGAATATTTTATATTATATTAATAGAAAATGGATTTTAAAATGGTAACAATTAAATTTTTAAAAGCTTCTCTTTTGGTAGCAAGTTTTGGAATATTAGCAGCTATAACTGCAAAAAAAATTTATAAAAAGAATAAGTGCAAACAACAAAGCGATTAATAATTTAATATGGTTATTTATTTAATATTTTTTTTCTTAATATCTGTTTTGCCAATGCTCTGGCTTAATTATGTATTTAAAAAAAATGATGTTATTTTAGAAAATATGCCCTTCAATGGTTTAGAGTTTGGTAATTTGATTTTAAAAGAAAGAGGCCTTCAAAATGTCTTAATAGAACAAACCAAGATAGGTGATCACTATGATCTTACTGAAAAAAAAATAAAGGTCTTAGATGAAAGACTTGAGAAAAAAAGTATCACCGCTATATCGATTGTTTGTCATGAGATTGGTCATGCAATTCAACATTCCGAAAATTATAAACCCCTTGAACAAAGAAATAAAATTGTAAAAAATACAGCTTGGATTACTAGAATTGGTAGTGGTATTTTGTATATGGGAATTCCAGCAATATTTGCAACTGGTGCATCAAGTTTAATAAAGGTTAGCCTTTTAATTACTCTTTTGTCACTTATTATAGGAGTGCTTATTCATCTAATTACTTTAGAGGTAGAATTCGACGCTAGCTTTAATAGAGCTCTACCTATTTTAAAAGAAAAAGTGCCAGTTGAATATCACAATGCTTGTAGATCTATTTTGTTAGCAGCTGCTTTTACTTATGTTATTGGAACGATAAGGAATTTTTTATCTTTGAGATATATTTGGTTACTTCTGACGCGTCTAAGATAATTCGAATTTTTGTTATATAATTTATAGAATTACATCAAAAAATTTTTAGGTTTTTTTTCTCCTGCATCAACAAAAATTGGAATACTGTTGTAATCATTTAAAATTGGACATGTCCATTTACTATTATAAGAACAGGATGGATTATATGAAAAGTTAAAGTCTAATCGTAACTCATTAGTCTTAACTTCTCCTAAGTCAGCTCCTTTTATGGTGTCGATTAAGTAACGTCCTCCCTCATAATGTTCACCCCCACTTTTACATCCTGAATCAGTAAACGGTAAAAAAAGACCTCCACCATACCCTTCAATTTTAAAGACTGTTAATTCAATTCCAAGAAAATTTTTAAGGTCAGTAGTTTTTATAAAAGGCTTTAAACGAGTTATAGAATTCTCATCTGTATTTAGTTGAATAATCTCTGGGTTTGAAATTAGTTCAAATTTTGAAAATAAAGAAAATTTTTCATTGTATGAATACAAAACTGGGGCGTCATTGAACTCTGATTGTTTCTTTGGATTAAAAGTTGGACTTTCAGGATGAAATTTAAATAATTTCTCTCTTTTATCTTTCCATTTATTCCAGGCAATAATTCCATCTTCTTCGGAACGCACTTCATTATAAATACTAAAAATTTCTCTTCGCCAGTTAATTAATGATAGTAATGACATAGCAATTTAATTTTTTACTATCTACAAAAGAACTTCTAAAGAAGTTTTGATTTGAAGTGGAATTTTCATAGGTTTTTTTGTTTTTCTATCAATTAAAACATGGACAAAATGACCTCTTGCCGAAATGCTTTCATTATTATTTTTAAAAAGTCCAATATCATATTGCACTGATGAACTTCCAAGATACTTGATTTTTAATCCTGCAATTACCTGGTCAGGAAAAGATATTTCCTCATAATAAGTACACCCTGTTTCAGCAGTAACAAAAATTGTACTTTCTTCTTTTAAATCTAACCCTTTTATACGAAACAGCATTTTACCAATAACTGTATCAAAAAACTCATAATATTTTGCGTTATTCAGGTGCCATCTAACATCATTGTCATTCCACCTAGTAGATATTTCATGAAAAAATTTATAGTCTTGTTTTGTTTTTCTTTCTTTTTGATCAACCATTATTCTAAATTTTATATAAAGTAAAAATCATACTAACCGAATATTTTTGCTAATTTTTTTAACATTAAAAAACCCAACAGGAAAATTTGCGTTACCTCCATATTTAAATGTTTTGTAATATACCCTCCTAATTTTTTTCCCACAATTTTCACAGATAAGTATCCATCTTTTATGAAATAATTCCCATTTGCAACGATGAAGAACTTTATATGGATACGAACACTCTTCACACACATTCATTTAAAAGCTCAATATCTAAATTAAAATATTTAACTATAAATTGAAACTAATTGAATGACTGCATTACCTAAAAATAGAATAGAGAATACAATGCCTAATCTATCAACTGGAATTGCTTTTGTTTCCCGCCCAAAATTAGTTTGTGATAGCTCATCATCCATTTCGTTTTGAAGTAATTTAAAATTTTTAGTTAACCGAATTAATCCAAACGATCCAATTAAAGTTATCATTACAAGTGTTCCAGTAATGACTATTTCTTTACCTTCTAAATCCCCAAATATAATTATCAGTGTAGATGTTAAATGCGTTACTGTTAGAACACACAGCATAATTAAAATATAATAAAATGTATTAGTTTGAAATTTTGCTCTCAAATCTTGGTTCATAATATTTCTCCAAAGTGAATATTTTAATAAAATTAATACCTCTGAAAAATATAAATTTCTATAATAATTAAAATTTTTTTGTAGGAGTAAGATTAATTATTTTAAATCTTGTAGGATAATATTTCTACTTGCATCCACAACTACATCAATAGATTTAAGATCTTTCATTATTTTATCTTTAATCTTTACCATCTCAATTTGGCAATCTGCAAAAGCTTTAGAATTTTCATATTCATACAAAACAGAAGTTTTAAATGTACCCTTTTTATTCCATATTCTTGAGTAACAAAATCTTTTACATCCTTTACTTTTAAGAATTTTGAATAATTCTTCGGCTTCCTCTTCCCAATACTTAATATGTAAAAGCATTTGTGCCTCACTTTTGAAAGTAAAAGTATTGTAAGATATTAGTTCTGCATTATCGTCCATTTAAAAATCTACTTTATTAAAACTTCTATTTATTAATGATACCCAAATAAATTTCTTTTTGTTTGATCATATCATTATAAAAAAAGAAACAAATTTAGTAAATTAATTATACTTTTTAATTAGCTCAAATATTTTTAGTAAACTGTTTTCAAGAAACTTTTAAAAAGGTATTTCTGTTTCTCAAAAATCCATCTTTGGCATCAGTTCAAGAAGATGTTTTGAATACTCATGTTTTGGATTATCAAAAAGCATATCAGTTGAAGAGATTTCACAAATTTTTCCATGCCTCATAACGGCAACACGATCGCACATCTGACGAATTACTGGAAGATCGTGAGATATAAAAAGCAATGTCAAACCAAGTTCATCTTGAAGATCCTTAAGAAGGTTCAAAATATGTGCTTGAACTGAAACATCAAGCGCAGAAGTTGGTTCATCACAAATTAGAATTTTTGGTCGCGAAGCAAGTGCTCGTGCAATAGAGATACGCTGCCTTTGACCTCCTGAGAATTCATGAGGATATTTAAGCATTGCATTTGAACTTAATCCAACATGATCCAAAAGATCTTTTATAATTTGTATCATTTCGATATTATTGGAAACAGTTTTATAATACTGCATAGGCTCTGAAATAATATCTTGGACCCTCATTCGAGCATTCAATGATGAATATGGATCTTGAAAAATCATTTGTAAATTACGCCTAGCACTAAAAACATCTTTGGTTTTATCATTATTGGTAACTTCTTTACTGAAGAGTTTTATGCTCCCTTGGTCTATACTTATCAAACCTGCAATTAAACGTGCTATTGTACTCTTACCTGAGCCAGATTCTCCAACAAGCCCAAAGCTTTCTCCTGCCTTAATAGTGAATGATACATTTTTTACCGCCTGAAGATACTCACGATTTCTAGCTAGTAAAGCTTTCCTTAAAATAAAAGCTTTGTTAAGTCCATTAACAGAAATTGCAATATTAGAAGAATTCTGACCAAGTTTTTTTCCAAGCCAGTGTTTTTCAAGATTGATCCTTTTATGAGATTGGGTTCCACCTTCAATGTAGTCAATAGATTTAAATCTCTCAACTTTCCTATTACCACGCGGCACGGCTGCAATTAAACTTCTGGTATATTTATGAGTGGGTTTAGTAAGTATTTGACGCACTTCACCAGTTTCAACTATTGATCCGTTATACATAACTGAAACACGATCAGCTATATTAGCTATAACTCCAATGTCATGTGTTATAATAATTACACCTAAATTGCGTTCCCTACAGAGTTTTTTTATAAGATCAAGGATCTGAGCTTGAATTGATACATCAAGAGCTGTTGTTGGTTCATCAGCAATAATTAAATCAGGTTCACCAGCAAGCACCAAAGCTATAACAACACGCTGGCGCATTCCTCCAGAGAATTGATGAGGATAAGATTTAAGTCTTACCTCAGGCTTATCAATTCCTACAGATTTCAGAAGCTCAATAGCTTTATCAATAGCTAATCGCCCATAAAGATTTGCACTTTTATTTATAGTTTCAATAAGCTGGTCACCTATTGTCATTAATGGGTTTAAAGAAGTCTGAGGATCTTGAAAAATCATTCCTACTTTTTTACCTCGGATATCTCGCATTTCCTTATCGCTGAGATCTCTTAAATTTTGACCCTTGAATAAAATCTTTCCTTTTGTGATTTCTCCAGGGGGCTCCAAAAGGTTAATGATTGCATTACCTATTGTAGATTTACCTGCTCCACTTTCTCCAACTATTCCTAAAACTTCACTCGGCTTTAAAGTAAATGAAACTTCTCGAACTGCCAATATTGTCTCAACCTGGGAAGGGAAACTTACATCTAGACCAGTAATATCTAAAAGATTACTCATCTCAATATTACTTTTAATTTTTCAGATTTATAACTTTTAAAAAAAATTGTAAATACACATTGAAATACTATCAAAAAATTTATATTTTTGATTTTCATTTAGTATACCGTGGATTTAAAATCCCGCGTAGTTGATCTCCAAAAATATTAATTGCAGCAACAGTTGCAAGTAACATAACTCCTGGGAAAAAAGTAATCCAATAGGCTCCAGAAAGAATGAAATCAAAACCATTTGAAATAAGTGACCCCAATGAGGGCTGTGTTATAGGCACCCCTACTCCAAGAAAGCTAAGTGTAGCCTCAATAGATATAGAGTGAGCAGTTTGTAGAGTTGCCAAAACAATAAGTGGAGATATACTATTTGGTAAAAGATGTCTCCAAATAATCCGTAAATTACTCAACCCTAGGCAAGTAGCTGCCTCTATATATTCTTTTCTTCGCTCTACGATAGCAGCAGCTCTGACTGTTCTTGCATAAATTGCCCATTGAACAATTGCAAGAGCGATTATAACCTTATCAATACCTTTACCTAACAATGCTAATAAAACTAGGGCAACTAAAATTGCTGGAAAAGATAATTGTATATCTACAATTCGCATTAGAAATGCATCAAACTGACCACCAAAGTATGCAGCGATTAATCCTACTACAAGTCCAACAGTTAATGCAATAAGCGCACTACTAATGGCTACTACCAAACTAGTTCGTAATCCATAAATAATAGCGCTCAAAACATCTCGTCCTGCTCCATCAGTTCCCAACCATGCGACTGTTCCGTTAAACATTTGTTCACCTGGAGCAAGTCTGGAATCCATAATACTTACTACTGATAAATCATATGGGTTTGTCGGTGCAATAAGAGGAGCAAAGATTGCACAACTGGCAATAAAAATTAGCAACAGAATTGAAATCAATGTTGCTGGTTTATAAATGTTTGCTAACAAAATTTTTGAATATTTTTCTTCAGTTCTTACTTGATGATCAGTCATTTATCATCTCCTTGAAGACGAACCCTAGGGTCTAGTGCTGCATAAAGTATATCAACTAATAAATTAAGAATTAAAAATAGAGTGACTACGAATAATAGGTAAGCAACAACAATTGGACGATCAAGATTTACAATTGCATCAATAACAAGTTTTCCGAGCCCTGGCCAGGCAAATATTGTTTCTGTTACAGTTGCAAAAGCTATCAATGTTCCAAATTCAATCGCTAAGACTGTAATGATTGGAATAAGAATATTAGGCAAAAGATGAAAACGAACTATTCTAAGAGGAGGCAAACCCCTTGCACGTGCAAACTTAATAAAATCCAAAGACATTACTTCAACTGTACCAGCTCGTGCCAAACGAATAACCATTGCAATTTTAAAAAGTGCTAGATTAGTTGCTGGCATTATTAAGTGACTTAATCCATCTAAAGTAAATACACTACTCTCTAGACCCAAAAAAGAGCCGATTTCTCCTCGACCTGATACTGGAAGCCAACCTAGAATTACTGAAAAAACAATTATCATCATGAGACCCAGCCAAAATGTTGGAATCGAGATTCCAAGAACTGAACTACTCATTATTATTTTTGATCCCCATCCATTAGGATTTAAGCCTGCGTATACTCCCAAAGGCAATCCTACAGTCACTGCAATAATAAGCGCGCAGGTTGCAAGTTCAAGCGTTGCAGGAAACCTCTCAGCTATAAGTGAAAGTGCGGGTCTACCAAAAATAAAAGAGTTACCTAAATCTCCGGATAATGCACCCTGTAAGAATTTCCAATATTGAATATGTACAGGTTGATCAAGTCCAAAGTCACGGCGAACACGTTCAATCTCCTCAGGAAGGCTTTCTGGATTTACTAGCATGTCGACAGGATCGCCAACAAGATTAATCATAGAGAATACAATCAACGACATAACAAACAAAACGATCACGCTTTGCATAATACGTCTAAGAACAAATGATAAGATAAGTTGCTCCTTTTACTGTTTGGCCTGCTGATAAATCAGCAGGCCAAACTTAATTTATTTTTGCGAACTAATATAGTGTAAAAATGTACTATCTAAAGCGCCATTTTCATATGCAATACCATCGCGAGCAGCCCATGTAGCAACCACGTGATGAATTGGAAGGAGAGCGTATTCCTGCATTGCTATTTCAGTTGCTTTAATAAAGGCTGCTTCACCTTTAGCAATATCCATAGAAGCACGTCCATCTTCAATTAGCTTGTCTACTTCGCTGTTACTGTACCCATTTCTATTACCAGGACCGTAACCACGTTCTTTTTGCTTAGTGTGAATGAATATTCTTAGTGGATGTGAGGGTTCGCCTGATCCATTAGCATATCCAGACATAGCCGCGGTAAACTCAGGTTTTTTATCAGGACCACCACGAGCAAACCTTTTGAAAAATACGGAAGCTGGCATAGTCTCAACAGTAGTTTCGATTCCAATACTTGATAGCATCTGAGCAATAGCTTCAAGAATTCTAGTATCATTTGCATAACGACCAGCTGGCCCATGAACAGTCAGTTTAAAACCATCACCGTACCCAGCTTCTGCCATTAACTCTTTTGCACGTGCTGGGTCATAGCCATCTGCCTTTAGATTAGACGAATAACCAATATAACCTTCAGGAGAAAACTGACCTGCAGGTGAGGAAAGGCCATCCATCACACGATCTGCTATAGCTTGTCGATTAATGGCGAAAGATACTGCTTTTCTCATGCGAATATCTTTAAAAGGGGAAGCTATTGGATTATCATTAAAATCTGTAACATATGGTTTAATAGGGTCATCTGTCATATGAAGAGTTAAGTATAAAAGACGATTAGATACAGATTTAAAAACAGATATTCCATCACGCTTTTCCAGGTTAGGTAAGTCTGAAGGTGCAACACGTTCAATAAAATCTACATCACCAGCAATAAGCGCTGCTGTTCGAGTTGTACCATCTTTAATAGGGCGAATAATAATATTATCCCACTCTACGGAATTTCCCCAATAGTTATCATTCCGAGCGATTTCAATTAAGTCACCTGGCAACCATTTAGTGAGAGTAAATGGGCCAGTCCCAAAAGAAGCGACACCAGTATTAAAATCCTCAGTGGTAGCATCTACAAATGCTGAATCAATAATTGCAATTCTTGACATGTCGTTTGGAGTAAAAGGATCAGGTTTCTTTGTAGATACTCGAAGTGTCAAATCATCAATAATTTCAAATTCCTTACCCTTTATAAAAGTTGCAAAACTTGAGGGGCTATTAGGGACATTTGCTGCACGCTTCATTGTTGCAACAACATCCTCAGCAGTGAATGCCGCTCCATTATGGAATTTAACACCGGCTCTTAACTTAAACTCCCAAGAACTATCACCTACTGGCTTCCAAGATTCCGCAAGACCAGGAATTAATTTCTGGTTAACATCCTGTAGAACAAGTGCATTATACACTTGCGTCGAGAACGAGTTGTTTATAGTCAAGTTTTGATAATGCGGATCCATAGATGTAGGTTCTGCAGCAAGAGCTACTTTAAGATCACCTGCCATCACAGAACTTGTCAAAAACCCAAGTCCAGATGCCATTGTGGCAATAAATGCCAATGACTTTAAAAAAGATATTTTCATTTATTCTTCCTTTCATTAATGTTTTCTTTATTTTGTTTTGAAGAGGGTAGCTTTAAATCACATGCTTTCTCAGAGAACTCTCTAACCTGCTCATTAAAGAGCTCAGGATATTCAGCGTAAGAGGCATGACCCGCCTTCGGGAAAACGACTTGTTGCGCTCTTGGGAAAGCTGTAACTAGCTCAGAGTGCATTTCAGTCGAAATTATAGTATCTTGTCCACCAGATAAAATGAGAATAGGAACCTTAATTTCCGATGAGATGATTTTATTATCAGTTTCTTGGCTCATACGACCTCCATCACGAATGCTTTCCATTCGTACATCTGCTGAAACATTTGCCAGAAACTGAATTACATTTTCATTGGTACCCTTCGGTGAATTGAACTTTGCTCTATCAATTCTGAATGATATATCTGTATTTTTGTTATTAAAAATTTCTATTCGTTTTTCATAACGTGGCATTAATTCTTCACCCTTGGGACGTCCAAACCCTAAGTGAGATGATGACAATACTAAACCTGCGATTGAAAGATCTTTGTCAGCAGCAATCTGAGCTGCTACTAATCCTCCCATTGAATGACCAAGAACAACAAAATCTTCAATATTTAATTTCGATATTAAAGCTTTAGCTGCATTTTTATATTCTTGTATATTGTCACCAAAAACATCAGATGCACCAAAGCTTGGAGCATCCCAGGCAATGACCCTAAATAATTTACCAAGTGAAGAATATAAATTAGACCAACTCTTACTGCTACCATTCATACCATGAAGGAGAAATAGAGCTGATCCTGTACCTGCTGTTTCACGATATGCAATTTGTCCATCTTTGTATGGTACATATTGTAATTTTGGTTCAACCAAATCTAGCAAGAAGTCCTCCCAGACAACAAATTATTATGAAGGTACAAGTAGTTAATTAATTTAGACTAATTGCCCAATAAATTTTTGTAGCACGGAGTAAAATAGTAAAAAAGGTTAAAAATTTTTACATATTTTTTTTCGAAAACTGTACTTCGAGGTCACGCATTGAAATAAGTGTTTGAGCAAGTTTCAGTGCATGTGAAAACTTAGGGTTTACAAGAAGTGCATTACAATAATTGCGCCAGGCATCAAGCATTGGCTTTGTAGGACGATAATCATGACGTCGACGATCTTTTGAACCTGACAGCTCTTCTAGATATCCAAGTTTTAATGCATCATGAACAGTGGAATTAACTGTTGGACGGCTAAAATCGGATGCTTCAACAAGTTCTGAAATTGTGAAACTTCCTTTAGAAAAATAGAAGTTCATCATGTAACGACGAAGTTCAAACGCTGTAAACTTAGTATTGAAAAGCCGTCGTACTTGCCCAGGCCCGTGTTCCCTTCGATATATGTGTCGAGAGCTTTCAAAAGATGCTAAGGCAAAGCAAAACTGCTCAAAAAGAGGTTCAGATTCAAACATGTTAAAACTCTAAATTATGTAAAAATATTTTCATAATTCATATAATTTAATTTTATCTTCTACAAGAATTTTTAGAGTAAATTATAAAGAAATTATAAAATTCAGAAAGAACTGTTTAAAAGCCGAAGACGTGAAACGAACTCACCTCGATCAACATAGCAACCGTGAAGGTGCCTAAAACCTGTAGATGGATCAAATGATTCTCTGCCGTGTAAAATACGTCTATTGTCAAAGACAACCATCTCACCAGCTTTTAATTTGATTTTGAGGTGATATTTAGAATCTCGTGTTTTGTTCATATAACTCCTGTAGGCTTGATAATAATCTGGCATTACATCAACCGGCATATCGAAAATGCCTGCCAAGTGCGCATTATATCGGATTTCAATTACTTCACCTTTTGAACATAGAGTTATAACGGGTCTGTGAATTCTAATATCTGCTGTGTTGTCATGAAAACGGAAAGGAATACTGACTTCACTAAGTAAATCAAAAGCTTTAGGGTCTTCAGCTCTGAGGTCTTCTGCCATAGCAAATCCATCTGCAAATAGTGACTCGCCTCCTATCGCGTCATTAGCCAAACAATGTAAAAATTGGTACCCTGGAGGTACTTCCTGATTAGGTAAGTCGGTGTGAAGAGGAAGTCTTACTGAAGTATAAGCTAAATTATTTGGGTCAGGTTTATTCAAGACTTCAAAAGTAGATCCAAAGTTTGTGACACGTAAAAATCCAATCCTCTTCGCAATCTCTTCACCAGCTTCAGTATGATAATCTAGATGATCTATTATTGTCAGCCCAATTCTAGCTGTATCATCCATCCAGTTCTTAAGCGCTAAATCGTCAGAAATAATAGGTGACGCCTTATGACGAATAATATTTATTTCTGTTAGATCTTTTTTCCAAAGCTGGAACGAAACAAGGCCTGGATCAGAAACAGGTCGACCTGGACGATGTTTATCAATCAGGGATATTGGCATAAGACTTTTATAGCCATCTTCATATTCAAGATTTATATTTTTTCCAATAAGTTCAGCTGAAATAAGAACAGGTTTTTCATCAATTTCCAATAAGTCAGTTAAACGTTCATTAGTATCTGGATGTAAACCGGAGGGGCAGTTATCACGTAGCCAGATGGTTGGAAATTCTGAGTATGAATCATCCATCCAATTCACAGTAAGAATATGATTAGTGACAGTCAGATTCTTTACTTTCATTTTTATACCTAACTTTTAATATTAATTAAAAACTTAAACTCAAAATTTAAAAAATTGTAAGTGTTTTAATAAAAAAGTGTAATTGAGAAAAAAGTGATTATTTATAAATAATAAAACTTAAGGGGATACAATATGGCAAAAGTTTTAATGTGCTCAGAAGAGAATTTTAAAAAAAACCTTTTAGGAAAAATTTATATTATCACAGGCACTACCTCAGGTATAGGACTTGAAACTCTAAGGCAACTAGCAAAACAATCTGCTACCATTATATGTGCCTCACGAAATATAAAGCTCGCAAAAAAAATCAATGAAGAAATATCTCTAGAAACTAAAAACAGAGAAATTCATTTTATTCATCTTGATTTAACATCTCTAAAATCTGTTAAGGAATTTGTTAACAGCTTTACAAAAAAATTTACTAAACTTGATGGTCTGGTCAATAATGCTGCTGTAATGCACGTGCCTAAGCAAGAAACAGTTGATGGGTTTGAATTCCATTTTGGAGTAAACTTTCTTGGTCATGTTCTTTTAACAGAGCTTCTTTTGCCATATTTAAAGAAATCAAAGTCATCAAGAATTATCCATACATCTAGCGTAATGCATGATAGAGTTTCCATTGATTTAAATGACTTGAATTTTGAAAAAAATAAATATTCTAGAATTACTGCTTATAACATATCTAAACTTGCTCAAGTTCTTTATTCAAGGCATTTAGCAATTTTATTAAAAAAATCTAATGTTACGTCTGTTAGTATTCATCCAGGTTGGGTTCAAACTCCACTTATAAAAAATACAATGCCAGTTTTTTTTCAAAATATACTTTTGAAACCTTTGTTAACAATAGCAGGAATGATGAAAACATGGCCTGGAACTCAGACAACCTTACATTGCCTCTTAGATGACAGCGTACCTAATCATTCAGGAAGTTTTTTTAGTCAAGTGGGTATTTATAAAGACAAGGAAAGTAGACTTGGCGGTTGGCCTATGAAAAGCCCTAACAGTCAGGTTTACAATGATGCCATTTGTAAAGAATTATATGAGAAATCTAAAATTATGGTTGGCCAAAGTTGATGGGTCAATGAAAAACTGGAAAGTACATAAGTCTATAGGTGAAATTAAGAAAGTCGATATAGATAAGCTAGATTAGAATTTTAATATATTTAATTTGTTAATAATCGTTTCAAGAAATTAACTTAACATATACTGGATACCTATAACTATATCTCTTGATACAGGCGCTAAGTAAGTTTTGATTAATTAATTTCAGTTTCAATTTCTAGAGTTTTTTTTACTAAATACTTTCTTTATGAAGATATTTATGATTTTCCAGCCATCAGTAAAAACTACATAAATAAAAAGGCAAATTATTAGTATAGCTAAAATAATGGAAATAATGTCATACATAATTAAATTGTTATACCTGTATCATTTTTTATATAGTCACAAAGTTATTAAATTTTTTTCTAAAATTTTATCCAAATACATTATAGACGATCATTAGAGTAAAGTAAGCAGCATTAATCATAAGAGTAAGACTTATAATATAATTTATGAGGTAAGGAAGTGAATTTTCGAGAAAATCTCTGAAAAAATATTTCTCTAAAATAATCGAAAACTCAAAATAAGTAATTGTGATTAATGATGCATTAAATATATAAAATGTTTTATAATTATTTTCCCAGAAAAAAAAATTTATTAACCCTGTAAGAAAAAAGTAAATTGATATTAAAAAAATTATATAAAAGATTTTGAAAGATTTTAAGTGCAAATAAAGAAAAAATAAACCTGAGTGCAAGCAAGATAAAAATATTAATTTTGATAAAATGACACTTTCAATATTCATATAATTAAGATAATAGAAACTATTCTTAGTTCAATTTTCAAATAGATTTATAAATCTAAAAATTTAAATTTTATATGTTATGGAGTATTAAATTTGCTCTTGTTTCAATTTAGGAATTTCTGTTGAAGTGTTAACTAATTTGCAATAAGCCTTCATTTTTTCCATCTTACCTTCTTTATTAGGTATTGGGGGATGGTTATTCATTTTATTGGCAAAGTAAGTACATTTATTTTTATCTTTAAAGTAAATATTTTTATCCAATAATTTATCACCTAGCATGACTATTAATGTATATTTATCGTCGCCCAATGCTACTGATGAAAAAAAGATTAAAAATATAGATAGAAATTTAATTTTTTTCATATTCATCTAATTTTTTTGTAATTTCTTCAATGTATTTTTTATAGTCTTTTATTTCATTGTTGAGTTGTTCAATTTTTTCTCTAAGAAAATGATTTTCTCTTCTCAACCACTCTTTTTCCTCTATTTCCATAATTTTAATTTAACTTCATAATTTTCTTTTTTTCTAATTCTGATTGTATCTTTTTTAATTCGTTCCAAATCTGATTTGATACAAAATCATTTTTCATAATATTATATATTGAATATGTACTTATTGAGATTGAAAGCAATAATGCACATACTACTATTTCAAACCAAAGCTCCATTTATTTCTCCTAATTTGATATTAATTTCTTTATCTCAAAATATCATTTTCTAATTCAGATGCACGACCAATTCCATAAATTTTTATTTTATGATAGCAATTAAATATGAGAAAACTGGTTACTATAACTGTAATACTAATCAATTTAATATTCACACTCAACTCTTATGCAAAATGGACTAAGGTAGTTGAACTTGAAGATGGTATCTCCTTTTATGTGGATTTTGAGAGAATAAAAAATGTTGATGGTTTTGTTTATTGGTGGGATTTGACTGATTACCTGAAACAAACTCAGTATGGCCATTTATCTGCAAAATTACATAGACAGGGAGATTGCAAAACATTTCGTTATAAGTTTTTGCGTTTTTATTTTTACAAAGAACCAATGGGTGGTGGAGTTGGTCAAGTGGAAGAGCCGGAAGAAAAAGACTGGCAGTATCCTCATCCTAACTCGGCACAATCAGTAATCCTAAAATCTGTATGTAATTATGTAAATTAGAAAAAATTTACAACTTCAAAGAAGTATAATACCTATCTAACGATTATTTTCATCTTTATTAGTCTTTTAGGTTTTCCATAAAACACTCTAATGGCTTAGGAAAGTTCAAATCAAATTCTCTCCGTTGTAGGAGTGGAGAATTATCTTTGCTTTTTATTAACACCCTCCGTTTTCATATCCCCATGGCATTTTAGTTCTACAAAAAATAGCATTATCAGTATTCACATCTCTCATTTCGGCATTAGTTAAATCTGCATCTGTAAGATTTACATTTGTAAAATTTGTATTTACAAGAGATGCACCTATAAGATTTACACTTACGAGTTTAGCTCCTGAAAAATCTGCATTTGTCAGATTTGCTTTTGACAGATTGGCATTATAGAGTTGTGAAAATCTGAGTTTAGCTTTAATAAGATTTGCATTTGTAAGATTTGCATTTGTAAGATTTGCTTGTGAAAGATCTGCTCCACTGAGATTTACTTCTTGCAGGTTTGCCCTATGGAGTTTTGTATCTGTTAAATTTGCTTTACTAAGATTTGCATTATTGAGAACTGCGTTTTTTAGACTTTCTTTAGTAAGGATTGCAGAATTCAAATCACATTGTGAGCATTCATTTAAGGACTTAAGTTTTTCAAGATGACTTTCATTAAAAGCAAAGCTAACAAAAGGGAATATTGCTAAAATAAGTAAAGTTAAGATTTTAATAAAAAATAATTTTATCATTATATTATTTTAACCAAAATATCTTTGGAAGGTAAAGAGACTGTTTATAGATTAGGGAATAGTTATCAGTTTTTGGGGTATGTTTAAGCAGCACTTATCTTATACATTAAGAAATATTGTTTTGGTGGGTCTTCTTTTGGTCTGAATATTCTTTTCCTAATATTAAAGAAACCAACAGGGTAATTTGCATTTCCACCATAGATAAGTGCATCTCCATAAACTTGTCTAATCTGTTTCCCACAATTTTTGCAAATATGCATCCATCTCAAATGGAATAGTTCCCATTTAACTCTATAAAGTGTCTTGAATGGTGCATCGCAGTTTTCACATTTATTGTTCATTATTCCAATATTTCTGTTTTATTTACGCAAACCAAATTTTCAAAATGTAAAATAAAACTTTACATAATTTCCATTTGAATTTCGTTTTGAAATTTTATTTTCTAGTTTATTCAATAGATGAAGTTGCTTTAATTTTTTTGCACTTAAAACAAATCTTTCTTTTACTATAGTTTCATTTTCGTAGAAGTTATTATTCTCAAAAAATAATTTTATTTTCTTTTCCACTAAATTTGTAATTTGATTATCTGATGACCAAATTATTTTTTCAATTGGAATATGTAAAATCTTCTCTTCGATTATAAGAAAGAGGTTCTTGTTTTGAACACCAATTGATTTACCTTCAGTTTTAGATTTTTTTATTAATAATTCTTTTTCTTTTGGTGAAGCAAAATCGTAAACTTTCCCATCTGAAGAAATTACTTGTCCACTTTTAATGGTCAGTGCATTGCCTATTAAAGAAACATTTAACAAAAAAATAATAAAGAATAGCTTTAATAATATGTATCTGTTTTTATGAAGATTAACCATTTTGAAATTTACTTTGACTTTCAATTAATTTCCAATGATTTTGGACCTATAATATTGGTAGCGGAGGAGGGACTTGAACCCCCGACACGCGGATTATGATTCCGTGATTTAAGAGTAAAATATATAATAATAACAATATTTTAAGGTATTTTTTACTTAAACTGTCTAACAAAACTGTCTAACTTTGTCTGTCAAACTTTCATGATTTACCTTTATTTTTTTTTCACAAGACTACGGATTCTAGAAATAATTAGACAGTTTCAGTAATAAGGAAGTTAAAATCAATTTCTATCAGTTCTGATGAAATATAAAATTGGTTTTATAAATAATATTGTTTTTATTTCTATCAATATTTGAAACCATTTCAAAATTTAACTAACGTAAAATTTTTTTAATTTTATGTTAAAAAAACATAATTAAAATACTTTAAAAGCAATATTAAAATAAATTTAATTATATATTTATAAATTACTAACCATAAATATTTGAATTTATATTTTATATTTCCTCCCAGAAACAAAAGTAAAACATTAATTTATGGTTAGTACTTAATTATCTTTTTGTTCTGTATTTGTAAAGGTTTTCTTAGTGGGGTATCCCCTCGTCAATTCTACGATACTCATCTAAGATACTGTTTATATAATTAAATTTCTAAAATTTTAACATTACCTTCGTATGCTATTTCTTTAGGCATCAAAGAATTTGGAATAGGATTAAATTGAGATAAAACTTTCCTTATACTTTTCATATGATTTTCATTTTCATAAGTCCAAATTGAAATTACTTGATTTGGTAAAGATATCGATTGAACTATTTGCATATTAATTTTAAAGTCTTGTTCTTTCAATTTTTCATTGCTTGATTGAGCAAAATTAATAAAAAGTTCTGCATGCTCTTTATTTTGAAATGTTCTTACAGTTACCCTTGTGATTGGCATTAAAAATCCCCATAAAGTCATATAAAAATATTAACTAATCTAACTCTAACCAAAATATCTGTGGAAGGTAAAGAGACTGTTTATAGATTAGGAAATGATTGTCAGTTTTTGGGGGGGTATTCTTAAGCAGCATTTATCTTATACATTAGGAAATATTGTTTTGGTGGGTCTTCTTTAGGTCTAAACATTCTCTTTTTCACATTAAAGAAACCCATAGGAAAATTTGCATTACCACCAAAGATAAGTGCATCTCCATAAATCTGTCTAATCTGTTTCCCACAATTTTTGCAAATGTGTACCCATCTCAAATGGAATAATTCCCATTTAACTCTATAAAGTGTCTTGAATGGTGCATCACATACTTCGCATTTATTCATTTATCGTGGAACTTTCTTTTATCATAACAAATATGGTAAGAGTTATTCATTGTTATCCAATAAATATATCCTTTATGAAGTATTCTAGTTTTTACTTGTGAAGATTCTTCATTAGAAGTGTCTTTGTCAAAATAAGTTGAAAGTATCTTTCCTTTTTCAACTACATTTCTACATTCACTTTCACTTGTAACTTCTATTTCCTCACCATAATCGATTTCAACTTTAGAATACCCTTTCTTCTCATTACAAGAGATAAGGATTAAAGTTAGTATGAATATATAAAAAGTATCTCAAGATATTTCCCCTTCTTTCATTCCTTCCAGACTATCAATAAAATAATCTGTCAAGCCCATCTCATTTGTAAAGTTAATAATCTCTGGAATGAGATTAAATTCAGAAACATAAAACCCAATTACACAACCAATTAAAATTCTAATCATTATACCTCCAATGAACGATAAACAGATGCACGACCAATTCCTAATTTTTTTGCAATTGCAGATGCACCTAATCCTTTTTCTTTCAATTCTTTAACTGCATCAACATCAATAGAAGGTTTTCTTCCTTTGTAGACACCTTTCTCTTTTGCCTTTTCAATTCCTTCCATCTGTCTTTCTCTTCTCAAGTTGGTTTCAAACTCTGCAAATACTCCCAACATATCAAGGAAACATTTTCCGATACTTGTTTTGGTATCGACTGGTTGTTCTGTTGCAGAAATGTTTATTCCTCTTTTATTCAAATCGTAGACAATGTTTTGTAAATCTCTAACAGACCTTGCAAGTCTATCTATCCTGGTAATAACGAGTTCATCTCCTTCTCTCATAAATTCTAAAAGAGTATTTAATTCGTCTCTTCCTTGAGTAGATGTCCCAGAGACTTTCTCTTGTCTAATTGTTTCGCATCCTGCTGATTTGAGTGCATCAAGTTGAACAGTAAGGTCTTGTCCAGAAGAACTAACTCTTGCATAACCATATTTCATAAAACCTCCAAAATGTCTCATTTACCTCTAGAGTTTAACGATTCGTGTCTCATAAGTCAAGTATGGATGCTATTGAGACAGTATTTTTGTATCATTTAATTGTATTGTTTAGTTATAGTCTAATAAAACACTCCTCTTATTTCATAGATTTTTATTCTGTGTTAATAATCAAGTATGAAAAAACTAACCTCAATCATACTTATCCTTTTTCTATCTCTTCTTTCCTCACCAAGTTGGAGTGAAAATTTAGTTTGCAAATATACAGGGTTTATTTGTCCAGAAATAGATGACTTGATAGAATTAAAAGAAATTGATGGTGTTTATTTTAACAAATCAACCAATGTTCCTTTTACAGGTAAGGTAGATGGTTATTTACTGAAGGGTTTCCTTATTAGAGGGTAAAAAAGAAGGTCTTTGGGAACATTATTGGAAAAATGGTAAGTTAAAGAAAAAAGAAAATTGGAAAGACGGAATAATAGATGGTCTCAAGGAATATTATTATGAAAATGGTAAATTATGGGGTAAAGCAAATTTTAAAGATGGGATAGAAGATGGTCTTTGGGAAACGTATTATAAAGATGGTCAGTTAGAGAAAAAAAGAAATTTTAAAGACGGGAAAGAAGAAGGTCTTTGGGAAACGTATTATAAAGATGGTCAGTTAGAGAAAAAAAGAAATTACAAAGATGGGAAAGAAGAAGGTCTTTGGGTAAGTTTTCATGAAAATGGTCAGTTATCGAGTAATTATAATTACAAAGACGGAAAACTAGATGGTCTTTCAGAAAGTTATCATAGTAATGGTAATTTATGGATGAAAGTAATTTACAAAGACGGAAAAGCAGATGGTCTTTGGGAAGAATATTATGAAAGTGGTCAGTTAAAGAGGAAAGGAAATTTTAAAGATGGGATAGAAGATGGTCTTTGGGAAACGTATTATAAAGATGGTCAGTTAAGGGAAAAAAGAAATTTTAAAGACGGAAAAGAAGATGGTCTTCATGAATTTTATTATGAAAATGGTCAGTTAGAAGCAAAAATAAATATCAAAGCAAATTACAAAGACGGAGAAAATTATGGGTTTTAGGGAATATTATTATAGAAATGGTCAGTTAAAGGAAAAAGTAAATTTAAAAAGTGGAATACCAGATGGTCTTTGGGAGTATTTCAATGAGGATGGTTCTCTGAAAAAAACTGAGACTTGGAAATAATGGTGAAAGAATAAATTGTGAAGGTGATTGTTAAATGAAACAAACACTCCTCAAAATACCGATACTTCTATTCACTCTAGTTCTCATCTACTTCCTATGCAGAATGGACGGAGATTGAGGTTATTGGAGATTGGAAAGGTAATACCTACTATTTGGATTTTGATAGGATAAGGAAATATGATGGGTATGTTTATTATTGGTCTTTGACAGATTACTTAAAACCAAATAAATATGGTTATTTATCTGGTAAAATATATTGGCAAGGTGACTGCAAACTAGTTCGAGGAAAACCTTTGACTTTTTCCCATTACAAAGATCCGATGGGTGAAGGAACTGGTGAAACTAATAGTCTTCAGAACGCAGGATGGATAAACCATAAACCTAACACTCCGTCAGAAAAAAGTCTAATATCCGTATGTGAAAAACTAAAATAAAGACTTTATATTTGGTGCAGTAAAAAAACCCAGAGAAGGACTCTGGGTTTATTCTTTGGAATGTAAAAATCAGTTTGTGTGAAAGAGAGTGAAGGAAAAAACTATATTATGTAAATGGAGATTCACATCCCATAACTTCACTCTAACAATACTATTTAGGTTCTTCTGGAAGAAGTTGCACTCACTACACTTTGTGGGATTGTTGTATTAGATTGTCTAACTTGTGAGTATGCATCTCTCATATCAATTATTGGAGGAATGTTTTTGGTTTCTTCTTTTAATTTATTTGATTATCTTTTTTTGAAATCATCTAATTTCTTTTTGTATTCATAATCAGATTGATAGTTTCTTTTAACTTCATTGACACCTCCAAGACATTATGCAGAAACCATATTTTCAAGAGTGTTTCTTTGTTTCTTCAATTGTGAAATCTTTTGAAGTTTATCTGCAACAACAAGTCTAATCCCTTCATTAATCAAACTATTTGCAGTTCGATTATCAAGTTCTTTTACTCTTTGTAAATCTTCCCAAGTATCATCATTAA
>JBJLFF010000022.1:0-29027 GCA_045565515.1 Puniceispirillales bacterium (SeqCode)
GTAAAGTTGTGGCTCCAGAATTATATATAGCAGTTGGAATTTCTGGTGCAATTCAACATCTAGCAGGCATGAAAGACAGTAAAGTTATAGTTGCAATTAATAAAGACGAAGATGCGCCTATATTTCAGGTAGCCGACTATGGGGTAGTCACTGATTTATTTGATGCAGTTCCAGAATTTGAATCAAAAATAAGTTAATTAATATTTATTAGATATTTTTTATAGAATAAATATTTAATTCAATCTATTTCCATTTTTAGGATCAAAGTAAGATATCTTTGATGTGTCAAATTCAAATTTTATAGATGGAGTTGGTTTAGGCCTTACAATCGTATCAACAATAGCTGAACAACATGGTGGTAATATTTCGTTCAAAAAAACAAACTCCGGCCTAAAAACAATTTTAAAAATTTCAAGAGTTTAATACTAAATTAAATTATTATAAACTTGAGAAGATAAGAAACTTAAATATTATTGACTAAAGATAATATATTATTTTTAACTTCTATACTATCCCATTCTAATGGGCCTTCATGTCTGTAAATAATTTTTGTTTCTTTTTTATTATTTTTAACTATCAGAGTTATTGGAAGTCCCTTGATTGGTAAGGATTTACCTGCACTCCAATTCTTATCTTGAAAAAATTTTAACTTATCACCACCCTTTTGTTTTAAAAAATTAACTAATTTTTTTTCATCTCCTCTGTCCATAGAAATAGCTAAAATATCTATTCCTTTTTCTTCAAACATAATTGCTAATCTATTTAATGAAGGTAATTCCTCTATACATGGAGGACACCAAGTCGCCCAAAAATTTATTATTGTTAGTCTATGATTACTATTGTTTAAATATGAGCTTAAATTAGTCTTAATTTTATTTTCATGAAATAATATAATTTCTGGTAAAAGCTGTTCTTCAAAATCAGAAAATCCCTGAGAAAATAGTAGGTTTGAAAATGTTATTATTTTCAGAAAGATGAAAATAGTTATGATTTTTTTTATTAATAATTTATAATTCACAATAAGTTATAATTTAGGAATGACTTGATGGTTGATAAAAATATACCAAAAGAAAAAAAACAATCAAGCTCGATATGGGGCGGGAGATTTGAAACAAAACCATCCAAAGTAATGGAAAAAATAAACTCATCTATTTCTTTCGACAAAAGACTTTATAAAGAAGATATCCTAGCTTCTGTTGCCCATGCAAAAATGCTAGTCAAACAAGGGATTATTTCAAATAGTGACGGGAAAAAAATTATCAGTGGCTTAAATACTATTGAAAAAGAAATAAAAAAGGATAATTTTCAATTCAAAAATGAATTAGAAGATATTCACATGAATATTGAAAATAGGTTGAAAGAAATTATAGGCGATGCAGCAGGAAAGCTACATACTGCCAGATCTAGAAATGATCAAGTGGCTACAGATTTAAGAATTTGGACACGACATTCAATAAATATTTTGAATGAATGCCTACAACAACTTCAAGAAAAGTTAATTTTTCTAGCTGAAAAAAACTTTGATACAATTATGCCTGGTTTTACTCACCTTCAAATTGCCCAGCCTGTAACTTTTGGACATTATTTATTAGCTTACGTTGAAATGTTTGGTAGAGATCGCTCAAGATTTTTAGATTGTCTCAATAGAGTGAACGTCAACCCTCTTGGATCAGCAGCATTAGCAGGAACTTCTTTTCCAATTGATAGAAATTTTACTACAAAAGAATTAAATTTTTTATCTAAATCTCATAATTCTATTGACGCTGTTTCAGATAGAGATTTTGTGATAGAGTTTTTGTCTGTTTCTTCAATGACATCAATTCACTTAAGCAGAATTTGTGAAGAAATAGTAATTTGGTCTTCAGATCAATTTAATTTTATTATATTATCAGATGCATTCACAACTGGCTCCTCCATTATGCCACAAAAACGTAACCCAGACGCTGCAGAACTAATTAGAGGAAAATCGGGGAGAATAATTGGATCTTTAATGTCTATATTAACAGTTTTAAAAGGCTTACCTCTTGCCTATAGTAAAGACTTACAGGAGGATAAAGAAGGAATATTTGATTGTTTTGATACTCTCCATTTATCACTTCAGGCCTGTATAGGTATGATTTCTGATCTTCAAGTTAATAAAGAAAAAATGTTAGCTTCTGCCAATCTTGGTTTTATATGTGCAACTGATTTAGCTGATTGGTTAGTGTTAGAACTAGACATACCATTTAGAAAAGCTCATGAAATATCTGGTAAAGTAGTAAAATTTGCTGAAAAAAATAAATGTGCATTATATGAAATACCTTTAGATATATTTCAAAAAATTGATGAACGAATTAATAAAGATGTTTATAGAGTATTAAGTATAGAGAACTCTGTTAAAAATAAAAAATCTTATGGGGGAACATCTCCTAAAGAAGTTTTAAAACAAATTACTTATGCAAAAAAGAGATTTTTAAGCTAAAAAATGAAGATATATATATATAATTTTATAATTTTGAATTTTACTATACTTTTATTATTTGGTGCTACCGCGTGTGGCAAAAAATCTATGCCAGTTCCAGAAGATCAATCAGAAAATAATATTTCTAAATGAATTTTAAAGGTTTTAAATACAAATCAAATAATGAACTTTTCTGCGAGCATATCTCTTTAAAAGATGTATCTGAAGAATACGGAACACCTCTATATGTTTATTCTGGGGAAAGTATTGAGCATTCTTATAAGGAACTAAGTAAATCACTATCAGAAACTAACACAGAAATAAACTTTGCACTTAAGGCAAATTCAACTTTAGGTGTTTTATCACTTCTTGCTAAACTTGGAGCTGGAGCAGATATAGTATCAGGTGGCGAGCTGAAAAAAGCACTGTACGTTAACGTAGATCCATCAAAAATAGTTTTTTCTGGAGTAGGTAAAACAACTGAGGAAATTAAGCTAGCAATAAGAAGCAATATTAAACAAATTAATGCTGAATCATTTCCAGAGATAGATAATATTATTAGAATTGCTAATGAGTTAAAGGTAAGGGTTCCAGTTGCAATTAGAGTTAACCCAGACATAAAAGTTAAAACGCATGAAAAAATTGCCACCGGTTCAAATGATACTAAGTTTGGTTTACCTATAAAAGAAGCAGTAGAAATATACAAAAGAATTTCTAGTGAAAAATATATTACAACTATGGGTCTTGCAATTCATATAGGAAGTCAGATTTTTGATATGAATGAATTTAGGCTTGCTTATGAAAATGTTTTATCAATTGCTAACTCCTTAAGAGAAGAAGGTATGGATGTGCCAAACTTAGATTTAGGAGGCGGGCTTGGTGTTGATTATCAAAATGCTTCAATTAATTTTAAAGATTATGGTAAAACAATTAGAGAAGTATTTAATACTTACGATTATAAACTTTCAATTGAACCAGGAAGGTCGTTAGTTGCCAACTCAGGCGTTTTGGTCACTAAAATAATTTACATCAAAAACTCAGAAAGAAAAAACTTCTTAATTGTTGATGGAGCTATGAATGATTTCATCCGTCCAACGTTATATAATGCACACCATAATATAGAACCATTAATAAAATCAAAAAACAAAGAAGTAGAATATGATGTTGTTGGTCCTATTTGTGAAACAGGAGACTATTTCATAAAAGACTTAAAATTGAACCAACCAATGGAAGGTCAATTTTTAGCTATTTTTTCTACTGGAGCATATGGGTCTGTTATGTCATCTAGCTATAATTCTAGACCATCTGCTGGTGAGCTTCTTGTTCATAATAATAAAATTCACCTCCTCAGAAAACAAGAAGTAATAGAATATCAAATTCAAAAAGAAATTTTACCAGATTTGTAGAATTAGTTTTTCACTACTTAGTTTTGCACTAAATTCATTAGTATTCTGTTTTGAAATATTATCATAATCAATCAATTCAAATCTAAAGTGATTGTAAGTTTTAGGTTCTATTATTTCATTCTCTCCAGAAACTTTCAAAACCTTGATTATCTCATTATTATCATTTAATTCTGAAATCTCTATTTTTGGTGATAACTGCGTCAAAAAACTATTATTAGAAATTTTTCCTTCAATTACTAGTATATCTCCATTAATTTCTGCTATAAATTCAGATATTTCTAAATCTTTTAAATTTGGAATAAATTCAATTCCAAAGAAATTATAAATTTCTAATGACTTTGGAAAATATGCTGCTATGTAATTTCGTTGTTGGGTAACTAGAAAACCAATAAGTGTTATTGATAAAAAAATACCAAATAAAAACCATAATAAAGCATTGCGAAAGTTTTGTTTTTTTATTTTTATTTTTGTCTTTTTTTGTTTGAACTCTGATGCCCTATTTATTTCTTTTGAAATTAATGGCTTATTAATTACCTTTTTATCAATCTCATTTGGTAAAATCTTAGTCTTACTTTCAGAAATTTTATCTTTTAGTGGTAAGTTTTTTTCTTTAAAGAATTTCTCAGTATTCTCTGAAACCTTCTTTTCTTCCATTAAATTTTCTTGAGTTGCTATCCAAACATTTTTGCAAACACCACAATTTACTTTTCTTCCAGATCCTATAGCGGTTTTTTCAATTCTAAAAACTGTATTACAATTTGGACAGGCTAATAACATATATTAAAGTATAAAATTTATTTATAATTTATCTAAGGTCTACTAATATTCAATTTATAAGTATTTTATCAAAATCAGAAAAACCTTTTTAAATAGATATATAACATTTAGACTAAAATTATTTATAATTTTTTTTTAATATGAATAAATTATTAATTTTACTGAAGTTTTTTCTATACTGGTTAGCAGCAAATATTGTTGTGGGTCTAATCGCATTTATAATTTTAGTTAAAAGTAATTTTAGCCAAGAAAAAGTTCTTTTCCAAGACACTGAATCTGTTGTTGTTGCAACTGGAGGCTCAAATAGAATTTTAAAGGGTATTAATTTAATTGAAGATAACATTGAGAGGAAAATGTTAATTACAGGTGTTGGTAAAGGTATAAGCAAGACTGACATAGCAAAAGCTATAAATGCTAACAAAAAACAATCTAATATTTTGAATTGTTGCGTTGATCTGGATTTAACAGCAATTAACACTCAAGGTAATGCAATGGAAGCTAGTGAATGGCTTAGAAAAAATGATTCTAAAAATAGCTTTCTCGTAACTGCTAATTACCACATGCCAAGATTAATACTTGAGTTTAAAAGGGTAAACCCTAAAATTAATTTGAATATAATTCCAGTCAAACCAGATTTAGACCCAATTAATAAAATGTATTTACCAAATAATTTTATTTTGATTTCAAAGGAGTATTTAAAGTTTGTAATTACTAAATCTAATTTAAAATTATTTTAAAAATAGCGATTGATTAGAAATCTAGGTTTTTATAATGATTAGGTGGATGAATACCCTCAACAACATCTGTTAAAAGGGATCTAAATGAAGGCCTTGATTTAATTTTAGCATACCATGCTCTTGCCTCACCAAAATCAGACCAGTCTAGATCATTCATATAATCAATTACAGATAATTGGGCTGCTGCAGATAAATCTGCTATAGAGAAATGGTCTCCTGATAACCATTTTCTATTTTCTGCAAGCCATTCAATATATGGCAAATGAACTTTAATGTTTTGAAGTGCCTTTCTAATAACCTCACTTGAGGGTTGCTGATCACCAATATAACGTTTGATTATACGATTATGAATAAGAGGGTAGGTAACTTCTCTATAAAATTTATTATCAAACCAATCGAATAATCTTCTTACTTCAGCTTTTTCATTAGCCATACCAGGAATTAGAATAATATCTTTATCTAAATCCTCAAAATATTCTACTATAACCCTCGAACCACATAGAACCGTATTATCTAAGTCTATTAAGACAGGAACTTCGCCCGAAGGATTGAGTTTTAAAAATTTCTCATCCCTTTCCCAAAAAATTTCAAGCTTTGTTACAAATTCTATTTTTTTTTCATTCAAATATAGTCTTATTAACCTAGAGGATGGGGACAATGGATAATGATGTAATACGCGCATAGTAATTATTTCTTTTTAATTTGATGATTTAACGGTCCAAGGCTTATCACCCATTTTATTTTCAATTCCTTCTTCAAAAAAAATAATATGAAGTCTTTCTGGATCTATAGCACCTGGTAAAATTAAATTTTTTAGTTTTATTCTATTAAATCCAAATTTTGGATAATAATCTGACTCGCCTGAAACAAAACAAAATTTAAACTTTTTTTCTTTAGCTATTTCAAGTGAATGATTTATTAACATAGACCCAAGTCCATGCCTTTGCATGTCCTTTCGAACTGCTAAAGGACCTAATAATAAACCTTTTTCAAAACCAATTTCAATAAGCCAGTATCTAATACATGCAAAAATATCAGTATCTGTTTTTTTAATAACAAAGCACAGATCACCTATTTTTTTTCCAGCACGAAGGTTATATACTGTTCGTTCATTTCTATTTTTTCCAAACACGCTGTCATAAAGATTTTCTATGGGTCGTAGATTATATTTATTCTCTGAAAAAATTTTGAAATCATAGTTTTTCATTTTTTTAATATTTTTTCTTAATGAAATTTATATTAAATTTAAAAAATTATAACTATAATATTTATTAAATATTTCAACTTTTTAAAAGGAAATTATTAATTGAGGATGCACATTGCCTTCCTTCTCTAATAGCCCAAACAACAAGAGATTGCCCTCTCCTTGCATCGCCAGCAGTAAAAATTTTATTTTTTGATGTAGCATAGCTATTATCATCAGCACTTATATTACCTCTTTGGTCTAAATCTAGCTTTAAATTTTCAATCAAACCATTGTGATTTGTGTGAACAAAGCCCATCGCAAGTAAAACTAAGTCAGCTTTAATTTCAAACTCTGAGTTATTTATTTCAGTCATTTCAAAAGACCCATTTGAATTTTTCTTCCAATCTACCCCAACACCATTCAATCCTGTCACATTTCCATTTTTACCAATAAAAGATTTAGTAAGAACTGACCATTCTCTTTCACACCCTTCTTCATGAGAGGATGAAGTCCTTAATTTCATTGGCCAATCAGGCCATGTTAATAATTTATTTTCTTTTTTTGGCGGCTCTGAAAGGAGTTCAAATTGCTTTACTGATTTAGCTCCTTGCCTATTAGATGTTCCTACACAATCAGAACCAGTATCTCCCCCACCAATTACTAAAACATCTTTACCTTTTGCATTAATCTCAATGTTAGGATCAATTTTTTTTCCTGCAATTCTGTCATTTTGCTGGGATAAAAATTCCATTGCAAAATGAATTCCATTTAAATCTCTATTATCAATTTCTAAATTTCTTGGTTTCTCTGCACCAGTGCAGATTGCTAAAGCATCAAATTCTTTTAATAGACTTTCTAATTGTTTTTTATCATATATGTGGGCATCAGTTTCAAAAACCACACCTTCTTTTTGCATTTGTTCAACACGTCTATCAATTAGACCTTTTTCCATTTTAAAATCAGGTATACCTATTCTTAGTAATCCACCAATTCTAGAACTTTTTTCATAAACAACTACTTCATGACCAGATCTTGCAAGCTGCTGAGCACAAGCTAAACCAGAGGGCCCAGAGCCTATTATAGCAACTCTTTTATCAGTATAGGTTATTGGAACTTGAGGGTTTATCCATCCCTCTTTCCATCCCATGTCGACCAAAGAGCACTCAATATTTTTAATAGCTACTGGATTATCAGTTAAATTTAGCGTACAAGAAGCCTCACAAGGAGCAGGACAAATTCTACCTGTAAACTCTGGAAAATTATTTGTTGAATGCAGAACACTTAAAGCTCTTTTCCAATCCTTTTTATAAGCTAAATCATTCCATTCAGGAATGAGATTATTAACTGGGCATCCTTGATGACAATAAGGTATTCCACAATCCATACATCTGGCACCTTGTTTGGATACCTCAGAAGAATTTAAAGGAACTATAAATTCTTTATAATGTTTAACCCTTGAAGAGGGTGGTTCATATTTTCTTTCTTGCCTATCAATTTCAATAAAGCCCGTCGTTTTTCCCATACTATATTCCTGAAATTTTCTTCAAATCTTTTTGATTATTAATTATTTTTTGTTCACTCTTAAGAACTCTTCTAAAATCATTTGGTACAACTTTTATAAAATCTCCTAATAAATCAGGCCAATTTTTAATTACTCTTTTTCCAATAGGGCTTGATGTATTTTTAACATGCTTATTTATTAAGATTTTTAATCTTTCTTTATCAAAATCTAATAATTCATTTTTTATTTTATTTGGATTTATTTTTCGGTAATTTTTACTATTGCTAACCTTTTCTAAAGATACCATTCCTAGGTTACAATTTTTTTGAAAGTTGTTATTTTCGTCAAAAATATAAGCTATTCCACCAGACATGCCAGCTGCAAAGTTTCTTCCTGTATCTCCTAAAATGACAACAACTCCACCTGTCATATACTCACAACCATGATCTCCACATCCTTCAACAACAGCAGTAGCTCCAGAATTTCGAACTGCAAATCTTTCTCCAGCAATTCCATTAAAAAAACATTCCCCTGATATAGCTCCATACAATACTGTATTACCAACGATTATATTTTTATTAGGTTCAATTTTAGTTTTTGCATTAGGAAAAATTGAAATTATTCCACCCGATAGACCTTTACCTACATAGTCATTTGCATCGCCCTCTAATTGAAAATTCACTCCATTTGACAACCAAGCTCCAAAACTTTGCCCAGCACTTCCGGTAAATTTAATATTTATAGTACCCTTAGGAAGACCTTTGTGACCATATAATTTAGCAATTTTTCCTGATAACATTGCTCCAACACTTCTGTCTGTGTTTACAATATTAAATTTTAAAAAAATCTTATCTTTACTTTCGATTGATTTCTTTGATTTAGAAATTATTTTTTTATCAAGTACGTTTTCTAGTCCATGATTTTGTTGTTCAGAACTATAAATTTTAAATTTTTTATCAACATTAATATCAGTGATTAGTTTACTTAAATCTAAATTATTGGCTTTCCAATGATTGTTGGCTTCATTTAAATCTAAGATTTGTCTTTGCCCAATCATCTCATTAAAATTTTTAAATCCTAATTCAGCCATAAGCTCTCTTACTTCGGAAGCTAAGAAAGTAAAAAAGTTAACTATATGTTCAGGAAGTCCAGAAAAGTTCTTTCTTAACTCTGGATCTTGTGTTGCCACTCCTACAGGGCATGTATTTAAATGACATTTTCTCATCATAATACATCCTTCAGCGATTAATGCTGAGGTAGCGAAACCAAATTCATCTGCTCCTAATAGTGCCCCTATTACAACATCTCTACCTGTTCTTAAGCCTCCATCAACTTGAACTGATATTCTCCCGCGAAGATCGTTCATTAGCAATGTTTGATGTGTTTCTGCAAGTCCTAATTCCCATGGTCCTCCAGCATTTAAAACAGAGGTTAAAGGACTAGCACCAGTCCCCCCGTCATGACCTGAAATTGTCACATGGTCTGCATGTGCCTTGCTAACTCCAGCGGCAACTGTACCTACACCAAATTCTGAAACGAGCTTAACTGAAATTCTAGCTTTTGGGTTTACATTTTTAAGATCAAATATTAATTGTGCTAAATCTTCAATAGAATATATATCATGATGTGGCGGTGGAGATATTAATCCAACTCCTGGGGTGGAGTGTCTAATACTAGCGATATATTTATCAACTTTATGTCCAGGCAATTGCCCCCCTTCGCCAGGCTTTGCTCCTTGAGCCATTTTTATTTGAATATCGTCAGCATTAGCTAAATACTCGGTTGTAACTCCAAACCTGCCTGATGCAACCTGTTTAATTTTTGATCGCATTGTGTCACCATTTGTAAGCTTTTTATATCTAACTGGATCTTCACCACCTTCACCAGTATTAGATCGTCCGCCTAATCTGTTCATAGCAATGGCGAGAGTTGAATGCGCTTCCTTAGAAATTGAACCTAATGACATGGCACCAGTTGAAAACCTTTTTACAATTTCTGAAACTGGTTCAACTTCTTCTATTTTTATTGGTTTGTTTATTTTCTTTATTTTAAATAAACCTCTAAGATTCTTAAGTTTTTTTGTTTGGTCATCAATAAGATTGGAATATTTTTTAAAAGATTATAGTCAGAGCTTCTGACAGAATGCTGCAAAAGAGTGATCGTCTCAGGTTTCCATACATGTTCTTCACCGGTAACTCTGTAAGCTAAATCACCGCCAACATCTAGATCTATATTTTGATCTTCTTTTTCAGTGAATGCTAAATAATGTCTTGATTTAACTTCCTGCTCAATCTCTTTGATTGAAATACCATTAACCTTATTAGAAGTTCCGGTAAAATATTTATCAACAATGTTATCTGATAACCCTACAGCATCAAATATCTGAGCTCCGCAGTATGATTGAATTGTAGAAATACCCATTTTCGACATGACCTTTAATATACCTTTACATAGGGATTTAGTATATTTTTCATAGGCTTCTTTTTCAGGCAATTTAATACCATTTTCTTTTAAAATATTTGAAATTGTTGCATACCCAAGATATGGATTAATAGCTTCTGCGCCATACCCTGACAAAAGGCAAATATCATGAACCCTTCTTGCTTCTCCAGTTTCAACAATTAAACTAACTTTTGTCCTTAAACCTTTTTTTATTAAAAAATGATGAAGTGCGCTAACTGCAAGTAAAGCTGGAATAGCATAATTATTTTTATCAACACCTTTATCAGATAAAATTAAAATACTAATACCCTTATCATTTATAATATCCTCAGCTTGTTCACAAATTTGACTTATTCGTTCATCTAGCGAAATAACAGATGGTTTAGTTTTACATGTAATATCTAAAACTTGAGATTTAAAATAAGATTTAGTTAACTTTTCTATGTTTTTAAATTTATTTAATTCTAAATTAGATAAAACTGGATGATTTATTTCTATTAACTTTTGAGGGGTTCCTTGGCCATAATCAAAAATATTTAATTTAGGACCAATATAGCTTTTTAGTGACATTACAATCTCCTCTCTGATCGGATCTATAGGAGGGTTTGTCACTTGAGCAAACTTTTGAAAAAAATAGTCATATAAAAGCCTAGATTTATCAGATAACGAAGCTAGTGGTATATCTCTTCCCATTGAACCAATAGGATCTTGTCCTTCCATCATCATTGGCTCTAGAAAAAATTTTATGTCTTCTTTTGAGTATCCAAAAATATTTTGAATTTTAAATAAGTTTTCAAGTTTTTTATCATTTTCACTAAGGTTAAAATTTAATGATGATAAAGATATTCGTGATTTTTGAATCCATTCTTTATATGGAAATTCGGATGAAATTATTTCTTTTAATTCATCATCTGAAATTATTCTTTTTTGTTCAAGATCAACTAAAAGCATTTTACCTGGTTGAAGTCTCCATTTAAGCTTGATATCTTCATCTTTTATAGAAGGAAGCACGCCAACTTCAGAGGCCATTATTAGGGTATTATCATTCGTTACTATATATCTAGCTGGTCTAAGGCCATTTCTATCAAGAGTTGCTGCGATTTTACGCCCATCTGAAAATGCCATCGCAGCTGGTCCATCCCAAGGCTCCATTATACCAGCGAAAAACTCATAAAAATATTTTCTCTTATTATTCATTATTTCATTATTATTCCACGCCTCAGGTATCATTAACATCATTGCATGAGTAATTGAGTATCCACCCATTAAGAGCATTTCTAGGGCGTTATCAAATGCAGAGGAAATCAGAAGGATTATCTTCAATAACTGGCCATATTTTATCAATATCTTTCCCTAGAATTTTTGATTTGGTTGAGTTTTTTCTAGAATTTATCCAATTGATATTTCCATTTACTGTGTTGATTTCACCATTGTGGCATAAGTATCTAAATGGTTGAGCTAATTGCCAAGAAGGAAAGGTATTTGTAGAGAACCTTTGATGAAACATTGCCATAGCAGATTTAAAGGATTCGTCTTGGAAATCTAAGTAGTATTTTGATAAATTAGGAGCTAAAACCATCCCCTTATAAACAATTGTTCTAGTCGATAGTGATGGAATATAAAAATCATCAAATTTTTGTTCATGAATTTGTAAATTTCTGAAAATTTGTTTTCTAATTATATATAATTTTCGTTCAAACTCATTTTCAGTTGAAATTTTATCTCCCATTTCAATAAAAACTTGCTTTATGCATGGTTCGTTTGATTTTACAGATTCTCCTAAAACAGAACTATCGACTGGCACATCTCTCCAATAAATTATTTTTTGACCTTCCTCATTAACGACTTTCTCAATTATGTTTATTAGTTTTTGTATTTTATTCTTATCTTTTGGAAGAAAAATCATACCAACAGCATATTTTCCAATTAAGGGTAGAATAATTTTATTTTTTTGTAATTCTGAACTAAAAAATTTGTTTGGTATCTGAATAAGAATACCAGCTCCATCACCAGCTAAAGGGTCAGCTCCAACAGCTCCTCTGTGGTCTAAATTATGAACAATTTCTAAAGCTTGGTGAATTATTTCGTGTTTAGCTACGTTATCAATATTAGCTATGAAACCAAAACCACATGCATCTTTTTCATCTTTAGGATTGTAAAGACCCTGTTCTTCGGGAAAACCTATTAAACTTCTACTTTTATCTATTTCAGCCATAAATAAATTATCTTACTTTCACATTTATATTTACTTAAAATTGGACTATACACTAATTTAGTCAAAAGAAGTAGACTATACACTAATTTAATATGCATTTTATGCATATTACATATTTTGGAATTTTATAATAGTTTATGATTTTGTATTTAAAATATTAACAAGAAATTGTAATACTAATATTATGATATCTTTCCAAAATCTAATTATATTATCTTTGATACAAGGGATAACAGAATTTTTACCAATATCATCATCTGCTCATTTGATTGTTTTTCCAAATTTATTAAATAGTCCCGACCAAGGTAGAGTTTTTGATGTAGCGGTTCATTTTGGGTCATTAATAGCTGTTATATTATATTTTTGGAGAGATGTTTTTAATATGATTTTAGGAGTATTTTCTTTTGGCACAAGGTCTAAAAAAGATTTCAAATTATTCTATATTACTCTAATAGCAAGTTTACCGTTAATTTTTGCAGGCTATTATATTCAAAATAGCAATTTTTCAATATTAAGGTCTCTTGAATTAATTGCATGGTGCACACTTATTTTTGCGGTTATCCTTTATTTAGTTGATAGTACTTTTTTAAGAATAAAGAAAATTGAGGACTTAAATATTATCAATGGCCTCATAATTGGAACTTTCCAAATATTAGCTTTTTTACCAGGCACTAGTCGATCAGGCATTACAATTACTGCAGGGCGAATTCTTGGATTTGAGAGAAGATCAGCTGCTAAATTTTCTTTATTACTATCAATACCAGCAATATTGGGTGCAACAACATTAGAATTATATGATTTAATTAAGGAAGATAATTATGAATTGAATATGAACATAGTAAGTGCTTCCATTCTTTCATTTACTTTTTCATTATTGTCCATTCACTTTATGATGAAATGGATATCAAACTATAGCTTTACGCCTTTCGTAGTATATAGAATATTCCTAGGAACTGTATTATTATTAGCTATATATTTTTGGTAATATAAAATATTTCAAAAATTTTTAAGATATTTTCTCATTTCTATTTCTAAAGTTGATGGCTTAATATTTAAGTCATCTAGTACAAGATTATTTGAGTTATGACTAATTTTTACTTTGAACCTTCTTAACTGATCTACCGTGATCAAAGGATTAGGTAAATAACTGAAAAAGAAGGCCGGGACAGATAATAAAGATATCGGAATAGGTAACAGATATATTTTGCTTTTTATAGTTTTTTGAAAATATTTCATAAGCTCATTCCATGAGTATGATTTCGGCCCAAAAAGTTCAAAAGATTTTCCATGGAAATTTTTATTTTCAATTATTTTTTTTACTGCTAATGAGACATCTTTTACAAAAAGTGGAGCAAAAATTGCTCTACTCTCCAATGGTAAGGGAATAATGGGTAAAAATTTAATAATCTTAGAAAACCTAAAAAATAACCCATCATTTTTTCCAAATAAAACATCAAGCCTAACAATAGTTGTTTTATTAAAAGTTTCTTTTACTGATCTTTCAGCTATACCTCTACTCTGTGAACTCTTACTAATTGAGTTTTCATCAGCCCACCTATCCGAAATATGTATAAGATGTTTTATTTTATGCTTGTTTGAATATTTTGCTATTAATACAGGTGCATCTATATGAATATTTTTAAAATTCTGTTTTCCAAATTCATAAAACAATGCAACTAAATTTATTATTACATCGCAACCGATTATAAACCTTTCAACTTCCTTTGCGTCACTAACATTTCCTGAAAAAGAAGTGACTTGACCAAGTTCTCCTATCAAATTCAAACTTTTATTGAATGGTGCATTTCTTGAAAAAATTTTTATTTTGTAACCTGATTTGCATAACAATGAAACTAATTCTAAACCAACAAAACCTGAACCACCAAAAATTCCAATAATTTCTTTTTTCATATCAATAACAATTTAGTTTAAATCTAAGATTTTTATCTATATATATATAATTATTGTATTAAAAACTAATTTTAAAAATCATTTTATTTTATGAAATCTTTATAACCTATTTAATAATATGACAATTTATTTTTATCAAAACGATTTACCAGATAATTTAATTCTAAAGGGTTCCATTGCTATAGATACAGAAACCATGGGTTTAAAAACATTAAGAGACAGGTTGTGCCTTATACAAATATCAAATGGCAATGGAGATGCCCATTTAATTAAAATTAATAATGGTAAAATATCTCAGCGTACTCAGAAGAACTTAATAAAAATTTTAACAGATGAAAAGATTCTAAAAATCTTTCATTTTGCAAGATTTGATTTAGCTGCTTTAAGTCATTATATCTGCACCGTTAAAGGCCCTATTTGGTGTACTAAAATAGCAAGTAAACTAGCAAGGACGTATACTGACAGACATGGTTTAAACGATTTATGTAAAGAACTACTTTCAATAGAAGTTTCAAAAGAGCAACAAAGCTCCAACTGGGGTGGATTAAACATATCAATGAAACAAAAAGAATATGCTGCTAATGATGTATTATACCTGCATAAATTAAAAGAAAATTTGGAAAGTATACTAATTCAAGAAAACAGACTTGAATTGGCAAAAAATATTTTTGATTTCTTAAAGATCAGAGTTGAGTTAGATCTTCAAGGATTTAATAATATGGATATATTTGCTCATTAATTAAGTACTATAAATTAATTATTTTAATGAAACTTATTTATAAAACTTCTAATCAAATAATTATATTATTAATCATAATCATCTTATCTAGTTTTTTTTGGTGGCAAATTAAGTTTTCTACAAAAAAAATAAAAATAGATTTAGAAGATAGCATGTATAAGCCTGCTCTAAATATTGAAGGAGCCAAATATTCTGGGTTTTCAAAAAATGGACAAAAATATTCTATTTCTGCCAGTTTAATTTCTGAAAGAGCTAATAATACTAGAGTTTTAAACTTGATAAGACCTAGTGCCTCAATTATATCAAAAAATCAATCGATATTAATCTCTTCTAATAAAGGCGAGTTTAATCTTGAAAATAAAAAAATAGTCCTACATGATAACGTTTCCCTAATTGATAAGAAAATGAATTATGAACTTTTATCAGAAAATTTGAATGCTAACCTCAACAAAGGTGAGTTCTATTCTAGTTCTTCTATAAAGGTTATAATTCCATCTGGAATTATAACCTCAGAAAAATTTGATTATAAAAAAAATGAAAGTAAAGTTTTATTTTCAGGAAAAACTAAACTTGTATTGTTTAAATAGATAAAATTAAATATTATTATTTCATGTATAAGTTTAAAAATTATTTCAGACTAAAATCATTATTAGTATTTATTTTTTCCTGTCTTTTTTTTTACTTCGCTAATGCAGATGATTTATTAGACGGCTCTATTGAAATTACTGCTAATAAGAATATGGAGTGGGACCAGTCAGAAAATAAGATTTTTGCATATGGTGGAGCTAATGTTAAATCTAATAAATTTTTACTTAAAGCAGAAAAAATTACTGGTTTTTACGAAGGCAATATTGGAAAAGGTAATATTAAAAAATTAGTAGCAAATACTAATGCAAATTTTATATCACAAAGAACTACCATAAAAGCTAAACAAATAGATTATGATTTTATTAAAGATGAAGTTAATGTTGAAGGTAGTAATATTTTTATGGAATTTAAAGAAGGTTCAATAAATTCAGATGAAAGTTTAAGATTTAACAATGAAGATCAAAAGATTATTGTAAATGGTAATGTTAATATTAAAATAAAAAATAAAGGTGACATAAAAGCTCAAACCGTATTAATAGATATTGATAAAACTGGGAGCATAACAATTTTAAAAGCATCTAAAGAGGTAGAAATTTTTTTAAAAAATTTACAACAGAAGGTAATAGCAGATGAAGCTAAATTTGATATACAAAATTCTAAAATTGATTTTTTAGGTAATGTAGTTTTACATCAAGGGAAAAGTTTTCTTAAAGGTGATAAAGCTTTTGTTGATTTAAAAAATGGAATTAGTAGAATTACCTCTAATGAGGAAAATTCTGTAAGTGGTTTTTTTAAAAAATAATCTTAGAAAGTTTGCCAATTGAATTTAGAAAAAATAAAAAAACCTAAGTTAGTTAAAGATTTGAACTTTCTCAAAATTAATAATTTGAGTGTTTTCTACAAAAGAAAAAAAATTCTAAATGATATAAATCTCCTTTTAAAAGAAGGTGAAGTTATAGGATTGCTTGGGCCTAACGGAGCTGGGAAAACAACATTTTTTCAAAGTATAGTTGGTTTACATAAAGTTGAACATGGCAGTATAAATTTAAATAATTTAAATATCACTAATTTGCCAATCTTTAAAAGAGCAAAACTTGGTTTAAATTATTTACCTCAAGAAACATCTATATTCAGGGGTTTATCAGTCGAACAAAATATTTCTTCAATAATCCAAATTAATACAAAATCTAACGAAAGAATTGATAGTGATTTCTTAAATGAACTATTAAATGAATTTTCTTTAGATCATGTAAGAAATGCTTCTGCACTAACATTATCAGGAGGTGAAAAAAGAAGAGTTGAAATTGCAAGAGCTTTGGCTGCAAAGCCTAAATTTTTACTTCTAGACGAGCCTCTTGCTGGCATTGACCCAATTGCTTTAATAGATATAAAAAATATAATTTACAAATTGAAAGAAAAAAACATTGGAATTTTGATTACAGATCACAATGTAAGAGAAACTCTTGAAACTGTTGATAGGAGTTATATTTTAAATGATGGAAAAATAATAGCTTCTGGTTCTTCAGAGGAATTATTAGAAAATAATAATGTAAGAAAAGTTTACTTAGGTGAAAAATTTAAATTATAGGTAGCTATTGACAAAGTTAAACTCATAATTTACTAAGCCTTCTTTTGATGAGGCTTGCTATGTTATCAAATATTTTAAAACCTGAACAAATATTAATTAATTTAAATGTTAAAAATAAAAGAGATTTATTTCAAGAATTATCCACTAGGTCATCTTTTTTAAATAAAAATATAAAGAATAAAATTCTGTTTAATGAAATGGTTAAAAGAGAACGCCTTGGCAACACAAGTATCGGAAATGGTATTGCAATGCCATCTGCGATACTTGAAAATATAACAAAACCATTTGTTTTATTTTCATTGTTAACTAATCCTATAGATTATAATTCTAATGACAAAAAAGGGGTAGATATAATTTGTTTAGTTGTTTCACCGAATTCATCAAGTTCAAAACATTTATATTTTTTATCAAATTTCTCTAGAATAATCAAAAATGGAAATACACCTAATGAGCTTAGGGGCTGTGATACTTCCGATTCACTTCTAGCTGTTCTCAAAAACTATAATTTAAGTTCAGCTGCATAAAATATCGAGATATTTATGGTGGAGCTGATCGGGATTGAACCGACGACCTCTTCAATGCCATTGAAGCGCTCTCCCAACTGAGCTACAGCCCCATAAAATTATAAATTAAATCTTAATTATCCTTAGTATCATTAACGTTATTATCATCAATATTAATATCTAAATCTACATTCTCTTCGACAATATCTAACTCATCATCTTCATCAATAACATCTTGTAATCCTTTATCTTTTTGATCATCAACATTTCCGATCTCATCATCTAAAAGCACTGAAATATCATCATCATTGCTTTCAACATCATTTTTTTGACTTGAAATTTTAAGATCGGATTTCTCTTTTTTTAGAGATTTTGGTAGTACTTCACTTATGTTTACCTTTCCTCCGCAACTAGGGCATATAATAGGTCTTTTATTAAAATCATAAAACTTAGTTCCACAAGGTCCAGTTCTTTTTGTTCCCCACTCAGGCTTTGCCATACAATTAACTCCATCATTTTTAATATAAAAAAACTAATTATAAAAAAGGGATTTGACTTATTTATTGAAAAGTGTCAAAGGCTTTTTTTAAATTTATTAAAAATTAAAACTTTATGGAATTTATTATATCTCAAAAGTCCTCTTCACTTAATGGAACTTTAAAAGTACCTGGTGATAAATCTATTTCACATAGAGCGCTTATAATTACTAGTATGTGCATTGGAACTAGCAAAATAGATGGTTTATTAGAAAGTGAAGATGTTTTTTCTACAATGAACGCTCTAAAAAGTCTTGGTGTAAAAATAAGATCAAATGGTAATTCCTACTTTGTTGAAGGAGTTGGAATTTGTGGTTTTAAATCACCAAATAGTTTTATTGATTTAGGAAATTCAGGAACTGGGATTAGATTATTACTTGGTGCAATTATGGGTTCAAACATAATTGTTAATTTTAAAGGAGATAGCTCTCTTAATAAAAGACCTATGGAAAGAGTTTTATCCCCTTTGAGGCTAATGGGTGCTAACATTATTTCTAGTAATGAAGGTAAATTACCAATATCTATAGAAGGCCCAAAAGAAGTTTTACCTATAAACTATTCATCAAAAATTTCCTCTGCCCAAATAAAATCATCCGTTCTTTTATCTGGGCTGTCTTCTTCAGGAAAAACTATATTTACTGAACCTAACGAAAGCAGAAGCCATACTGAAAAAATGTTATCAAAATTTGGTGCTAAAATATCATCAAAAATATTAGAAAATGGTTCAAATGTAATTGAATTAGAAGGTAGACCTCTTTTAGTTAGTAAAGAAGTCTCTGTGCCTAGTGATCCTTCATCGGCTTCTTTTCCAATTGTAGCAGCACTAATTACACCAAATAGTAAAATAGAAATTCATAATGTAATGATTAATCATGCCAGAAATGGTCTTTTTGAAACATTACAAGAGATGGGTGCAAAACTTAAAATTTTTAATGAAAAAAAGGTTAACAATGAAGTTACTGCAACTATTTATGCTGAATACAGTGAACTAAAGGGCACCTCAGTCCCCTCTGAAAGGGCTCCAAGAATGATAGATGAGTATCCTATTTTATCAATGGCGGCGGCATGTGCAGAGGGAAGAACAATTATGAAAGGAATATCAGAACTTAGAGTTAAAGAATCAGATAGAATAAAAATTGTTTCTAATGGTCTGAATAAAGTTGGTATAAAAACAATAGAAAAACCTGATAGCTTAGAAATATTTAGTGGGGAAATAATAGGTGGATGCTCTATTGACAGCGAACTTGATCATAGAATTGCTATGTCATTCTTAATTTTAGGTCTAGTATCAAATAAACCTATTAAGGTCTTAAGATCATCAACTATTAAAACTAGTTTTCCAAATTTTTTTGAAATAATGTCAGATCTTGGATCAAAGTTAGTTAAGGGTTGACCTTATGATAATTGCAATCGACGGTTCTGCAGGATCTGGAAAAGGCACTTTAGCAAAAAACCTCTCAAAAAAATTAAACCTAAAACACCTTGATACAGGCGTTTTATTTAGAATAATCGCTTCTCAAGCTATAGATTTAGGTATTGATGACAAAGATGAACGTTTAAAAGAATTATCAAAAAAATTAACTATTGAAAATGTTGAAAAAATTAAAGTTACTGAAAAAGAAAAATTGAAATCTGAAAAAATAAGTCAGAGATCATCAGAAATTGCTATAAAGGGAGACATCCGAAGCGAACTAATTATTTTTCAAAGGAAATATGCACAGTATGATAAATCAACTTACAATGGTATTATCCTTGATGCAGAGATATAGGAACTGTAGTTTTTCCTGATGCTGATTTCAAATTATTTTTAGATGCTGATATAGAAATAAGAGCAGAAAGAAGAACTCAAGAGTTGATTCATTTAAATTATAAGGTTATATACCAAGATATATTATCTGATTTAAAACTAAGAGACGAGAGGGATATAAATAGATCTGTAGGTCCTTTACTAAAAGCTAAAGATGCTTTTTTTATAGATACAGGGTACAAATCTGAGAATTTAGTTTTACAAGAGGCATTAGAATTTATTAAATTTAATTAGAATTGGACTTAAATCTAATTATCTACAAACTTAGCTGAAAAAAACCATTGAATTTAAATTCAAAAGTCCATGGATTTCCCATTTACCAGCATGGGATTAACGATTAAAAAAATATATATATTAATTGTTAGTATTGAATAGAGGTATTGAAGATATTATGGAAACTGCAAATAACACTAGAGAAAATGAAACCTTTGCTGATTTACTTGCTGATAGTTTTGCTGAGAATTCAAAAATCGAAGGAAGTGTTGTAAAAGGCAAAGTTATAAGTATTGAAAATGATGTTGCTTTAATTGATGTTGGTTTAAAATCTGAAGGAAGAATTTCACTTAAAGAGTTTAATTCAAATGGTGCTGAAAGTCAGATTAAAGCTGGAGATTTAGTTGATGTTTTTATAGAAAAGATTGAAGGTAAGAATGGTGACACAGTATTAAGTCGTGAAAAGGCTAAAAGAGAAGAAGCTTGGACACTTTTAGAAGTTGCTCATGATAAACAAGAAAAAGTTACTGGAATTATATTTGGAAAAGTAAAGGGGGGTTTACTGTTGATCTTGAAGGAGCAACGGCTTTTCTACCTGGAAGTCAAGTTGATATAAGGCCGATCAAAGATCTTAATTCTATTATGGGTGGCCCACAATCCTTCATGATTTTAAAAATGGATAGGAAAAGAGGCAATATTGTTGTTTCAAGAAGGGCAGTATTAGAAGAATCTAGAGCAGAAGCTAGAACTGAACTAGTTTCAAGCTTAGGCGAAGGTCAAGTCTTGAAAGGAATTGTTAAAAATATTACTGACTATGGAGCTTTTATTGATTTAGGAGGAGTTGACGGCCTACTGCATGTCACTGATATTGCGTGGAAAAGGGTTTTACATCCTTCGGAGGTTCTTAAACTGGGAGACACTATAACCGTTCAAATAATAAAATTTAATAATGAAACACAAAGAATTTCATTAGGTATGAAACAACTTGAAGAGGATCCTTGGAACTCTATAGAAGAAAAATATCCCATTGGATCCAAAACAAAAGGAAGAATTACTAATATCACAGACTATGGTGCTTTTGTTGAGTTGGATGCAGGAATAGAAGGATTAGTTCATATAACAGAGATAAGTTGGACTAAAAAGAACATACATCCTGGTAAAATTGTTTCTACTAGTGAACAAGTCGAAGTTATGATTCTAGATATAGAAGAAAGCAAGAGAAGAATATCACTTGGTTTAAAACAATGCGTAGAAAACCCTTGGAAAGATTTTATGGAAAAAAACCCACTAGGTTCAGAATTAGAAGGTGAGATAAAAAATATAACAGAGTTTGGTATATTTGTAGCGGCATCAGAGCAGATTGATGGACTTGTTCATTTATCTGATATTTCATGGGAAGGAAATCATGAGGATATATTATCTAAATATAAGAAAGGTGATTTAGTTAAGACTAAGATTTTAGATATTAGTGTTGAAAATGAAAGAATTTCTTTAGGTATAAAACAATTGGAAGTTGATCCTTTTGCTGACAGCTCACTAAAATTGAAACGTGGCAATATTATTACATGTATAATTGAAGATGTTCAAGACCAAGGGCTAGATGTTGAAATTAGTGAAGGAATTAAAGGGTTTATTCGTAAATCAGAACTTTCAAGAGACAGAGAAGAGCAAAGGCCAGATAGATTTGCCAAAGGTGATAAAGTTGATGCACAAATTACTAATATAGATAAAAAATCAAGAAAAATTACACTTTCAATTAAAGCAAGAGAAGTTTTAGAAGAAAAAAAGGCTATGAAAGATTATGGTTCTTCTGATAGCGGTGCTACATTAGGAGATATTCTTGGCGTTGCGCTTAATGTTGAAAAGAAAAAATCTTAAATAGATAGTTTTTATTATTATGGATCAAAAATTTAATTTTTATGATATAATATATAATTAAGGTGTGTTTATGACAAAATCTGAACTTATTGCAAAAATAGCTTATAAATATCCAACACTTTACTTGAGTGATATAGAAAAGATTGTATTTACTATTATTAATACTGTCTCAAATACAATTTCCTCAGGGAATCGAGTTGAGTTAAGAGGCTTTGGAACATTTGGATTAAAGGAACTAAAAGCTAGAAAAAGTAGAAATCCTAGAACAGGCTCAACAGTTTATGTTAACTCAAAACTTATCCCATATTTCAGAATGGGGAAAAAATTAAAAGAACGTATAAATATTAAGTAAAACATGAACACTGTCTATAAAGTTTTATCTTTTTTACTAACTATTCCTCTAATAATAATTCTCTCTATTTTTACTACATCAAATTTAAACGTAACATTTATATCTTTTTGGCCTTTAGAGAGTAAATTTTATATTCCTGTTTGGGCACTAGCCTTAAGCTTTTTTTTATTAGGATTATTTTTAGGATGTTTATTAATGACATTAAACAAAATTATAAATTATCTTAAATAAAGATATATTAATTCTTCAAAATTATTTAATTTACTAACATGGTTGAAGTTAAAATATGTGGGATTACAAGAGAAGAGGACCTAACAAAATTAATTGAACTTAATGTCTCATGGGCAGGATTTGTTTTCTACAAAAAATCAGTAAGGAATGTTAATTATAATAATAAAAGATTATTCGATATAGGTAAAAATAAGATTGGTAAAGTTGCACTTTTTGTAGATCCAGAAGATATTTTTTTAGAAACAGTAATTGAGAAAGTGAATCCTGATTTAATACAATTACATGGATCAGAAAGTCCAGAAAGATGCTCCTATATTAAAAAAAAATTTGGAGTGCCAATTATGAAAGCATTGCACCTTAAAGATTTAAATAGTTTTAAAGTTGTATCTAAGTTTGAAAATTTTGTGGATAGATTACTTTTTGATGCTAAATTAACTAAAGAAAAGCTAAAAGGTGGTATTACTGAAACGTTAATAAATGGGAATTACTAAATAATTACAAAGGAAATAGAGATTGGCTTCTCGCAGGTGGCTTAAATCATAATAATGTTTTGGGTGCCTTAAAAATTAGCAATGCAAAAAAAATAGATGTTTCAAGTGGAGTGGAAGTAGAACCAGGAATTAAATGTGAACATTTATTAAAAAAATTAATTGATAAAACTAAATAAAGTTTATTAGAAATTGAGAAAAATATTGTGATTAAGAAAAAAGTAAATCAAAACTCTTTTAAAAATCAACCTAGTGAAGAAGGTAAATTTGGTGACTATGGTGGAATGTTTGTTGCTGAAACGCTTATGCCCTTGATACTTGAAGTTTCAAAATCTTATACAAAACTGAAGAAAAATAAATTATTCCAAGAAAAGTTAATTTATTATCAAAAACATTATATTGGAAGACCATCACCACTTTATTTTGCTAAAAGAATAACTAAATTTTGTGGTGGTGCAAAAATATATTTAAAAAGAGATGAACTAAACCATACAGGTGCGCACAAAATTAATAATGTAATTGGTCAAGCTTTAGTGGCTCAAGATATGGGTAAGAAAAAAATAATAGCAGAGACTGGAGCTGGACAGCATGGTGTAGCAACGGCTACTGTATGCGCTCTTTTTGATATGGAATGTGAAGTTTTTATGGGTGAAGAAGATATTGAGAGACAAAAACCAAATGTTGAGAGAATGCAACTTCTAGGTGCTAAAATAATACCTGTTTCATCAGGAACTGGTACTTTAAAGGATGCTATGAATGAAGCACTCCGTCACTGGGTTACAAATGCTAAAACTCACTTTTACATAATAGGAACTGTTGCTGGTCCTCATCCTTACCCAATGATGGTAAGAGATTTTCAATCAGTGATTGGCGAAGAAGCTAAAAAACAGATCCTTGAACATGAACAACAATTACCCAATAAACTTATTGCATGTATAGGCGGTGGATCAAATGCTATGGGTCTTTTTTATCCATTTTTAGATGATAAAGAAGTAAGTATCATTGGTGTAGAAGCTGGTGGTCAAGGAATATCCTCAGGCAAGCATGCTGCATCACTTACTGGTGGAAAGCCAGGAGTACTACATGGAAACAAAACATATTTACTACAAAGTAATGATGGGCAAATAATTGATGCTTATTCAATTTCTGCAGGTTTAGACTATCCAGGAATTGGTCCTGAGCATTCATGGCTCAATGACATTGGAAGAGTAGAGTACAAAACTTGTACAGATGATGAAGCTTTAGAAGCTTTTCATTTATGTTCAATGCTTGAAGGCATTATACCGGCATTAGAACCAGCCCATGCATTACACATTACAATGCAAGAAGCAAAGAAAATGAATTCTAACGAAATTATAATAATGAATATGTGTGGACGAGGAGATAAAGACCTAAGTGCCGTTTTGCCAAAGCTGAAAGCAATGGGGAAAATTAATTAATGCATAAAAATAGAATTTCTAAATTATTTGATATATTAAAAACTAAAAATAAATCAGCTTTAGGTATTTTTATTACTGCTGGAGATCCCAATATAGAGGTTTCTCAAAAAATTTTAGATGGTCTTCCTTCAAATGGTGCAGATTTTATTGAGTTAGGAATGCCTTTTTCAGACCCTATGGCAGATGGACCGTCAATTCAAGCTTCTTCCCTAAGAGCATTAAAAAATGGAATGAATTTATCTAAAACTCTTTTGATGGTTAAAAATTTCAGAGAAAAAGATACAAATACTCCCTATAAATATTTTAATGGGTTATTTTAACCCTATTTTTAGGTATGGGGTCAAAAAATTTATTTTGGAATCTCAGAAAGCTGGTGTTGATGGCTTTATAATAGTGGATTTGCCTCCAGAAGAGGATAGTGAATTTTATGTGCCTCTTCAAAAAAGCAAAATGGACTTGATTAGATTAATTGCACCTACAACAGATTCTAAACGTCTTAGTTTGATTTTAGAAAAATCATCTGGTTTTATTTATTATGTATCAATAACTGGCATAACAGGTACTAAACAAGCTGCTAATACTGATATAAAAGAAGCTATAGAAAAAATTAAAAAGTTAACTAATTTACCCATTGCTGTAGGATTTGGAGTTAAATCGAAAGATCAAGTGTCAAAAATTTCTAGAGTTTCTAATGCAGTTGTCGTTGGTAGTCATATTGTAAAAATTATAGAGAATGAATATTCTAAAAATAATAATAATTATGATAAGGTCTTAAAAGATATAAATACTGAAGTGTTTAAACTTTCTTCAGGTTTACAAGGTAAGGTTAATATATGAATTGGTTGACAAAATCTGTACTGCCTAAAATAAAAGCTTTTGTAAACAACAAAGATATTAAAGAGAATCTCTGGATAAAATGTTCTTCTTGTGAGCAAATGATTTTCTCTAAAGACCTTTATGAAAATTTAAATATTTGTACTACTTGTAATTTTCATATGCCTTTTAATCCTAAAGACAGACTAAAGTTTTTATTGGACGATAATAGTTTACAATTAATAGATTATTCATCAGACAACCAAGATATTTTAAATTTTAAAGATATTAAAAAATATTCTGAGCGTCTCAAAGCTTCAAAGGCTAAAACTGAACAAGAAGATTGTATATATTTAGTAAGAGGAAGGATTAATAAATTTCCAGTAGTAGTGGCTGCTTTTGATTTTAGATTTATGGGAGGATCAATGGGGAAATCAGTTGGAAATGCTTTTGTTCAAGGTGTTTAAAGTTGCCGTTGATCAGAAATGTGCATTTATAACAATTCCTTCATCTGGTGGAGCTAGAATGCAGGAGGGTATTATATCTTTAATGCAAATGCCTAAAACAATTGCGGCTTTACAAATAATTGAAGACATTAAATTACCTCATATAGTTATTTTGACCAACCCAACAACTGGGGGTGTTACAGCAAGTTTTGCAATGCTTGGTGATATTCATATTGCAGAGCCTGGTGCAACAATTGGTTTTGCAGGAAAAAGAGTAATTGAAGAAACAGTGAAAGAAAAATTACCTGAAAAATTTCAAACTGCAGAATATCTTCTTGAGCATGGAATGGTAGATATAGTTGCAGATAGGCACGAACAAAAGGAAATTATATCAAATATATTAGATATAACATTATCTAGAAATAAAAGCTAAAACTTCATGCCGTCAAATAATCTGAATACTATTTTATCTAAAATACAACGATACCATCCCAAGTATATCGATTTAAAGTTAGATAGAATGTTTAGAATTCTTGATGACTTGGGAAACCCACATCATAGTTTACCTCCTACAATTCATATTGGAGGAACTAATGGTAAAGGATCAACAATTGCTTTCTTAAGATCTATGTTGGAGAATAATGGACTATTAGTTCATACTTACACCTCTCCACATTTAGTTAGATTTAATGAAAGAATTCGACTTAATGGGAAATTAATTTCTGATGATTTTTTGTATAAAACTTTAGTAAAGGTTGATAGAATTAATAATGGTAAAGAGATAACTTTTTTTGAAATCACTACGGCTGCAGCGTTTCTTGCATTCTCATCAATAAAAGCAGATATTTTATTATTAGAGGTTGGTCTTGGTGGAAGATTGGATGCAACTAATGTTTTACCAAATATTATCGCTTCTATAATCACTGAAATCTCTTATGATCATGAGCACTTTTTAGGAACAACACTAACATCAATAACAAAAGAAAAATGTGGGATTATTAAAAATAATACTCCAGTTTTGACTATTAATAATAAAAAAGAAATAAAAAAGAAATAGAAAAAATATCACAAAAGAATGATGCAAAATTATTTTTTATAGATAATAATAAATTCAAAATTAATGATGAAAATTTTTCATTTATTTTAAATAATAAAGAAATTAATGTTCCAAAACCTCCTCTAATTGGGAAACATCAACTTGAAAACTGTGCTTTAGCAGTAGCAAGTTTAATTTTGGTTTCCAAAAGAGTTGATAAAATAAAATTAAAAGAGTGTTTTACTGGACTGAAATTTACTTCTTGGCCTGCAAGAGCACAAATTTTGAATAATGGTAAATTAGTTGATAAACTTATAGATGAAAAAAGAATAGTCATGTTGGACGGTGCACATAACGTTTCTGGTGCTAAAGCCTTAAGAAAAACTTTAGCCAAAATAGATAATAATTGGATTTTAATTTTTGGATACTTAAAAACTAGAAGACCAGATGACTATCTTCAGGAAATGCATACTATTTCTAAAAATATTATAACAACTAGAATTCCAGGTGATGTAGATTGTTATTCGCCTTACGAACTTTTAAATATTGCAAAAAACAAAGGGTACAATTGCAGTAAATCAAATAATATAGTCGAAGCAATTAATACAGCTCAAAAAAGTAGACTTAATGTTTGTATATGTGGATCTCTCTATTTAGCTGGAAGTTTTTTAAGTTTAAATGAAACTATTCCTAACTAATATTTTCAGAAATCCATTCTGAAAGCTGATTTTTTGGTAAAGCTCCTACTTTTTCAGCAACAACTTCACCATTTTTAAATAATAATAGTGTTGGTATTCCTCTAACCCCATATTTTTGAGGTGTTGTTGGGTTCTCATCAATATTGATTTTAGTTATTCGCACATCTTCCTTCATTTCATCTGAGATTTCTTCAAGAGCTGGTCCAATCATTTTGCATGGCCCACACCATTCAGCCCAAAAATCAACTAACGTAAGGGTATCAGAATTAAGAACCTCTTTTTCAAAATTTTTATCATTTATTTTTATTGAAGCCATTATTTTAATCCTATCTTTAACGTATAGTTTAATTATGACTTAAGCTTAGGTCAAGATAGATTAATTAAAATTTTAATTTACTGAAATTGATTTTGTATTTCATCTATTAATTTATCAAAATTCTTAAGTTGTTCTAATTTTTCATAATCATTTTCATATTTTACTTTAAGGTCGTCAGACTCTTTATATGCTTTTGGAATAGTATTCCATTTTTCATTATCCATGCTCAATATTTGATTAGCTATTGATGAATGTATATTTTTATATATATCTTTTGGTAATATAGAAGGAGATTCCTCATAGATAAGTCGCATACCGAAATAAAATAGCCTTTCATCATTAAAATTGTCGCAAATGCTCAGTTTATCTATCCATTCTGCATTATGGAATTTAATCATAGTGTTTTTATCGGCATTTGAAAAAAATCCGCCTTTATACAAACTTTCTTCAGCTTGCACTTCCTCTTGTGATTCAAATTCATTTTCCATTTGATGAGCCTCCAATAAGATATCAGATATTTTTTTAGAAAAACTTTCATTGCTCTGAAGTAATTTTGCTCTTTCAAAAAATTCATTTTTTTGCATCTCACTATTATCATTTAGTTTTAAAAAGTTTTTATAATCAACAATAATGGGGTTTTTATTATCTTTAATAGTTCTAATAAATTTTGGACTTTTTTTCATTTCTATTGCTAATTCTGGTTTTGACATGTTTAAATATTCTTTGGGGTCTTTCGATAAA
>JBJLFF010000023.1:0-28299 GCA_045565515.1 Puniceispirillales bacterium (SeqCode)
TAAATTGATTGAGATTTCTATAAGCCATATATATACTCTTGGAGTTGTGAATTTATCTTTTTTAAATAATCAATAATTGATTTTCTTAATCAATTTTTTTAGAGTTACATAAATTGTTATACTAAAGTGTGACTGCTGAAAATCTTAAAAACTTGTAAGCAAGAATATTGTAATAAATAACAGTAATTTTCTAGAAAGCAGGGGAAGATATGACCGTCGAGAATTTTCGTTTTGAAGTGCGTAAAGGGCTGAGGTTTGAATTTGGAAAAAACTGGAAAAGTTTTTTAAAAAGTCTTAATGAAGAACGTGTTAAGCAAGCCGAACTTTCTCTAAAAACGATGTTAGACGTTGATAGCTTAGATGGGAAAACCTTTTTAGATATTGGGAGTGGTAGTGGTTTGTTTTCTTTAGCTGCTAAAAATTTAGGTGCCAAAGTTTTATCTTTTGATTTTGATGAATCATCTGTTTGGTGCACTCTAGAATTAAAGAAACGATTTTATTCAGGTGACGCTTCTTGGAAGATAATGCAAGGATCTGTATTAGATGAAGACTTTTTAAAAACACTAGGGCAATTTGATTTCGTGTATAGTTGGGGTGTTTTACATCATACAGGTGAGATGTGGAGAGCATTAGATAATGTGGTGGGATTAGTAAATCCTAATGGCTCATTATTTATTGCTTTGTATAACAATCAACAATTTGCAAGCAGTTACTGGACTTTTGTTAAAAGGATGTATAATAAATTCCCACTATCACGCCCTTTATGGATTTTTATTCACTTTTTATACCCAGCTCTACCATCAATCGCTTTGAAATTTTTTCAGAACAGAAAGCTACCAAGAGGGATGACTGTATGGTATGACTTGTTAGACTGGTTAGGGGGTTACCCATTTGAAGTATCAACTCCTAGTGATATTTTTGACTTTTACAAATTAAGGGGCTTTACACTTACAAATTTAAAAACGGTAGGTGGAAAATTAGGATGTAATGAATTTGTTTTTTATCGCACAGTGTCTAAATAAAATCTATCAAAATTATTGATCTATAGTTACACATGATATTACTTCAAAACCATCAAGTTTAATAGAGTGGGAAAGTTAGAAATTAAAATAAAAAGATTAACTATAAAAATACTTAACCAAGTTTCATCAATCCCAATTGATTAGCCCATTCCCTAGCGTAAATTTTTAAAGATCTTTTCATGACACCAAATTTTGTACTGGGTGAAAAATAAGTTGGAATAGAGAAAACTGCAAGTCGTCCAGGTATTTCAGTTTTGTTGCCATTAACTAGATCAACTCCATGTTCTTGCCGGCCATCAAAAAATATTATGTCACCGGGTTCAACATTTATGTCGATATCGTTTAGCTTACCATTTTTATCTTTGCAAGTAAGACCTCCATGAGAATAATCTTTACCTTTAAATGTATATGGAAGCATATAATGTAAAATTGGAGTATTCCCATGACTATCTTCATGAGCGCACATCATACCTTTGCCCGAAGGATAAAAGCTTGTTGAAATATATATACCATAATTATCTTCATTATAATTAAGGCCATAATCAGAAGGAAACCCTTGCATTCTATTTCTAAACTTATGGATCTCTAAATGAAGATCTAAAGCAATTTTATCACTTGTTTTATTCCACAAAAATTCAAAAGATCTAAACATACACCAGGCTTTTATGTCGGAATATGATATGAAATCAGGTTCTCCAAGAATTATTTCCCCTCTTACAAATTTTCTATTTACATTTTTATGTTTGAACTTTTGTCCCCATCGTTTTCTTTGTGAGTCTATGAATTTTGAACTTACACAGTTTTTAAGAATTACGAATCCTTTTTCATTAACTGCATTCATGGCCTCTTTGTGATCAGGTAATTTGAGATTTTCGAGGATATTCATTAAATTTCCTTAAATTAAAATTTTTAGGAACCATGAATTTATTAGTACTTATATATATTGTCAATTCCCGTTTCCAGAATTTTTGTATTTACATTTCTTTAAAATAAAATCTTAACTTTAAGTTGTAAAACTTTAAATTTTTTGGTTTTGTCATTAGATAGTAATATTACGTTGCCAATATAACTTAATATAATAAGTCAATCCAACACGAACTATATTCAATTTTTTATAAATGTTTACGATAATTAATACTCAAAAACATAATCACTTATTGCATAAGAAAATATATTATAAAGTGGGAATAAATTAATAAAAACAATATCTTATTTAGTAATCTAAAGTTAAATTAATGAGTATTAAATTATAGTAGGAGGTCTGGAACATACTTGGTCATAATTATAACGGGCTTTTAACTTGTCATCGTATTCAAAGATATCAAGCATTGCATCATATGAAGAATTGGTTATATCAACATGACGTGACCATACACCCATTTTTTGATAAGTTTTGATACAGTCTGCTAAAACATTTTCATTGATATTAGGAAATAAAGGCTTTTCTGCCTTAGCAATTTCATTAGCAGGAGTATCATTTATATAATTTCTTGTTTTAACATATGCTCGTGTAAAGGCTTTAGCTTCGTCACTTTCTAGCCATTCTGGCTTTGCAGCTAGACTGGAAAACCCACAAGGTCCAATAACTGGGCCAAGTGCTGAAACAACATGGCCTATTCCATCTGCTTCAAGTTGTTGAGGGGATGGACCTTGCTGATGAATAAACTGTCCAGTGCCATCTCTGTATTTCCTATCCATTTCACTGCTGTTTCCAGCGTCAATTATTTTGATTTTACCAAAATTAATGCCTGCTTTGAAACAAGCATATTTAAACATAGTCATTGGTTGACCACCATGATGAACTAGAACTTCAGCACCCTCCAACTTACTCCATTTAAATTCTGGATCAGCATCACGACCAGTAATAAAAAAACCATCCATTTCATTAATTTGAGCAAAATGAACGCATGATGGTGCTTCACCTTTATTCAATGTATTAAAACCCTGACTGAGAGTTGACTGAATTACATCAGCGCTTCCATTATCGAGTGCAGTAATAGCTGAGACACCAGGGGCAGATATTGTGAATTCAAAATCAAGTCCTTCTTCCTTAAGAAAACCTCCAGTCATAGTCGAAATTAATGGTGAATAAAATGCAGAAAAAAGGGTAAATTCGATATTGATTTTACTCATATAGTTTCGCTCCATTTGTAAACTTATATCTTGTTAGATTAGTTGCAATTTTAAAAAATATCTAAATCAGATTTACACTTAAATTTATATTGTTTTAGTCTATGCCCAAGTGATTACCAAGTAGAAACTATTTGGAAGCTAAAGAAAAATTCAAAAATCTTATTATTTAAAGACTAAAATTTGATTAAAATTATAGAATAATTTAAATTCTTCTCACTTGAGTAAAGTTTTTTAATATCTTCCAATGAATAAATCAAAATTTGTATTTCTTTCAAAATAGATTAAGAAATTTTATTCTAAAAGCTTTTAATATTTTTTGTTACTTGTAAGCTAATTAAATAACTTAAAGATAAACTATGCATTGTACTTTGAATTTCAAAACTTCTGAAGGTAAAAATATTTTTGATACTGCTGTTGATATGGCAGATGTGGCAAGACAAGTTATCTTACCCCATTTTAGATCAAAATTATTAAAAGTTAAAAGTAAAAGTAATAACGGTTTTGATCCAGTAACAATTGCTGACAAAAGTGCAGAAAAAGCAATGAGAAATATTTTAAAAGAACGTCGCCCAAATGATTCAGTATTTGGTGAGGAGTATGGCGAGTTTGAAGGTCAAGGACAATATAGATGGGTATTAGATCCTATAGATGGAACACGCGCATTCATTGCAGGCGCTCCCACATGGGGTGTTCTGATTTCTGTCGAAAAGAAAGGTTATGGCCCAATATTTGGATTAATAGATCAACCTTATATCCAAGAACGATTTTTTGGAGGAATTGGTTTGTCAGAAGTTTTAACACAAAGTGGAAAAAAAAAATTAAAAACTAGTAATGTTGAAAAAATAGAGGATGCAATTTTACTGTCAACATTTCCTGAAATAGGTTCAAAAAAAGAGTACAATTCATTTAAAAAATTATCAAATAGAGCTAAGTTGACCCGTTATGGTCTTGACTGCTATGGTTACGCACTTGTTGCAATGGGAACAGCTGATCTTGTTATTGAGGCTGGTTTAAACTCTTATGACATTCAAGCTCCTGCTAGCGTCATTGAAGCAGCTGGAGGAGTTGTTACTACATGGGATGGTAAGCCGGCTTTTGATGGAGGTAGAATTGTTGCAGCTTCAAACAAGAGATTACACTTACAAGCACTAAACTATTTAAATTCATGATCAGAAATTCTCAAGCTATTTAATAGGAGCGCATATGAATGAAATTAAAAGCTTAAGAAATAAAACTGAGCATAGCTTATTAGCTAAAATCTTTCATTGGGGTTTTGTTATATTATTTGTTTACGGAATCTATAAACAGATAGACAATATTAATCAGTTAGAAGACATTTCTTTACTTAAATCAGAAATAATTTTTGCTTTAGCGTTTTTATTATTACTTGGGGTTCGTTTTTTATATATGACTAAAACACAGAAAACTGCATTGCCAGCTGAAACTTCCAAGACTCAGAAATTAGCAGCTAAAGTAGTTCATTGGTCGATGTATACATGCCTTGCTGGGATTGCAGGTTCTGGACTATTAATAGGATATTTCTTTTGGTTAGGTTTAAAGGATGGACTTTTAATAGAATTTACGATTTCTATACATGAATTTTTTGTATCACTTATATATTGTCTTATTTTAATTCATATTTTAGCAGCATTGTATCATCGATTTCGTAAAGATAATGTCTGGAGTTCAATGGTGCCATTTTGGAAAGAAAATTAAAATTAAATCAAAATTATTGATTGTATTTTATTCGTCAAACACACTTATTTGCAATATTGAGTAACTGTGATTAAAACTGTTATTTGAAGAAGGCTTGAAACCAATGGTAAATGTAATTCAACAACTAGAAGAACAAATCGCTTTGCTTCAACACGAAATTGCACAATTGAGTGATGAGATTTATTCTCAACAAAAAGAAATTTCACATTTAACAATTGAAATAAATAATACTAAAAAAAGAGTTATTGAGTTAGAAAATGATATTGATACAAATCTTTCAAAAGATGATCAAAAACCTCCTCACTACTAAAACTAAAATTTTACAATGATTAAAAATTTCAATGTTATAGTTGTTGGAGCTGGCGCTGCTGGTTTGATGAGTGCTATTGAGGCTGGTAAAAGAGGAAGAAAAGTTCTTTTAATAGATCACGCTAAGAAGATTGGTGAGAAAATTCGTATTTCTGGGGGAGGAAGATGCAACTTCACAAATCTTAATACAGATGCAAGTAAATTTATTTCACAAAACTCTAATTTCGTAATTTCTGCATTAAATCAATATTCACATAATGATTTTATTTCATTAATTGAAAAACATAATATTAAGTTTCATGAGAAAAAATTAGGTCAGTTATTTTGTGATGAAAGTGCCCAGCAAATAATAGATATGCTTCTCTTGGAATGTGAAAACGCTAATGTAATACTTAAAAAAGATATATCTATATCTGAAATAGATAAGTTAGAGAACGGTTATAAAGTAATTTTTGAAGGTAAACAGTATTTGTGTGAATCCTTAATTATTGCCACAGGTGGTTTGTCTATACCTAAAATTGGTGCAAGTAAATTTGGTTATGAGATAGCTAAAAAATTTAATTTAAATGTTTTAGACACTTTACCAGCTCTTGTGCCTCTAACTTTTAATGAAAAGTTACTAAAGATGTGCAAAAGTCTAACCGGCATTTCACTTGAAACAAGAGTATCTTATAATAAAATTTTATTTGAAGAAGGAATGCTATTTACACACAGAGGTTTGAGCGGTCCATCCATTTTACAGATTTCTTCATATTGGAAGTTAGGTGAAAAAATTAAAATTAACCTTTCTCCTAAAAGGGATGTTTTTAATTTTCTTAAAGCCAAAAAAACAAATAGTCCAAAACAAGATATAACTACTATTATTTCAGAAATTATTCCTAAAAGATTATCTTCAATTATATGTGATCAAAACTTTGTAAAAGGCAATATTTCTGAATTATCTAATAAAGCTTTAATTCAATTAAGTAATTCTATTAATTACTGGGCAATCAACCCGACTGGAACAGAAGGTTATAGAACTGCTGAAGTTACACTTGGAGGGATTGACACTAATGAAATTTCTTCCAAAACGATGATGTCTAAAAAAAATCAAGGCTTATATTTTATAGGAGAAGTAATGGATGTTACTGGCCACTTAGGGGGATATAATTTCCAATGGGCATGGTCATCGGGTTATGTGGCTGGTCAATACGCTTAAAGTGAAAGTGAATAATTTCAAATTCAAAATTTTTAATATGAACCTTATAATTTTTATATAGATTTGCCATAATATAAAGAAACTATATGTTTAGCTTCTGCAAAAAATAGCCATCTCTCTATAAAAACTCCTATTAAATGACTTACCAATGCAAACCCTAGCAATACAGAAGATAAAGTTCCTGGTATAATAATTATAAGTGGAATAATTCCACCTAAAACCACTGAAATAAATCTCAACTTAATTGCATGTCGTCTAGCAATAACAAAGCCCATTTCTTTTTGTAAATAGTTTTCAGATGTGTGAGGAGGCATCAAAGAACGAATTTCACCAAATGAACCAAGACCTGTAGCTGTTGAGAGATTACTTTTCGAGATATCAGTATCTAAATTCCTCCACCATGCAAATTTTATAAACCAGGTCGACAAGATAAGAAATGATAAAAAATAGTAAATACTGGAACTAGTATACTGTCCGAAAATAGACATTAAAAAAAGATTAGCTAACAAACCACCACTTGCGGCAAACATTAAGTAACAAAATGGTGTCAAAGGATTATACCAACACAGAACTGTTTTTAAAGAAGCATAAATCATCGCAGTAGCGTAAACTGTAGCTAATATTAATATAATAATTAAAAATCCAACCCATTGAGGTGGAGATCCATACATTAATGAATATAAAAACCATCCTGATAGAGTAATTAAAACCAAAACTGACAGAACTCCCTCTCGAGACAACCAACTTGATCGCCATTGGCTAAGAGCTCTCCAAGCACGTTCTGGATGGCCTAAATGGAGAGTTGAACTCAGTAAACCAGAACCAATCAAACCAAAAGTGAATACTGAAACAGCAATGAGATTAAAAAGATTACTGAGGTCTAAAAGACCAAGAACAACCCATGCAGCTAACCCAAAACCTAAACCAGATACAGTAGTAAAAAATATTAAAGATGAGGCAGGATGCACAAGTTTAGCCTAATTTTTCTAAAGTATCGTCCATCCATTTCCAAAATCCTTTTGGAGATGAACTGTCAGCCATTTTAACTAATGAAAATTCATTTTCTTCTGAATTACAGCTTGACTGAGGAGGCAGATATTTATTTACAGGTTTTGTTTCTTGCTCGGGCAATAAATCAAATCCATTACGTTTAGCAACCAATTTACTAACATCAGAATCTGGGTCACCTAAATCACCGAAATGTCTGGCACTGGTTGGGCAAGTTTTAACACATGCAGGCACCCTGTCTACTTCTGGTATATTATCATTATAAATTCTATCAACACATAATGTACACTTCTTCATAACATTTTCAGTTGGATCCATCTCTCTAGCACCATAAGGACATGACCATGCACAAAGACCACATCCAATACACCAATCTTCATTTACCAAAACTATTCCATCTTCAGCACGTTTATAAGATGCACCAGTTGGACAAACTGTAACACACGGAGCGTCCTCGCAATGTAAGCATGATTTAGGAAAGTGTACTGTTTTTACATTTTCATTATTAAATTCTTCGTATGCGTGAACACGATTTAGCCAGGCTCCATTTGGATCTGCTCCATAGGCGTTTTCATCACTCAGTGGAGCCCCGTAACCTGATGTATTCCATTCCTTGCAATTAACAACACACGCTTGGCATCCAACGCAGGTGTCAAGGTCAATTACTAAGCCAAGTTTGATTGCTGATGGTTCTGGCAAGGAGGTCATTTTACTTTATCTTTTCTAAAGTTTTTTGATTTGTTGTCCATTCGATACCGTATCTAAGATTTTTTGAAGGTTCTTCAACAATGCCATTTGACTTAGGGAGAGGAGGAAATTGAGGGTAACTTTCAGCAGGTTCATTAACACTTGCTTTAGTTATTTTTACTTTTAAATCAAACCAAGCAGCTTGTCCTGTTATTGGATCTGAATTTGACCATCTCTGACCATCATTTTTAGCAGGTAGTAGCTCATGGATTAGATGATTTAATAAAAATCCTTTCTTAGCTTCTGGAGCATTCTCGTCTAGTTGCCATGCTCCTTTTCTTTTACCAATTGCATTCCATGTCCAAATAGTATTTTCATTTAATCCAGCCATAATAAAAACTGGGACACGTATTTTGCCATGATGAGAAGAAACCCAAATCCAATCTCCATCTTTAAGATTAAGTTTCGAAGCAATTTTTCTTGGAATGAACATTGGATTTTGTCCATGTATCTGTCTCAGCCAAGGGTTCTGTGATCCCCATGAGTGATACATAGCCATTGGACGTTGAGTTAAGGCGTGCAATGGAAATTCATCCTTAGATACAGTTTCTCCTTCAAAAGGTTCATACCAAATTGGCAAAGGTGTAAAACAAGATTTAACAAGGGATCGTAAATGTGCTGGTGGTTGTATATTTCCGTGACCTATAGCGGCTAATTGAAATTTCTGAAGGGGTTCACTGTAGATTTGAAAAGTATATGGCTCTGGCTTATCAAAAATACCTATATTAACAGCAAACTTTTGATATTCCATATTTGCCATTTTGAAGTATCTTGCTTCTTTAGGTATATCTTTATGCCAAAAAGCCCCATTATTTTTATATAATTCAATTTGACCGGGATTGGGTTCTCCACGTCCAGATTTTTCACCATTTCCTCTAAACCCTGCAAGTGGACCAATACCAGGTTTTCTTTCATGATTTATTATATAGTCACCATAATCACTGTATTTTGGTGTTCCGTCATCATTTACCATACCAGGAAGTCCAAGTCTGGCTCCTAAGTCCAATAAAACTGATTGAAATCCTCTTACATCTCGATCAGGTTTGAAAACTGGCCACCTAATTCCATCTGCTACTGCATCTGCTTCACAAATCGGCCGATCTAGTAAAGAAATAGCGTCGTGACGTTCTAGATATGTTGTGTCAGGGAGTATTAAATCAGCATATGCAACCATTTCTGAAGAATATGCATCTGAATAAATAATTTTGGGTATTTTATACTCGCCACTTTCTGAATCTTTTTCAGTCAACATTTCCATGACACCTCTTGTGTTCATAGATGAATTCCAAGCCATGTTAGACATATACATAAATAAAACGTCAATGTTGTAAGGGTCTCCAGCAACAGCATTAGAAATGACCATATGCATTAATCCGTGCGCTGCCATAGGCGCATCCCAACTAAAAGCTTTGTCAATTCTTTGTGCTTTACCATCTTTGTCTAAAAGCAAGTCCTCCGGACCCAGAACATATCCTAACGGTGACCCAGAAAGTGGTTCTCCTGCATTAATTTGGTGTGGTTTTCCCGCAGGCTTAGGATGAGCTTCTGGTGGTTTTGGATAAGGAGGTTTGAATCTCCATCCTCCTGGTACTTCAATAGAACCTAAAATTAACTGTAAAATATGAAGGGCTCTGCATGTTTGAAAACCATTTGAATGCGCAGAAATTCCTCTCATAGCGTGCATAGAAACAGGGCGGCCAATCATTTTTTTATGCTTCTCACCCTTCCAGTCAATCCATGGTTGATCAATAACTACCTCCTTACTAAAAGCAGCTTCAGCTAGATCAGATGCAAACTTTCTTATACGTGAAGCTGAAATACCTACTTTGTCAGTAATTACTTCTGGTGAATAAGCTTCATCAATATATGTTTCACTCATAATCATAAATGCTGTGATAGCTTTACTGCCGTCATCAAGTTTTACTTCAGCACGCATTTCAGTGCTAATGCCTTTTGTTTTGTGTGAGACAACTTTGCCTGTTGACCTATCTATTACTTGAGGGTCTCCATTTTTATCTCTGAGGAAAAGACCATCGTTATCTTTTCCTGGATTTTGAATAACTAGCCAAGGTGAATTTGTATATCTTCGAAGGTAATCTATATCAATATTACCTGATAACATTAACTCTCGAATAAGTGAGAGAATTAATAATCCATCGGTGCCAGGAGTGATGCTATACCAATCATTAGATATTGCTGCGTAACCAGTTTGCACAGGGTTAACTGAAACCACCTTTTTACCTTTGCCTTTAAGTTTTCCTAAACCTATTTTAATTGGGTTTGAGTCATGATCTTCCGCTACTCCAAAAAGAACAAACATTTCAGTTAAGTCCCAATCAGGAGCACCAAATTCCCAAAAAGCACCTCCTACAGTATAAATTCCTCCTGCTGCCATATTAACTGAACAAAATCCACCATGAGCAGCAAAATTAGGCGTCCCAAACTGTTGCGCCCACCAACTTGTAAGTGCTTGAGATTGATCACGACCTGTAAAGAAGGCTAATTTCTTAGGGTCCGTTCTTCTAATAGGTTCAAGCCAATCTTTTGCTGTTGTTAATGCTTCTTCCCAGCTAATTGCTTCAAATTGTCCAGATCCTCTTGGCCCAGATCGCTTCATAGGTGATTTAAGTCGAGCAGGAGAGTAATGCTGCATGATGCCTGCGGATCCTTTTGCGCATAAAACCCCTTTATTTATTGGGTGATCTCTATTACCTTCAATGTATCTAATTTTATTATCTCTGACATGAACGTTAATGCCACATCTGCATGCACACATATAGCAAGTCGTTTTTTTTACTTCATCTGATACTTTTGAAGATATATCGACTTTAGGTTCAGTAGACATTAATTTTGTCCTTATTGATCATTAATATTAAAATTGCGTAATAATTTGCAACTACTATTAACTACAACAAAATTAATTGATAAGTCTAATTACTTATAATTGTATAAACAATCGATTTATGTTATGAATAGTAATGACTTTAAATCAGTTAAAAATATTTATTACAATTGCAGAAATTGGAAACGTAACTAAAGCTGCCGACTTTTTAGGAATTACACAATCTGCGGCTTCAGCTTCAATTGCAGCAATAGAAAACATTTATCAAATACAACTTTTTGAACGAGTTGGAAGATCAATCATATTATCAGAAGTTGGCAAACGTTTTCTACCTGAAGCTCAGAAAGCTTTAGCTAGTGCGAAGAGTGCAACAAAGTTTTTAAAATTAATAAGTGAAAAAACTGTTGGAAGTATAAATATTGCAGCAAGTCAGACTATAGCAAATTACTGGCTTCCAAGAAGACTAGCCTTGTTTCATGCAAGAAATCCTGAAGTTTCTTTGCATCTCACTATGTCTAATACTCGTTCTGTTGAAAATTCAGTAGTTAAAGGTAAAGCTGACATTGGTTTTGTTGAAGGGCAAGTTAGTTCTGATAAATTGGAATTGATGGAAGTTGATCATGACCAGATAGCTTTAGTAGCATCAACAACACGTTGGGCATCACTTGGAATGTCAGAAGATTCTATTGATATAAAAAAACTGCCGTGGATTGTACGAGAACAAGGTTCAGGAACAAGAAGAGTTTTAGAAGATCTTGTAATAAAAAATAACCTTTCATGGTCTGATTTAGATATAATTCTTGAATTGCCAAGCAATGAGTCAGTAAGGGAAGCTGTTATTGCAGGAGTAGGGGTCACATTTATTTCACGACATGTAGTCAGTTTAGCTTTGGAAAACAATATTCTAAAAGCCTCATCTATTAATTTGCCTCCAAGAAAATACCAAATGGTTCTTCAAAAAGATAAAATTTTTAATAATGCTGAAAATGCTTTGATTGATATGATTAAAGAAAAAAATACGGACTTAATATGATTTTTACTTTCTTTGGAAAAAATTAAATGAAATTCAAAACTGAAAGATTAGAAATCAAAAAACCTGGTGATGAAGATAAGCAAGAACTTATAAATGAATTAAACTGCTGGGAAGTTTGCAAATTTTTAACTAATGTGCCCCACCCATATTCAAATAAAGATGCAGAATATTGGTTAAAGCTAACAAATGAAAGTGAATTTCAATCTAATATTTTCTATAAAAAAAGTTTAATAGGAGGTATTGGTTTTAAACAAGTAAAATTAAATAGTTACGAGTTAGGCTACTGGATAGCATATGAGAAATGGGGAAATGGATATGCTACTGAAGCGGTTACTGGAGCTTTAAGTTATTTAGAAAAAGATAATAATTGTGATATATTTGCAAACTATTTAGTCGGTAATTCAGCTTCTGCAAATGTATTACTAAAAACTGGTTTTAGAGTTGTTGGAAAAGGGAAATTATTTAGTATTTCACTCAATAAGAAAATTAATTGTGTGAAGTTAATTTATCACAATAAAAATAAAGATTGATTATACTTATGACTATTGAAACTAATGTTTTATTCGATGGTAACGATAACTTATTTAAAAAAATTTTATCTAAAACCAAAATTTATGGTGAGTATGGTTGTGGTCTTTCTACGAACTGGGTTTTAAAAAATACTCAAGCAAATGTTTTTTCAGTCGATACATCTAAAGTATGGATTGAAAGCGTTAAGTCTACAAATATTAAATTTAAAAATAGATTAAATATAAAACTAATTAATTTGGGAGAAGTTGGTAACTGGGGATGGCCTTTAAGTTATGATTTTGCCTCCAATTTTAATGCCTATAATGATTGGATATGGAGACAGTTATCAAGTCCTGATACAGTGTTAATAGATGGAAGATTTCGTGTTTGTTGTTTTTTAACGTCTTTAAAATATGCTAAAAAAGGTACAAAGATTATCTTTGATGATTATTGCAACCGTCCATATTACCATCTTGTTGAAAATTATATTCAAAAAGAAGAAACTTATGGAAGGCAATGCCTTTTTATTGTGCCTGACCAAAAAACAATAAATTTTAAAGATCTTGATAAAGATATTAAAAATTTTCGCTATGTTATGGATTAATAACTTGAAAGTATAATATGGATAAATTTCAAGATAAAACTCTTTTTTTCTATGGAACTCTGCGCTCTCGTGAGGTTAGAGAAGCAGTATTAGATCAACAAGCAAATAATTTAATTTTAATAGATGCATATATTAAAGGATATAAATTATTTAAAGTTAAAAATACTAACTATCCATTAATAATCAGCGACCCCTTATCTGACAATCGAATTGATGGTTTTTTAGTTTATGGGGTCAATTCAGAAATTATTAATAAATTAGATTTATTTGAGGGTGACAACTATTCAAGATTTAATACCTATTCTTACAAAGTTAATGAAAAATTAAAAATTAAAACAGAAATATATATGCCTAATAAACCACTAGAATATTTGGATGAATGGATCTTTGACGACTGGTATAAATTTAATAAGAAAAAGTTTTTTGAAGAAGATTTTAATAAAAATGGAATATTAAGTCCAAAACAATTTTCTTAAGGAGATATTTTGATGTCAAATTTACAACTTTACCATAATGACATGTCAAGTTGTTCCCAAAAAGTTCGCTTAGTATTAGAGGAAAAGAATTTGAGTTGGCACGGCCATCATATGAATTTAAGGAAAGGTGAAACAAGATCAAAAGAATACATTTCAAAACTTAATGAAAATGGAGTGGTTCCAACTTTAATTGATGGGGATCAGATTATTATAGAATCTACTGTTATTATGGAATATCTGGATGATGCATTCCCTGAAAATTCTCTAAAGCCTAGAGAAGCATACAATATAGCTCTTATGAGATTATGGAATAAAAAAATTGATGAAAAGTTACATTCGTTAATTGCTGTCATTAGTTCTTGTATTGCATTTAGACATCAGTTTTTAGAAAAATATTCTGTTGATGAAATAAAAAAGCTTATTTTATTGATGCCTGATAAAAAAAGGAGAGAAATTAGTGAAGACACTATTTTCAATGGTTTGAAATCAAAGTTTCTACCAGATGCCTTCAATGAGTATATAAAATTATTTAATAGCCTAGATAAGCATTTATCGCAAAATGAGTGGTTAGCAGGAGATAATTATTCACTTGCTGATGCTTCATATACTCCTTACCTAACAAGATTTGAACACTTAAACTTATCTTTTTTATATAAAGAAAAAAAATTTCTTTCTAATTGGTTTTCAAAAGTCAAAAAGAAAAATAATTTTACCAAAGCAATTTTAGATTGGAATAATAAAGAATATTTAGACCTGATGAAAATAAGGGGCGATGAGGCTAAATCCAGTATTAATAAAATGATCTCTATATAATTAAATACATTTCCTCTTGCTTTCAGGTAAAAACCAAAAGCTTTTTAAAAAGGTGTTGGTTCGTTAGGATTTGTAGAAAGCCAAACAGATTTTGTTTGCATAAAGCACCTCATCCCTTCCCATCCATTCTCTCTACCATAGCCTGATTGTTTATAACCACCAACAGGGCTTTGTGTGGCCGCATTAAAATAGTTGTTTATATATACTGTACCAGCTTCAATTTTGTTTGCCACCATCATTCCTTTTGTAGAATCTTTAGTCCATATTCCAGCCGCAAGTCCAAATATAGTATCATTAGCTTTTCTAATAACTTCTTCTTCATCTTCCCAAGTCTCTGTTGATGCAACCGGACCAAAAATTTCATTTTGAGCTAAATAAGAACTATTTGGAACATTTGAAAAAATAGTAGGGCCAATGAAATATCCTTTCTTTTTACAATGTATCCTTCCATCCAAAATAAGATTGTGGCCATCGTTAACTGCTTTTATGATATTTTTAAGGATACTTTCATAATGTTTTTTATTAGCAATTGGGCCAATTTGAGTTTCTTGAACTAATGGGTCACCAACTACAGCCCTCTTAGAAATAGATACAAACTTTTTTGTAAATTTTTCAACAATAGATTTATGAATGAGAATTCGAGATCCTGAAATACAACTTTGACCACCTGGAGGAAAGATACCAGAAATAATCCCATTAACAGCTAAATCAATATCTGCGTCTGGAAAAACAATTTGGGGAGACTTTCCTCCCAGTTCCATGACAATTGGCTTAGTTTTTCTTGCGGCAATAGAAGCTACTGCTCGCCCTCCATTAGTTCCACCAGTAAATGAAACCATTTTTACATCTGGATGGTCAATTAAAGGTTCACCAACAGTATCTCCATATCCTGTTACAACATTAATTACACCTGGTGGAAGTTTTACTTCTAGAAGCACATCCATTAATTCTAAAATTGAACAACTTGCATGTTCTGAAGGTTTTAGTACAACTGTATTTCCAGCAGCCAAACAAGGAGCTAGTTTCCAAAAAAGAGTACCCAATGGAGAGTTCCAAGGAAGAATTTGTGCAACAACCCCAAATGGTTCCCAATTCATATAATTATGCATATTTGGAACTTCTGAAGGTAGTAACTTACCCTCAAATTTATCACACATGCCACCGTAATAGTGCCAACTATCTACTAACCACTCACCATCCTTTAAAGAAGGGGTAATATTTTTCGGAAGTTTACCATTATCTCTAGTTTCAATTTCTCCTAGGTGATCAGAGTATTTGCTGATTACTTCACCAATCTTTCTTAAGTATCTTCCTCTTTGTGCTTGAGAAATTTTACTCCATTCACCATCATAGAATGCTTTTTTAGCTGATTTCACTGCTTTATTTACATCATTGAAATTGCAATCTGGAACTTTTGCCCAATTCTCAGCATTTGCAGGGTTTTCTGAATATAGCCATTTGCCTGTTTCTGGTTTCACCCATTTATTATTGATAAAACAATTATAAACTTTCATATTTAACCCTTTTAAATCGTTGTTTCTCTTGGATCTTCTCTTTTTAATGGTGGAATATCAAGTATGATATCAGCAGCTTTTTCACCCATCATAATAACCGCAGCATTTATATTTCCATTAATTTGATCTGGAAATGCTGAGGCGTCCACAACTCGTAGATTCTGGGTTCCACGTACTCTAAATTTATTATCTAAAACTGCACCCTTATCATTATCACTTCCCATCCTGCAAGTTGATACAGGATGATGACCAGTAGTTGTTAGGTTTCTTATAGCCGAATGGATATCATCATCAGTTTTTACATTTGCACCTGGTGATATCTCAGAACTAAGAACATCTTTGAAAGCATCTTGCTCTGTTATGTATCTTAAATGTCTAAATGCTTTAGTAAAGTCCTCAATATCTCTTTGATCACTCAAATAATTTGGGTCAATTATTGGCTTATCAAAGGGGTTTGGTGAAGAAAGTTTAATTGACCCAACACTTTTAGGCTGTTGTAAATTTATATCTAGTTGTACACCTGGGATAGCACTTTTACCTCTTGCAATTACAGCTTTTCCTAAATTTAGAAAATTTTGTATTGAAAACTTTGCTCGTTTTCCCTCTTCCTTTACTACCATTGGCGTGAAATTTATCTGAATTTCAGGTAAATCTTCATTATATAAAGAATGAAAAAGTGAAGTAGACCAGAAAGATGAGGCAGCTGGCCCTTTTTTAAAAAAAATATATTCTAGACCCATCATTATTGCTTTATCTAAACGTTGATATCTAGCCATACTTAAATTTTCATTTTTAAGAGAAAAATGCACTGGAAAATTGGGATGATCATATAATGAAGAACCAACACCAGGTAGATTTAATTTCATATCAATACCATGATATTTTAGGTGTTTTTCTGGTCCTACTCCTGATAGCATCAAACACTGAGGTGATCCAAATGCACCTAAACTTAGAATAATCTCTTTTTGAGAATTAATAACTCTATCTTTGAGCTGAATACCAGTTGCTTTATCTCTGTTTAAAATTACCTTTAGAACTCTTTCATTTTTAAGAATTGTAAGATTTTTAATTTTTTTATCTAAATATGATTTTCTAGATGAGCTTCTTATACCTCCAAAAATTGTACTGTCATATCTTCCTACACCATTTTGTTTTATTCCATTAAAGTCTTCATTGTATTTTTCTCCAGCCTGAATGCATGCATCTATAAATGATTTATTGATTAAATCGTCATTCCCAGCTGGGGATATTTTTAACGGACCACTTGCAGAATGAAAGATATTTTCTTTTCTATGTTGTGCATTAGAAGACTGTTTAAAGTATGGTAGGACATCAGCATATGACCATCCTTCTAAACCTTTTTGTCTCCATCTATCAAAGTCAATTGGGTTGCCTCTTATATATATCATTCCATTTAATAAAGATGATCCTCCTAGTCCTTTACCTCTTGGATAGTATATTTTGTTTCCATTTAACCCTTTTTGAGGAATACTCTCAAACATCCAGTCATAAGAAGGATTTCCAAAAATAAAACCATTGCCTGCAGGCATTTCTGTGAAGAGACTTTTACCACTTCCTCCGCCTTCGATGAGTAGAACACTCGCATCTGATTTTTCAGCTAATTTTGCAGCCAGTGTTGCGCCTGCTGAACCACCACCAGCAATTATATAATCATAGTTTTGTGGCATGATTAAATCTCTTCTAATGACATTAATACAAATATAAAATTCTTAATTAATGTTATTCGTTTGATCAATTAAATTTGTTTGTTCAATATAAAGTTTATGAAAAGTATATATTTAATTTTTAACTAAATGCTTAAAATTATTAAATGACAATAAATTAATTTTAAATAGTTTTAAAATTATAAAAATGTAATATTATTCATAAATATTATAAAATTTTTAAATTTTTATTTTAAGTTATGAAATTAGAATTCCATCATATTAATTATGTTACAAAAGATGTGGACGAATTAAATAATTTCTACAAAAATATTCTTCAAATGGAAAGTATACCTGAAGATAATTTTGTTAGAACAAAGGCCACAGACAGTTCTGGATATAATGGTAGAATAAAATTTGTTACTGAAGGCAAAATTCAAATGCATCTTGCAGAAAAAAACCTTGATATAGCTAGTCAACATAACAGGCATATTAATCCAGTAGAAAAAGGGCATATCGCATTTAGAACAGATGATCTGTCAGAATTTATTAATATTCTTGAGAAAAATAAAATTAAATATGCAGACTATGGAACAACATTTTCAGCAGAGTGGCATCAAATATTTTTTTATGATCCTGAAGGTAATATTGTTGAAGTTCATCAAAAAATAGAAGTTCCTTAAAAGAACAAATTAAAACTTATTTGGAGTTTAATATGGTAAAACCTTTAATTAATGGTTTCCAAAATTTCAGAGATAATTATTTTTCAAAAGAGAAATCTTTTTTTGAAAATCTAATTAAAAAAGGCCAAAAGCCAAAAGTTATGATTATTTCTTGTTCTGATTCAAGAGTTGATCCAGCAATATTATTTAATGCAAAGCCAGGTGAACTGTTTGTTGTACGCAATGTTGCTAATCTTGTTCCACCATATGAGCCAGATGAAGGCTATCATGGTGTGAGTGCAGCTATTGAGTACGCAACAAAAGATTTATTAGTAGAGCATATTGTTGTATTAGGCCATGCATTCTGTGGTGGTATATCAGCACTTTGTGAAATTTGTAAAAATGAAAAAGATGGTTTGAATCATGGAAATTCTAATAAAAGAGAATTTTTAGAAAGTTGGATTAAAATTTCAAAACAATCTATCTTAGAATTAGATTTTAAAAATTGGCCTGGTTCGACACAACACCTTGCAGAAAGAAAATCAATAATAAACTCTATAAATAATTTGATGACTTTCCCTTGGGTGTCAGAATTAGTGTCAAATAAAAAATTAAAACTTCATGGATGGTGGTTTAATTTAGAGAATTCATCTTTATGGAACTTCAACCATAAAAAAAAATGCTTCGAAGAATTAGTTCCTAAATAAATTTTTAATTTAAAGGAAGTCCTGTTTCTATAAGTTTTACAAAAAAACTAGCTCCTATTGGAGATAATTCATCATTAAAATTAAATTTTGTACTATGTACCCCTGGCCCGTCACCTTGACCTAAATTCAAAAAAGCTCCTGGTCTTTCGTGAAGCATGTATGAAAAGTCTTCTGCACCCATATCTGGTTCAGCGTCACTGTTTACATTATCTTCTCCCGATATTTGCTTTGCCACATTGGATGCAAACTCAGCTTCATCTTTATAATTTATTGTTGCTGGATACCCATAATTGTAATTCAATTCAATTTTACCTTTGAATGCTTTTGAAAAACCTTCACAAATTTCTTCTATTCGTTTTTTAACAACTTCCTGCGTTTCTTTATTTAAAGTTCTTACCGTTCCATTTATGAAAGCAGTTTCAGGAATTATGTTATACGCAGTTCCTGAATGAATTTGAGTTATAGATATAACAACGGGCTTTAAAGCTGGAATATTACGGGAGGTTATTGACTGCATCGCTTGTGAAATATGAGTTGCCATTATAATTGGATCTACTGTTTGTTCAGGATAAGCTCCATGACCCCCATTGCCTTTAATATTTATAGTAAAATCATCTGATGCAGCAAAAACAGTGTTTGAATTTGTTTCAAATCTGCCTAAAGGAGCGCCAGGTAAGGTGTGTATTCCAAAAACTTTATCGATAGAAAATTTGTCCATTATACCTTCTTTACACATGACACCCGCACCACCTCCATTTTCTTCGGCAGGTTGAAAAATCAAAGCAACTCTTCCTGCAAAATTTTTTGTATCTGCAAGATATTTTGCAGCACCTAAAAGCATGGTAGTATGACCATCATGTCCACAAGCATGCATAACACCCTCTACTTTAGATTTATACTTATGATTTGTTTCTTCAGTTAATGGCAGAGCATCCATATCTGCTCTTAAACCAATAGTTCCTCCTTTTTTTTTGCCATTTATTATTGCAACTAAGCCAGTCTTAGCAATACCACTATGTATTTCTTCTATTCCAAATTCTTTTAATTTTTCAATTACAAAATGTGCAGTATTATAACAGTCAAATTGAAGTTCTGGATTTGCATGTAAATGCTGTCGCCATTCTTTCATTTCATCGAAGTAATCAGCTATTTGATTTATTACAGGCATTGTTATATTCCTAATACTATTTTATCATTATAAATTAAATTTATTGAGGTTATTAATGCAAGAAATTAATTTTTGGTTTTCCATAGGAAGTACATATACTTATTTATCTGTTTCTCGTTTAAGAAAAATTATTGAAAATAAAAATATTAATCTTAACTTTCACCCTTTTAGTGTTCGTACTGTAATGAAAGATATGGATAATATTCCATTTCCACCTTCAAAAAAACCAAAAGTTGATCACATGTGGAGAGACATTCAAAGGCGCTCTATGATTTATAAAATTACTGTGCCTAATGTTCCAGTACCGTATCCTCTAAAAGACTTGGATTTAGCTAATAGTGTTGCTGTTGTTGGTGTTGAGGAGGGATGGATACTTCAATATCTAGAAGAAACATATAAATTATGGTTTATTGATCACAATGAAGCAGGCAGTAAAGATAATTTGAATAAATCTCTATTAAAATTAAATTTAAATCCAGAAGAAGTTATTGCAAAAGCAAAATCATCTACAATAATCACAAAATATAATAATAATACTGCTAAAGCTAAAATAAATAATGTTTTTGGAAGCCCAACTTTTATAGTTGGAGATGAAATTTTTTGGGGTGATGACCGACTAGAGGATGCTATTCAATGGGCAAAACAATAGATAATGATTATCAAACAAAAATTTTAAATGAGCTTATTGAAGCTAATATTGATAATAAATTAATTGATAATGTGTTTAACATTAGCCAAAAACAACTAGAAACGCTCAAAAATAAAATTATAGATCATAATACCCCAGATACTGTTCAAGATGTATATGTTGAATTTTTAAAATCAAAATCAAATGATTAGTTTTAAATCTATTTCAGAAATTAAAAATTTAATCTCTAAAAATAATAATATTTATGAAATTTTAGAAAGTGTAATTGATGAGCTTGAATCGACAGGAAAGACACTTGATGCGTTGAAATTTACTGATAAAGATTTTGCTATTAGTCAAGCTAATAAAATTAAAAATAGTGATTCTGAGTTACCTTTATATGGAGTGCCATTAGCTCATAAAGAGCTTTTTCAAAGATTTATAAAAAATGGGAAAGCTTGGCCAAATGAGGGAGGTTCAAAAAGTCGACAAAATGTAAAATCGCATCAAACTGCGAAAGTTATATCATTACTTGATGAAGCAGGATCAATTGATTGTGGAAGACTGGTTTCTGTGGAGTATGCTTTTGGAGTGACTGGTCATAATGACTATGCGGGAACACCTAAGAATCCTTGGAATAAAAATTATGTATGTGGAGGCTCGTCATCTGGTTCTGCTTCTATTGTTGCTGCTGGCATAATTCCTGTTGCATTAGGCTCTGATACAGGCGGTTCTGTAAGGCTTCCAGCTTCAGCCTGTGGTCTATTTGGAATAAAACCAACGCAAGGCTTAATAAGTAGAGACGGAGTTTTCCCTCTGTCCATTTCTCTAGATAGCGTTGGGCCTTTGTCTAGAACAGTCTATGATGCTGCGACTATTCTCCAAATTTTAGCAGTTCATGATGATAATGATCATCTTTCAGTAAATGTTAAGGTTCCAAATTATATTTCTGAAATGAAAAGGGGAATAAAAGGTATAAAGATTGGTCTTCCAAAAAATTATTTTTTAGAAGGAAGTGATGAAGGTGTTAGCTTGGAAACTACAAAAACATTTTCAATTTGCGAAAAATTAGGAGCCATTTGCTCTGACATAAAAATCCCAGATATTGAAACTGCAAATGATTTAAATATGCTTTTAATTTCCACTGAAGCTGCACTGTCTCATAAGAAAGTAGCATTAAATAAACATAAAGATTTCAACCAACAAACATTAATGAGAATTTTATCAGGAGTTTTCACTAATTCAGAAGAATATGAAAAATTAAAAAAATATCGAATTAGTTTCATAAAAAATATAATTGCAAAAGTTTTTGATGAAGTTGATTTATTTATAGCTCCTGTATGGCCATGTTATATTCCCACTATTAAAGATAGTGATTTGGGTGCTAATAAAGAGGCTGCTAATTTGGTTAGAAGGATAGGGCATAATACTCGACCTATAAACTACTTAGGACTTCCTGCTATAAGTATTCCTTCTGGTTTTGACCCTAATGGTTTGCCCTTAAGCATACAACTTGTTGGAAAGCCATTCAGTGAAGCTTTATTATTAAGGGCGGCATATTCTTTAGAAAAAGACTTATGTTTTTGGAATAAAAGACCAAATATTTAAATTATTTAATTAATTGACACTGTGAATATGACATTTCTGAATAAGAAATATCATTATGGGAATATTTTAAATAATATGTTCTTTCACTTTCTTCTAAATTTAACTCTGGTCCAAATTGAATGCTTAAATTAATATTATCTTGATATATTTTTAAATATTCTCCATTTCTATTTTTTATAGGTAATTTTATATAATTTTTGGATCCAGGTGAGCCATCAATAAATATAATGTGGCTATTAGTTAAATTAAAATTATAGTTTTTAATTAAATCTTTCTCATAATAAAAACCGTCGTCATATATCTTAAATAAATTGGTTTCTATGCATTTGTAGTTTTCAAGATAATTTTGAGAATTTGCAGATATATTAAAAATTATTAGTAATAAAAATAACTTGATTTTGTTATACATATAAATTTTAATTCATATTAAAGTTCATTAATTAAATAATATATTTTTAGAAATTTTCTATAAAAAAAATGAAAAGTGATCTAATAAAGCAAAAATTTCAAAAAGAAAAAGTATTAAAAAAAATTTTAGGTAAAAGTGATCTAAAAATTGATGATAAAATAATGTCTTTAAAAATTACTAAAAAAATTGATAACAAAAGATTCAACCAAGCTTTCAATGAACTTTTAAAAAACTAAACTTATTCTTTCTGCTCTCTAAGCTTTTTAGCAATTTCTAAAGACATTTCTTTTTGACCAAAAAAAGGTGCTCTTTCTGATGCTTTTGCTAAATTCTCTAGGTCATTAGTTTTAAGATATTTTTGCCACATTTCACTCATAAAAGCTTCGGTGCTATTCTTAGTTGATTGAATATTATCATAAGAAATTTCTTCATTTTGATTAGTATCGACAAAAATTCTAGGTTCAAACTTTTTTTTTTCTCTCTCTTTTAGATCAAATGGATTTTGTGGATCAGAATGAATAATTGTTTTTTTCCAACCTGTAACAACCCAAACACTCTCACCATTCTTAATAGGTTTATTATGCTCTATGTTATTCCAAACTATATTAAAACCACTTGATAAGAGTAACTGCCATTTTTTAGGTGCTTCAACCCAGCTTTGATTCTCAAGTGTTTTGAAAACTTTAATTTTAAATCTTTTTAGTATAAAATTTTTAGTTTCCCAATTAAATTCTTTATATACCATCACAAAAGTCTTTATTTAAAAATTAAATAATTTATCTACCAAAACAATACCTCTTGAAGCAGACATCTTTGTATTCATAAGCAATTCTTTTGTTTCCACATTATCCATAAATTCGCTTAATAATTTTTGAACTTTGCCAAAGCATTGTTCATCTTTATATTCAAACGATATTCCTAATCTAAAGACGTTTTGAGAATTCCATATTTGAGAGTGTGTTCTTCTTAATAATCCTGCTTTTTGAAGTTTTTCAGAGGAATTTTTATCATTTTCAACTTGCTCAATATATTTAATATATAAATTCATTTGTGCTTTAGTTTGAAAATCAATCGTCGTGTAACTGAGGAGTTTAGTTTCTTGCATTAAAGTATCCTATAAAAAGATTATTTGATTTGATTAGTATTATTTCCTCCAAGGCAATTATAAGATTTCATATTTTTATTATATATAATCTCAATAATGTAATCATTATTATTATAAAAAATTGAATAAAACCTTCCATCACCATCAGCTGGTCGACTATTTATCTTTCCATTATTTAAAATTTTCACACACTGATAGCTTGGTATCAACCTTACATTTTCTAATGAGCTTGCGTAAACACTAGACCAATAACTTATCTTAAGAAAAAAAAGTATTATAATAAATACAAATAAAATTATTCTCATCATTTCATCCTGTATTTTTATTTTTATATTTGAGTTAATAAATTTTGTATAAAACAACTGCACCTTCAGTTAATTAAATTTATCCTTGTAATTATTTTTTTTATAAACTTTGAAAATTACATAAGTATGTAATTTTAAAGGAAAATTTTTAATCAAATAGTTTATTTAAACAAATTTTCATATATATTTTATATCGGTTTTGAACCTTTTATTAATATAAGAGTTCCAGTTTTTAAAATTCAATCCATATACGCATTTGGTATTCATTTTATTAATAATGGTTATTTATGACTGAACAAAAGTTCAAAATGAAAAAAAATTAAACTTTTTGCTTGAAACTTAGTATGGTTTCTGGTTGAACACCATGCCTTAACATTTCTGATCTTACATTGTCATCATCAAGTGCTTTATACATTGATTTTTCGTCTATAACATCAAATGTAATTGCTGTTATATTACTTCCACCACTCTCTACATATTCCCAGATATTGGTTCCAAATCTAGAAATTGTTAATAGTCTCTCCTCTCTAAATGAGAGCCATATATCAACATCTTTAACTTTGGATGTTATTACCATTCTCATTTTTTTTATCCATATATGATTAATATTTATTTAGTTACTTAAGGGAGAATAATCTGTGATTTGAATTTTTATTATAATATATCAATTGTTCACAACTCATACTCTATAAATAAACTAAACAATTTTTTTTAAATAAAGAAGAAATCTAATTAATATTTTTGTTGGAAATTTTGTAACTTAATGTTTTTTTAAGCATTTTAAATCCATCGTAAGAGATGGCATATATAAAAAAAACAATTAATGGAATACCTGCAATTACAACTACAATATCAGTCATTTATAATCTCCTGAACTATTTAACATTCGTAAAATAAACACAAACACCTTATCAATCAAATAGTTCACAATTATTAATTGGCAAATTAATTTTCTTAGCAAAAATTTATATAATATGAAAATATAAACTAAGAATTAAATTATGGAGAGTAAATTGTACGCAAGAATATCAAAAATCTCAGCACTAAATGAGGTGCAATTAGGGATGTTTATTGAAAATTTTAAACATAATGGAGCTAAAGCAGCTTTAAAAGCTGGGGCAGTTCAGTTAACTATTACAAAAGTAGAAAAAGAAAAAGCCTATTTACATTCCGTGTTTCCCGATGAAAAAATTGCTACCAACTTTTTTAAAACAATTCAAGGTAACCTTAAGCAGGTTAAAGAGTTCATAAAAATTGAAATAAGCGAAGGAGAGGTAGTATTTAACCAAAACTCTTTATCTCAAGATTAATTTTGTGATTTTAAATATTTAGAGTGATTGTGGTGCGAGCGGGGAGACTGATTTTCCTTATATAAGCACCAAGCCTGTTGCAATCCTTTATAAAAAAAAACTTATAATCCAATACATCTGTTAATACGCAAGTTTTGTGCATTAGTGGGGTGCGGCTTTATTTAAGAGTCGTCAGGGGATGCAACAAGCAAAGATAATATTGCAACTCAATGGGTTGCATGACTTTAAAGAGTCTTAAAACGCGATACAGAGTCTATTTAAGGTTTAAATATAAAAGATGAACATGAGGGTACAAGGGCCACTGGGGGTGTATGGGTGTTTGCATGGAATGGGGAGAGAGATTTTGTATTTTAGTTGGTCTTTTTTTTACTTAATACTATTTAATAGATATGGTTAATTCGTTAATAAAATTAAAATTATTAAAGCTTACAATGTTTGGTGCTATTGCAGGAGGTATTGCTGCAGTAGCTATTGCATCTGTTGTTTCAAAAGAGATGTGTAAGAAGAAGAAAAAAAAAATATCTGAAGAAAAACAATCTTAGAGAATTCATAAGTCTAGTCAGATATCTGAACATTTGTTAATAAAGCAATATGAATTCTTCAAATGTTCAAATCTGTCCGAGATGTCATGCAACTATTAAACCTGTAGTTGTGCATGGTCACTATCAATGCACAGTTTGCAAATCCAATATTGACGATTGTTGTTCTGGTGAGACTTGCGAACCAATTATCGAAATGTCCACCCTCAAGGAAGAACATAATTTTGAAAAGTAACATTTAAAGGAGATTAATATGTACGCAATTATAACAAATTTTATTGCACAAAATGAAATGCAAATGGATATGTGGATTGAATTTTTTAAAAGTCAATCTGCAAAGTTATTGACCGATGTTGGTGCAGTTCAAATAAGTATAACTAAAACTGCACCTAATAAAGCAGTTTTGATGAATGTTTTTCCTAACAAAGAAACAGCTATAAAAGCAAGAGCTGTTGTAGCTGATAGAAAAAAACAAGTTAAAGAATTAATCAAGATTGAAACAACTGAAGGTGAAGTGGTTTTTAACCAAACCTCATTAACCCAAGAATAGTAAAAGACTGTATAATTTACCTTTGATAGCCCAGCAAAATAAATGCTTGAATTACAACGGCTTAATACCTTTTAAGTGAGTATTGTGGTGCGAGCGGGGAGACTGATTTCCCTTATATAAGCACCAAGCCTGTTGCAATCCTTTATATACCAACAATTATACAATACACCCTATCTGTCAACACACACGTTTTGTGCATCAGTTTGAACAAGTATTTATTATTTATAAGATTGTTTGTACGTAATGTTAATTTGTTAATGAAGTTTTAATAAAATAAATAAATAAATCAAACAAAATATATTATTTTCATTCATAATATGCATCTATATTAAAATATTTTACTTTCTAATAACTTTGAAGAGGTCCGTTTTGAACTTAGCAAAAGATTTTATATACGTTCTAAATTTTAGAGTTTTATTAATTTCTATTATTTCTTTAGTTGCTACTTTTTTCTGTGGTTATTTTCAAATTATTGCAGAAATGCCACTCTCATTAATTGGTCTTGCTGTTGTATTCCCAATAGTTTTCAGCATAAACTCTGCATTCCAAAGAAGAGACAGGGCATTAGAATATTATGGTATTATTAATTCAAATCTTGTATCAATATATTTTGCTCATTGTAATTGGCCAAAAAAAATTGAAGCGAAGAACTCTTATAAAATTAAATTAATTATATTTGAACTACTTGATTTAATTAAATTAGATTTAATAAATGAAAGTAAAAATAATTTAATAAAAAAAGACATTTATAAATTATTTAATAAAATCTCAAAAAAAAATGAAGATTTAAGAGATGTAGGTATCAGTGATTTGAATTTCTTTTTAAATGACGTAATATCAAATTTTGAAAAACTAAGTTCAATTTCCGACTATAGGACTCCTAAAGGTTTAAATGCATATAGTAAAATATTTCTGAATATATTCCCTGTTATTTTTGCACCATATTTTGCTAATTTAAATACCGATGTTTATCTATTAGGTTTTGTAGTAGCAATACTTTATTCTTCGGTTTTAGTAATGTTAAGTAATATTCAAGATAATATAGAAAACCCATTTGACTTAGAGGGACTTGATGATATTAACTTAAATAAAGAAAATAGATTCAAAAACTTTCTATAAAAATTAGATTTCAAATTATTGATAAGATCAATAGAATATATTATACATTAAAAATCCTATTATTAATAATGCGAATAAAGGACTTGCTGTTCTGGCAAATTTTTCTAAAGAACGGTTAGTATTTTCTCCCTCTTCCGCCATCTTATAATGGCTAACAATTCCTATAAGCATATTGAATGTAATTATTATAGTTGCCCAAATAAATAAAGCATCAGTAAAATTTAAATAATGAGTACTCGGTAATTCACCAGATAAAGAAAATTTTAATGCTGGTACTGTTAGAAATAATGTAAGTTGTCCTCCAATTCTCCAATTAAAAATATCATAATTACCTGAAGGATAAAAATGGTTAATTAGAAGAGATAAAAAAACTATGGAAAAGATGGGAAAAAGTATTTTTTGTATAGAATCTATGAAACCGTGTTCAACATTTACATGGGATATTAAATATGAAAATTTTTCATGACCACCATGATTTAAACTCTTTCTTCCACTCTCCTCTAAATACTTTTTGTTAACTTTCCAATTACCCTTAACTACCTTGTGGTGAGCATCATGGTGTCCAATTTCAATAGTTTCAGGGAAAAAAACCATTTTAGA